>CAZBMY010000082.1:0-9070 GCA_964492855.1 uncultured Flavobacteriaceae bacterium
ACTTATTAAGTGTGAGATTTAATACCGTTCACTTATTGTGTTAAAAGATATCTTTTTACTAAATATTTCGGGCCAAGACAAACCTGGTTTAACATCAAGTCTAACTAGTGTTTTGGCAGATTATGGTGCAAAAATTCTAGATATTGGTCAAGCTAATATTCACGATACATTATCGTTAGGGATGATGTTTGAAATTGAATCTGGTGCACAATCTTCTGCCGTTCAAAAAGATTTATTATTTAAAGCATACGAATTAGGTATTACGGCAAAATTTAAGCCTATATCCTTAGATGATTATGAAAAATGGGTGAATCTTCAAGGTAAGGACCGCTACATTGTTACAATTTTAGGAGAAAAATTAGCTGCAGAGCAGATATCTGAAGTCACAAATATTATTTCTGAGAAAGGATTAAACATTGACTCTATAAAACGATTAACTGGACGCTTGTCTTTAGTAAAAACAGAAGAGTATCCTCGTGCTTCAATTCAATTATCGATTAGAGGTAAAATTGAAAATAAATCAGAATTAACTGAAAAATTCATGCAAATCTCCAGAGATTTAGATGTAGATATTGCATTTCAAGAAGATAATATTTTTAGACGAAATAGGCGTTTGGTTTGTTTTGATATGGATTCAACACTCATCCAAACAGAAGTTATTGATGAACTAGCAGAACTAGCTGGTGTCGGTGCAGAAGTACGTGCTATCACAGAGTCTGCTATGCAAGGCGAAATTGATTTTAATGAAAGTTTTAAGCGACGAATGAAACTATTGAAAGGGCTTAATGAATCTGTTCTTAAACAAGTTGCTATAAATCTTCCTATTACTAAAGGGGCAAGACGTTTAATAGATACATTACATGCTTATGGTTTTAAAACTGCAATTCTCTCCGGTGGATTTACTTACTTCGGAAATTACCTTAAAAAGACACTAGATATAGATTATGTTCATGCTAACGAACTCGAAATTGTTGACGGCGTTTTAACTGGAGGTTATATAGGCGAAATCGTCGATGGAAATAAAAAAGCTGAATTCTTACGTGAGTTAGCAAAAAAAGAGGGAATTGACATTAGCCAAACTATTGCCATTGGAGATGGTGCTAACGACTTACCAATGTTAGATTTAGCAGGATTAGGTATTGCTTTTCATGCTAAACCCAAGGTAAAAGATAACGCTCAGAGCTCCATCTCTAGTATTGGGTTAGATGGTGTTTTGTATTTACTAGGCTATCACGATAGGCATATTGATTTGATAGAGTAGCATTTGTTAATTAATGTCTTTATAAATCTATCGTAAAGTCTTTTTACTTCTTTCTATTTATGCTAATTTGGCATAGTATTCGTTATACAATTTAATGTAAGCTCGAGTGAAGTCGACTGGTTGATCAAAGAATAGATAACTAATTAGGTCTTAACTATGTTCAACTAAAAATTATTGAATTTATAATTTTAATCAAAAAGAATTTTGTCAATGCGTTATATCGCTACTACTATACTTTTATTCCTGTTTTTTATAGGGTTTTCACAAGAGGAAACACCCAATCCATTATTAACAAAAGATATTGAAGCACAACAAAAATGGGTCGATAGTGTTTACAACTCAATGACTTTAAAAGAACGTGTAGGGCAATTATTTATGGTTCAGGCATTTTCTAATAAAGGATTTAAACACGAAAATCAGATTTCTGCTTTAATAGAAAATTATAAAATTGGAGGCGTTATTTATTCTAAAGGTGGTCCAACACGGCAAGTTAAACTCGATAATAACTTACAGTCATTATCAAATGTACCCTTACTGATTGGTATGGATGCGGAATGGGGTTTGAGCATGCGTCTAGACTCTACCTATGCCTTTCCGTGGAATATGACACTAGGAGCTGTGTCAAATAATAATCTTATTGAGCAGACAGGCTACCAAATAGGAGAGCATTGCAAACGTGTTGGTGTACATTTTAATTTTGCGCCTGTGGTTGATATAAACACAAACCCTAAAAACCCTATTATCGGAAACCGCTCTTTTGGTGAAGACAAAGATAATGTTACAAAAAAAGCTATAGCGTTTATGAAAGGAATGCAAGCCGCAGGAGTATTAGCTAATGCTAAGCATTTTCCCGGGCATGGCGATACTGATGCAGATTCTCACAAAACACTACCTACAGTTAATTTTAATAAACAGCGTCTAGATTCTGTTGAATTATACCCATACAGAAAGTTAATCAAAGAAGGACTTTCTAGTGTTATGGTAGCACATTTAAATATTCCAGATTTAGATATTCAAAATGGTCTCCCTACGTCTTTATCTAAATATATAGTTACTGACGTCCTTAAAGGTCAACTTGGTTTTAAAGGTCTCATATTTACAGATGCTCTAACAATGAAAGGCGCTGCTGATTTTGTAAAACCAACTATTGATGGTGCAGCTACTAACAAAATAGACACCAGAGGTGAGATAGACCTTATGGCATTTAAAGCAGGGAACGATGTTATGTTAATGTCTGAGCATGTACCAAAAGGAATAGAAAAGATAAGTAAAGCTGTTGAAGACGGGATAATTACAGAAGAGCGTTTAGCACATTCTGTAAAGAAAATCCTTATGGCAAAATATAAAGTAGGTCTTAATGACTATAAGCCAAAAAGCATCTATGGTGTTCATAAAGATATAAGACGACTTAAAGATGATTTACTTTATGGTAAGTTGTTAGAAGAAGCTATTACTGTGCTTAAGAATAAGAATGATATACTGCCACTTCGCAATCTTGAAACTAAAAAAATAGCTTACGTACAATTAGGTGATGATGATGGCTCTATATTTTATAATGAATTAAAAAAATACACTAAAATTCATAAAGTGTCTTCTGACAATCTATATGGCTTATTAGATAAACTCAAAAACTATAATACTGTAATTATAGGGTTCCATAAATCGAATACAAATCCATGGAAATCCTATAAATTTTCGAGCAAAGAGTTGACTTGGCTCTACGAAATAGCACGGACAAATACAGTAATCATTGACGCTTTTGCTATGCCTTACACATTAATGGATTTTATGTCTATTGAAAACATTGAGGGTGTTATTATGAGCTATCAAAACAGTGAAATTGCTCAGCAGAAATCAGCACAACTTATATTTGGAGCAATTCCTGCAAAAGGCAAATTACCTGTATCAGCAGGTAAATATTTTAGTTATGGTAGTGGTATAGAATACAACGCACTTAATAACTTATCATATGGTCTAGCTGAATCTGTTGGTATGGACTCTAAACGATTGAATCAGAAATTAGATTCTATTGCTAATCATGCTGTTAATGAAAAAATGACTCCAGGAATTCAATTATTGGTTGCGAGAAAAGGTAAAGTTATCTATAACAAAAACTTTGGATACCATACGTATCAAAAGAAAAACAAGGTTGACTTTGATGATGTTTATGATGTGGCTTCACTTACAAAAATTTTAGCAACCTTACCACTGGTAATGGAGCTTGAAGAAGATAAAATTGTTACGTTAGATTCTAAACTATCAAAACTTTTACCAGAATATAAAGGTACAAATAAGGAGAATGTTACAATAAAGAAAATGCTGTCTCATTATGCGCGTTTGAAACCATGGGTTCCTTTCTATACAAACACATTAGATTCAGTGACTAACAAGCCCAATCGTAAATGGTACAGAAATTCTAAATCAGATAATTACAATGTAGAGGTTACCAATACGTTATTCATGAGAAAGGATTATAAAGATTCTATACAGACTATCATAAAAGATAGTGAGTTACTATCTAGACTGCGTTATAGGTATAGTGATTTACCCTATTACATCCTAAAAAAATATCTCGAAAACTATTATGATAAACCTTTAGATGAATTAGCTCAAGACCATTTTTACCAATCACTAGGTGCTAATTACACGACTTATAAACCACGTGAAAAATTTAATTTAAAGGATATTGTTCCTACAGAAGTAGACGATTATTTCAGATATAATGAAATACACGGTTATGTTCATGATATGGGAGCAGCCATGCAAGGAGGCGTTGGTGGACATGCAGGCGTTTTTAGTAATGCTAATGATGTGGCAAAACTGATGCAAATGTATCTACAAAAAGGATTCTACGGCGGAAAGCGTTATCTTAAAACAGAAACTTTAGATAAGTTTACCACTTGTCATTACTGTCATAAAGACAATAGAAGAGGTGTAGGTTTTGACAAACCTCAGTTAGGAGATGTTGGGCCAACATGCGGATGTATTTCTATGACAAGTTTTGGACATTCAGGGTTTACAGGTACTTATGCTTGGGCCGATCCAGAGGAGGAAATTGTTTATGTCTTTTTGGCAAATAGAACATATCCACAAGCAGGGAAGAACAGATTGCTTCGTGAAAACATAAGAACAGAAATCCAGCGTTATATTTATGAAGCCATAATTGATTAGTATAATTATTAGTTAAAACTATAATTATTTCAGCTTTCACTATTAAAACTTTTTAATTTAGCTCAAACTAATCAAACAAAATGAGAATCGGAATTGTATGTTACCCAACTTTTGGAGGTAGTGGTGTTGTAGCCACAGAGCTTGGTTTAGAATTATCTAAACGTGGCCATGATATACACTTTATAACGTATCGACAACCTGTAAGGCTAGAATTGCTTAGTAAAAATGTGCATTTCCACGAAGTAAATGTACCAGAGTATCCTTTGTTTCATTATCAGCCCTATGAATTAGCTCTATCAAGTAAATTGGTTGATATGGTTAAGTTGTATAATATAGAATTATTGCATGTGCATTATGCAATACCACATGCTTATGCTGCTTATATGGCACAGCAAATGCTTAAAGATGAAGGTGTTTTTGTTCCTATAGTAACCACACTTCACGGAACAGATATTACTTTAGTAGGTAGTCATCCGTTTTATAAGCCTGCTGTAACATTTAGTATCAATAAATCTAACGCAGTAACCTCTGTTTCAGAAAGTTTAAAGAAAGATACTTTAAGATTATTTAATATTAAAAAGGATATAGAAGTTGTTCCAAATTTTATAGATATCGAAAAGCATGAACCTGATTTTACTAATTGTCAACGCAGCCTTATGGCTACAGAAAACGAGCGAATCGTAACACATATTAGTAATTTTAGAGATGTCAAAAACATTCCAGATGTTGTAAGCGTTTTTTATAATATTCAAAAAAGGATTCCTGCAAAACTAATGATGGTAGGAGAAGGACCTGAGAGAGAACCTGCACAGAAACTTGTAGAAAAATTAGGTATTAGTGATAAGGTTGTGTTTTTTGGTAACAGTAATGAAATTGATCGCATACTATGCTTTAGTGATTTGTTTTTATTGCCTTCTCAAACAGAAAGCTTTGGTCTAGCTGCCTTAGAAGCAATGGCGTCTAGTGTACCCGTAATATCATCAAATTCTGGAGGTTTACCCGAAGTTAATATTAATGGTTTTTCTGGCTATCTAAGTGATGTAGGTAATATTGATGAAATGTCTGATAATGCTTTAAAGATATTAAAGAGTGATACTACGTTAAATGCATTTAAAGAAAACGCTAAAACGCAGTCACTAAATTTCGATTTGCATGCTATTGTTCCTAAATATGAAGCAATATATGCGAAAACACTATCTGACTGTTTAGTAAAATAAAAAATGCCATCTTTAATAAGATGGCATTTTTATTAATTATACTATGTTCTAAAACTGATAACGGATACTTAGTGCGATATCAAAATCTAAATCATCATTTAAATCACCAAAACCTAACTCTGGCCTAAAATCTAGTGATAATAATAATGGTATATCAAAATTATATTCTATACCAACATCACCTGCAGCAAAGAAGAATGTTTCATTATCATCAAATCCTTGAGGAACATCGTCAAAATCATAAGACCCAACACCACCACCAACACCAGCATACCAATTAAAGCCACCATCGATATTCCATACCCATTGGTAAAGTCCTGCCAATTTAAAGCCGTCAAAACGGTTTCCAGTTCGCCATCCCAAATCTACTTCTAGCCGATTATTGCTTCCTAAAGCACGTTGATACGTAACTTCTGTGCCAAAGCCATCACTATCCCCAATCCTAAGACCAATGGCATTGTCAGCTATTTCTTGAGCATTCATAAATAATACACTTGCAAAAATTCCTAAAGTTGATAAAATTAGTTTCTTCATATTGTTTCGTTTTTATTGATTTATACTCAAATTACGAAAATGATGCCAAAATGGACTTTAAGTGTTAAAAAAGATATAATTTAGAATTCCAAAGTGATATTTGCAGAAGATGCACGAATTTGAAATATTAAAAAAGAACCTACAAGGCGAACTTCATGTAGATGATTTATTGCGTAACATTTACGCTACAGATGCATCGGTATACAAAATCTTACCAGCAGCGGTAGCTATACCTAAATCAGTTTCTGATTTAAAATTATTAGTAGCCTATGCAAATAAACATAGCACATCATTAATACCTCGAACGGCAGGAACATCATTAGCAGGACAGTCTGTGGGCAGTGGTATTATTGTAGATGTATCTAAGTATTTTAATAAAATCATAAGTCTAGATAAAGAGGCTAAAACAGTTACAGTTCAGCCAGGAGTTATTAGAGATGAACTAAACAATTATTTAAAGCCTTATGACTTATTTTTTGGGCCAAATACATCAACGTCTAATCGATGTATGATAGGTGGAATGGTAGGTAATAACTCATCAGGAACAACATCTATCCAATATGGTGTTACAAGAGATAAAGTCGTAAGACTTAAAACGATTTTAAGTGATGGGAGCCACGTAGAATTTTCACCTCTTTCCAAGCAAGAATTTAATAATAAATTAGAGCAAACCGATTTAGAAGGGCAAATCTATAATTCAATTTATACTGAATTAAAATCAGATAAAGTTAAGGCTCAAATTAAATCAAATTTTCCAAAGCATGAAATCCATAGGCGCAATACAGGTTATGCAATTGATGAATTAATTAAAAGCGAAGTGTTTTTTGAAAATCATTCTGAAGATTTTAATATGTGTCAATTGCTCTCAGGGAGTGAAGGCACTTTGGCTTTAACCACAGAGATAACTTTGCAATTAGACAATCTACCACCTTCTAAAAGTTCGATGATTGCTTTACATTTTGATAGTATTCAAAAGTGTATGAATGCTGTAAATGAGCTTATGCAGCACAATTTACACACTTGTGAAATGATGGATAATACCATTTTAAACCTTACAAAACATAATAAAACCCAGCAACAAAATCGAAAATTTATTGAAGGAGAGCCTGTAGCCATTTTAATGTGCGAGCTTAAAGCTAATACAGAGGAAGAACTTGATAATGCTGTAATAAAGTTTCTAAAAACAGTAAAGCAACTCAATCTAAGTTATGCAAACCCAGTCTTAAGAGGTAATGAAATATCAAAAGCTATGGAACTCCGAAAAGCAGGTTTAGGGCTTTTGGGCAATATGATTGGAGATAAAAAGGCTGTAGCCTGTATAGAAGATACAGCGGTAGCATTAAGTGATTTGAGTAAGTATATTGAAGAGTTTACAGCAATAATGAATGGTTATAACCAGGATGCTGTGTATTACGCGCATGCCGGAGCAGGTGAAATTCATTTACGACCAATTTTGAATCTTAAATCCTCTGATGATGTGTCTTTATTTAGAAAAATTACTACTGATGTTGCACATTTAGTAAAAAAATATAATGGCTCCATGTCAGGCGAACATGGTGATGGTATTGTACGTGCGGAGTTTATTCCTATAATGATAGGTGAAGATAATTATCAAATTTTAAAACGAATAAAATCCGCCTTTGATCCAAACAATATTTTTAATCCGGGTAAAATTGTTGATGCAATACCGATGGATAAAAATCTACGTTACGATGTTGATAGGATTGAACCCAAAATTAAAACCATTTTAGATTTTTCTGCATCTCAAGGTATTCTTCGTGAAGCAGAAAAGTGTAATGGTAGTGGTGATTGTAGAAAATTGCCTGAATCTGGTGGAACCATGTGTCCAAGTTATCGTGCTACTCGAAATGAAAAAGATACAACTAGAGCTAGAGCTAATGCTTTAAGAGCATTTTTAACATCATCTGACAAAGAAAACAAATTTAATCATGAAGAACTTTCATCTGTTTTTGATTTATGTTTAAGCTGTAAAGCCTGCTCTAGTGAATGCCCTAGCAGTGTTGATGTGGCAAGCTTAAAAGCAGAGTTTCAATATCAATATCAAAAAACTAATGGCGTCTCATTTAAAAATAAATTCTTTGCAACCTCTACACGCTATAATAAACTAGGTTCAAAGCTTTCAGGTTTATCTAATTTGATGTTTCAGAATAAACTCATTTCACCTTTAATTAAAAATGTATTAGGTATTCATTTAAAACGAAGTCTTCCAAAATTTGCGAATTCTTTTGATAATCAATTCAGTAATCTAAACCCATCAAAAAGTTACATTAAAACAATATATCTCTTTGTTGATGAATTTACCAATTACTTAGAATCAGAAATTGCTATCGATGCTTTTGTATTATTATCTAGACTCAATTATAAGGTTGAATACATCAAACATCACGAAAGCGGCAGAAGCTTTATATCTAAAGGGTTTTTAGAAGAAGCGAAAGATTTAGCTAATAAAAATATTTCCGTTTTCAAAGATTTAATTTCTGAAGACAAACTGCTTATAGGAATTGAACCTTCAGCAATTCTGACGTTTAGAGATGAATACATTAAACTTGCTGATGATGTTGAGGCTGCGAAACAAATTGCAAAACACACATTTTTAATAGAAGAATTCATTCAACAGGAAATAGAATTAGGCCATATTACTTCAGAGCAATTCACTAAAGAAGAGAAAGTGATAAAGTTTCATGGACATTGTCATCAAAAAGCATTGGCTAATCAAAAATCAAGTTTTGATGTATTAAACTTGCCAGATAATTATAAGGTAACCATAATTCCAAGCGGATGTTGTGGTATGGCTGGAAATTTTGGGTACGAAAAAGATAAATTTGATATTAGTATGCAAATAGGTAATCAGACGTTGTTTCCTGCA
>CAZBMY010000083.1:0-8919 GCA_964492855.1 uncultured Flavobacteriaceae bacterium
CATTACCGCCATGTCATGCGTTTTTTCAGTTCTATGTCGCAGACGGAAAATTATCGTGCCAACTCTATCAGCGTAGTGCAGATATCTTTTTAGGTGTACCATTTAATATCGCTTCATATGCGTTATTTACCATGATGATGGCACAAATTTGCGGCTATCAACCAGGCGATTTTATTCATACGTTTGGTGATGCACATATTTATAATAATCATTTGGAGCAATTAGAACTTCAATTGTCTAGAGATATTAGGCCATTACCAAAAATGGTATTGAACCCTGAGATTAAAGATATTTTTGACTTCACATTTGAAGATTTTACTTTAGTAGATTATAATCCGCATCCACATATTAAAGGTGCTGTTGCTGTATAGATTATGAAACAGATTCTTATTCTTAGCAGTATCTTAATAATTTGTTTTAATAATTACGGTCAAACTAATCCAACACTAAAAGAGTTAGATTCAATAACTAAAAATGACATTGAAACCTTCCCTATCCTAGCAAAAAGTATAAAATTTCCAGCTTTTAGAGGCTGCCATAAAATTGAAAATACTGCTGCCCTAAAAAAATGCAGTATTCAAAAAATTAAAGACTACATAAAGTTAAGTTACGATTATGATGTAGCTGACCGTGCTTTACCTCTAGAAAAATCAACACAATTTCAGCTTAATTTTGTAGTAAATAAAAAAGGGAAAGTTGAACAAGTTACTGCAAAGGCTAATCATAAAGCTATTGCTATCGAAGCTATAAAAACAGCAAAGCGCTTGCCTAAATTTAAAACTCCTGGGATGCTTAACGGAAGTGCTCTAGATACACCCATAGAACTTACTATGAAAATATATTTTTAATTTCAATACCTTTACATAAGATAGATTAAAATATATGTTTGGCAAAAAGAAGCAGACGTCAACAATAGACAAAGACCAATTAGAGCTAATTGAAAACGCTCAAAAACGCATTAGGCAAAAGAAAAGGCTTTATATTCATTTTGTAGTATTCTTAATTGGTGCTGTATTTTTAATTATTGCAAATACAGTTTTAGGAATTGGTGAGGATTTTACCATTGCTGGTATTAATTGGTTTGTTTATGCAATCTTGGCATGGTTGTTTTTATTTATTTACCATTTTATCAATGTGTTTATTACCCATAAATTCATGGGGAAAGACTGGGAAAAACACCAACTAGATAAATTAGTTGCTAAGCAAGAACAGCGTATTGAAAAATTAAAAGACGATTTCCTAAAAGAAGAAAAAAAGATAGCACAAACTCAAGCCTACAACCAAGCTCAAAACACCTCGTCTACTTCTGAAAAAAAAACGACTAAGCTTACTATAATTGTTGCTGCAGGTGAAGATAATGCGATAGGAAAAGACAATGACCTTATTTGGCATCTAAGCAATGACCTAAAACGTTTTAAAGCTCTAACAAACGGGCATCACATTATTATGGGACGTAAAACGTTTGAAAGCTTTCCTAAACCATTACCTAATAGAACACATATTGTTATTACTAGACAAGAAAATTATAAAGTCCCAGATGGTGTCATGGTTGTCAACTCTCTTGCTGATGCTATAGATGCAGCTCATAAAGATGAAAGTCCTTTTATAATAGGCGGTGGAGAAATATATAAACAAGCAATCCCTTTGGCCGACAAGTTAGAAATCACTAGAGTTCATGCCAATTTTGAAAACGCAGATACGTTTTTTCCTGATATAGATATGACAAATTGGAAAGAAGTCAGTCGAATTGTTAACGATGCAGATGACAAACATGCTTATGCCTTTTCATTTATTACTTACGAGAGAAAATAATTAAACCCTTTAGGCAACTAAAACCTATTCTTTTACGTCTTTATTAATACAGGTTCTATTTTGTATTTTGAATCAAATTTCTGATACCCTTGTAACGATAATTACAAATGGTCGTCTTATTAAAAACTATCAATCAAAAATTCTAACCAATGAGTACACTTAAAATTTCCAATTTATCAAAGACATATGCTAATGGCGTAAAAGCTTTAGACGATGTAAGCCTTGAATTAGAAAACGGGATGTTTGGCCTGTTAGGTCCAAATGGTGCAGGAAAATCATCACTAATGCGCACACTTGCAACGTTGCAAGATGCAGATTCTGGGACAGCGACTTTAGACGATATCGATATTTTAAAGCAACCTGCAGAGCTACGAAAAGTATTAGGATATTTACCTCAAGAGTTTGGCGTGTACCCGCGTATCACAGCAGAGCAATTGCTTAATCATATCGCTGTACTAAAAGGCATTACCAATGCTAAAGAACGTAAATTATTAGTAAGATACTTATTAGACAAAGTTAATTTATACGAAAAACGTAATAAATCTGTCAAAGGTTTTTCTGGTGGTATGAAGCAACGTGTTGGTATTGCTCAAGCGCTCATTGGAAACCCAAAACTCATTATTGTAGATGAACCTACGGCTGGTTTAGACCCAGGAGAGCGTAACCGTTTTTATAATTTATTAGCGGATGTGGGTAAAGAGGTCATTGTTATATTATCAACACATATTGTTGAAGATGTTCACGAGCTTTGTACAAAAATGGCCATTATGAACTTTGGTGAAATTGTATATCACGGTTCTCCAAAAGATGCTACAGAGGAGTTAAATGGAAAAGTCTATCAAAAAATTGTCAATAGAGAAGATCTTGAAAAATATGCTTCTGATTACAAAATAATTTCTAATAAAATGGTTGGTGGACAGCCGCTCATACACGTCTTTAGTGAAGACCATCCTCAGAATGGTTTTGAAAAAGTAACTCCAAACTTGGAGGATGTATTCTTTTCGAAAATTAATACATCAAACGTACTCGTCTAATCTTCACTAATCGTATTTATTATGTTTAAGACATTTTTTCTTTCGGAATTAAAGTATACACTCAAGCAACCTATGGTGTATATTTTCATGTTTATTTTAGGCTTATTGGAGTTTTTTGCTACAGTGAGTGATAACGTACAAGTAGGTGGAGCAATTGGTAATGTTTACAGAAACTCCCCATATACACTTACTATTCACGTTACTATATTCAGCATTTTTAGTTTATTAATGGCTGCCGCATTTTTTAATAATGCCGCTTTAAGGGATCATAATAACGAGTTTAACGAAATACTCTTTACAACACCATTAAGCAAACCTGGCTATTTTTTCGGTCGTTTTTTAGGAGCACTTTTTATATCTACGTTGCCATTAGTTGGCGTTTTTATAGGTATGTTATTAGGGACTTCACTCAATTCTGTTTTCGATTGGATTGACCCAGAACGTTTTGGCGCTTTTAATTTTGAAATGTTTCTTAACAATTATTTGCTATTCGTATTACCAAATATGTTTTTAGCTGGCACAGTGATTTTTGCTATGGCTAACAAATGGAAAAGCACAGTAATTTCTTTTGTTGGTGGCTTAGTGATTATTGTAGCCTACATTATTGCAGGTTCTTTTTCTTCAGATGTGGATAACGAAACTATTGCTGCTTTGACAGATATGTTTGGTATCAATACTTATCAAATAGAAACCAAATACTATACACCTGTTGAAAAAAATTCTATCAGTCCTGGATTTTCTGGCTTATTATTTATGAATCGCTTGATTTGGGTTACTGTTGGTCTTGTTATTCTAGTGCTATCCTATTTTAGCTTTTCTTTTAAACAGAAGAATAAAAAAATTAAAAAAGAAAAAGTAAAGGCTTCAAAAGTCGAAACTATTTTTGCATTACCAAAACTGAATCCTTCATTTACAGGTGCAACAAATTGGCAACAATTCAAAAGCTTTTTCTATACCAACTTTTTAAGTATTATTAAAAGTGTTACGTTTAAGATATTGTTCTTATTCTGTATTATCATTCTGGTTGCAGATCTTTCTGGTGGTTTTGAATATTTTGGCCTGCAATCATATCCGGTTACTTATAAACTTATTGATTCTATAAAAGATAATACTGATATTTTTATCCTAATTATTGTAGTATTCTTTAGTGGAGAATTAATTTGGCGAGATAGAGACTACAAAATCAATGAAGTTATTGATGCTACTGCTCACACTTCATTTATTTCAATGACTGCGAAGGCATTATCACTAGTCAGTATTGCTACTATTCTTAACCTCTTCTTTATTGGCATAGGGATAATTTATCAACTTCTTAATGGCTACACACGTATAGAGTTAGATGTGTATTTACTAGATTTCTTTTATGATAACCTTCCTTTATTCTTCATTTTTGGTGGTATTACCATTTTAGTTCAAGTATTAGCAAGTAATAAATATATAGGTTATTTTATTGCTATACTTATTCTACTAGTTTGGGAAATTGTTCTTAGCGTTATGGACATTAGCACTAACATGTTAGATGTTGGTGGCAGTCCATCTACATTTTACTCAGACATGAATGGTTTTGGCCCAGGAGTAACTGGGGCACTTTGGTTTAATCTCTATTGGGTATTATTTACTGTTTTAGCATTATTAATAGCTGGAGCTTTATGGAATCGCGGTTCTAAAAGTTCGCTTTTAAGTAGAATTAAAACTGCAAGAAAAGAAGTACCTAAGAGTTATAGAGGCTTAATTATTGGTGCTGCTATAGCATGGATTGGCGTCGCTGCTTTTGTATACTATAACACGCAAGTATTAAACACTTACGATTCTGGAGACACTAGAGAACAACTTGCTGCTGATTATGAAAAAAAATACAGCAAGTATAGAGGTATGTCGACCCCTAAAGTAACAGATTCGAGATATTTTATCGATATTTTTCCTAATAAAAGGGATGTTCATATCAAAGCTGAGTTAGAAATGACAAATGCCACTGACGAGCCTATTGATTCTATTCATATTTATAACAATCGCGATTGGAACACTAATTTAAAAATTCCAAATGCTAAAGTTGTTTATGAAGACGATACATATTTATTCACTATTTACAAGCTATCGCCTGCGCTTCAACCTGGAGAAAAAATGATGGTAACCTTGGATAGCAAATACATTACTCAAGGTTTTGGAAACGGTCGTGGCAATACTATTGTTGTTAAGAATGGAAGCTTCTTTAATAATGGCGCTTTTTTACCTACAATTGGTTACAATAGTGGCTACGAGATTAGTGATAAAAATACACGTAAAAAATATGATCTTCCTGAAAAAGAAAGAACTCCCAAGTTAACACCAGGAGTTACAGACTTACATATGGGTAATTATTTATCTGGGAAACAAGGCGATTTTATAAATGTCGAAACTGTAATCTCTACCATAAATAGCCAAACCGCTATTGCGCCTGGCTCATTATTAAAAAAATGGGAAGAGAATGGACGAACATATTTTCATTACAAAACAGATACGCCATCATTAAATTTCTATTCATTTATGTCAGCCAAATATGAAATTACGACGCGTAAATGGAATGGTATTGATATTGAAATTTATCATGATGAAAAGCATACTATAAACATAGATATGATGCTAGATGCCGTTGAGCGTTCTTTAAAATATTATACAAAGAACTTTGGCCCTTACTATCATAAACAAGCAAGAATAATTGAGTTTCCTAGATATGCTAATTTTGCTCAAGCATTTCCTGGCACAATGCCATATGCTGAATCTTTTGGTTTTATTACTAACCTAGAAGATGAAACCGATAATAATGTTATCGATTTTGTTATAGCACACGAGATGGGACATCAATGGTGGGCGCACCAACTTATCGGTGCAGATATGCAAGGTGGTACGATGTTAAGTGAAAGTTTTTCTCAATACTCTGCAAATGTAACCATGAAGAATATTGCCGAAAATCCTATGAAAATGCGTAAGTTTTTAAAGTATGACCATGATAGGTATTTATCAGGCAGAAGTAGTGAACGTATTAAAGAATTACCGCTTTACAAAGTAGAAGATCAGGCTTATATACATTATGGTAAAGGTGGGGCTATAATGTATGCACTTCAAGATTATATTGGCGAAGATAAAGTGAATACCGCAATGAAAAACTTTTTAGAAGAATACCGTTACAATGCGCCACCTTATCCAAGTACTCACGATTTTCTACGTCATTTAGAACCTCAAGTTCCTGACTCTTTGAGTTATATTATAAAAGATTGGTTTAAAGAAATAACACTTTACGATAATCGTCTTAAAGAAGCGACTTATAAAAAATTAGATAATGGTAAATATCAAGTAAAGTTAGATATTGAAACCTATAAAATTAAATCCGACAGTTTAGGAAATGAAACTCGTGTTTCTATCAACGATTGGATTGATGTTGGTTTCTTTTTGGATAATGATGAAGAACAACTTTATCAGCAAAAACGTTTAAAATTCAACAAAGATCAATCCATACTGACTATTGAACTAGATTCATTACCTGCGAAAGCTGCAATTGACCCTAGACACATTTTAATAGATCGTGTTTACAATGACAATATTAAACGGATTGGTTTAGAAGAGTAACATAGATTAACGTCGCTTCGAGGGAACTTAGCAGATGATAATCTGACAAATTAGTATCGAGAAGTTTAATGAGTATGTTCTCGATAAATTCTGACAAAAGTCAGAACACTCGAACTGACGAAATATTAAAAAACACCTTAGCTATTAATTTAACTAAGGTGTTTTCTTTTAATTAGCTTTGCAACATGATAAAGTCTTTGCAACTCCGCATCAATTTACATCAAGAAGGCCAACCTAATGGGCTACTTAACAAAGCAGCCTATGATTTAGGCATAGAACCTGCTATGATTTCTGGTATTAAAATTTTTCGAAAATCTATAGATGCTCGTAAACGAAATATCATGTTTAATTATAAAGTCGAGGTTTATATTAACGAGCCCGTTCCAGAAAATTCTGCATATTATTTTGATTATAAAGATGTGTCCAAGGCAAAACCTATTCATATTATTGGATTTGGACCAGCAGGCATGTGGGCCGCATTACGATGTATTGAGCTCGGTTTTAAACCTATCGTTTTAGAGCGAGGTAAAAATGTACAAGACCGTCGTCGCGATTTAAAAGCCATTAACCAAGATCATTTCGTCAATGAAGATTCAAACTATTGTTTTGGCGAAGGTGGTGCTGGCACATACAGCGATGGTAAATTATACACACGTAGTTTAAAACGTGGTGATGTGCGTCGTATTTTTGAAAATCTTGTTTATCATGGAGCAACAGATCAAATCTTAGTCGATGCCCATCCACATATTGGCACCAATAAACTACCTAAAGTCGTTAAGAATATAAGAGAAACAATTCTCAAATATGGAGGTGAAGTGCATTTTGAAACACGCGTTACTGATTTCACTTTAAAGGACAATAAAGTCGTTGCCATTCAACTTCAAAACGGAAAGGAATTAGACACTGAAAAAGTAATTTTAGCAACTGGACATTCGGCACGAGATATTTTCTATTTGTTAAATGAAAAGAATATTGCACTGAAAGCAAAATCTTTTGCAATGGGCGTTAGGGTAGAGCATCCCCAAGAGATTATCGACGGCATCCAATACCATTGTAAAGGTGAAACTCGAAGCGAACTATTGCCAGCTGCGGCATATAGTTTGGTTGAGCAAGTCAATCAACGTGGCGTGTACTCTTTTTGCATGTGTCCTGGTGGGTTTATTGTACCGGCAGCAACTGCAAATGGCGAAGTTGTGGTAAATGGTATGTCACCTTCAAAACGAAATAACAAATATGCTAACTCAGGTATTGTTGTAGAAATCAATGCTGAAAAAGACCTTTATAAGTACGAAAAATATGGAGCCTTAAAAGCCTTAGAATATCAAAAAAATCTAGAACGCTTGGCATTTACTTCTGGTGGAAGAAATCAAACAGCGCCAGCACAACGATTAACCGATTTTGTTGAAGGCAAACTATCTAATGATTTAAATGACACATCCTATCAACCAGGATTAAAATCATCACCATTACATTCTTTATTCCCGAAACTTATTGGTGGTTCACTAAGAAAAGGATTCAAAGCATTTGGAAAAAAAATGAACGGGTTTTACACCCAAGAAGCTAACATTATTGGTGTCGAATCCAGGACATCATCTCCTGTAAACATTCCACGTACCGAAACCTTAGAGCATCCCGAAATTTCTAATCTTTTCCCTTGCGGTGAAGGTGGTGGTTATGCTGGCGGTATCGTTTCTGCGGCTATGGATGGTGAGCGTTGTGCAGAAGCGGCCTGCGCTTAAAGTTTTTAGTTACACTTACAGTTTAAAATTAATAACGAATACTCTAAAAACTGAGACTAAACACTGCCTACTGATTATATTATTATTCCTATTTTTGCAAGACTAATTTGAAATAAAAATGAACGCATATATATTTCCTGGACAAGGTGCTCAATTCTCGGGAATGGGACTAGACCTTTATGAAAACTCCCCTTTAGCACAAGAGCTATTTGAAAAAGCAAACGACATCCTTGGTTTTTCTATCACAGACATTATGTTTGAAGGTTCTGCCGAAGACTTAAAAGAAACTAAAGTGACACAACCAGCTATTTTTTTACACTCTGTAATTTTAGCAAAAACTTTAGGAGATACCTTTAAGCCAAATATGGTTGCTGGTCATTCACTTGGGGAATTTTCTGCGCTTGTCGCAGCTGGCGCTCTAACCTTTGAAGACGGTCTAAAATTAGTTTCTCAACGTGCACAAGCCATGCAAAAAGCATGTGAATTACAACCTAGTACTATGGCCGCAGTTTTAGGCTTAGAAGATACTATTGTAGAAAATGTTTGTGCAGAAACTGAAGGTGTTGTTGTAGCTGCAAATTATAATTGCCCTGGCCAGTTGGTTATTTCAGGAGAAGTAGAGGCTATAAATCGTGCATGTGAAGCTTTAAAAGAAGCTGGTGCAAGACGCGCTTTGGTATTACCTGTTGGTGGCGCATTTCATTCGCCTATGATGGAGCCTGCTCGCGAAG
>CAZBMY010000084.1:0-4612 GCA_964492855.1 uncultured Flavobacteriaceae bacterium
AATAGATGTCGAAGTGATAAGAAAAATGAAAGCTAATATATTATTCCCCAATCAACTATTTCAGGAACATGAGTTTTATACAAATGGCCATCCTGTGTACATAGTAGAAGAATATCTGTTCTTTAGAGAGTTTAATTTTCATAAGGCAAAGCTTGCTTTTCATCGAGCAACTATGAAAAGTCACGAAATATATCTTAAGTCAAAAGACGTAACAGTTCATTATATTCCTGCAATAAATAGTGAATCAGATATACGCAAACTCATTCCGATTTTTGCTGATAAAGGAATCTCAGAATTGCACTACGTGAATCCTGTAGATAATTGGTTAGAAAAAAGAATCGTAGAAGCTGGGAAAAAGCACAGTGTAAAATTGATAGAATATAACAACCCAGCATTTATTAATTCTAAAGAAGACCTCGGTTCTTTTTTTAAGCCCACTAAGAAAAAGTTTTTTCAAACAAGCTTTTATAAAGGACAACGTAAGAAACATGAATTACTTGTAGATAGTCAGATGGAACCTTATGGAGGTAAATGGACCTATGACATAGACAATCGTAAGAAATATCCAAAAGACAAAGTACCTCCTACTTGGCCACTACTCGATGATAGTGTCGAATGGAATGAAGCAGTAAATTATGTTGAGACTAACTTCCAGTCCAATTCTGGTAAGATAGATGCACAGAGGCTGTATCCTATTACTATAGAGGAATCAGAGGAGTGGTTAGAAGTATTTTTTACTCAACGATTTCATAAGTTTGGAGATTACGAAGATGCAATTCATAAAGATGAAACCTTACTCAATCATAGTCTTTTATCACCATTAATTAATATTGGCTTTTTATTACCAATGGATGTGGTGCAGCAGTCTATAGATTATGCTGATTCCCAAGGGATTCCAATAAATTCATTAGAAGGATTTATAAGACAGATTCTTGGTTGGAGAGAATTTATCAGAGGTATGTATGAAGTGAAAGGAAATCAATCTCGAACTACTAATTACTGGAATCATACAAGAAAGATACCTCATTGTTTTTATGATGGCACTACTGGGATTCCCCCAGTAGATGATACAATACATAAAGTCATTAATCATGGCTATTGCCACCATATAGAGAGATTGATGATTATAGGGAACTTCATGTTATTGTGTGAGATTGACCCCAGGGAAGTATATAGATGGTTCATGGAATTATTTATTGATGCTTACGATTGGGTAATGGTACCAAACGTTTATGGCATGAGTTTATTCGCTGATGGTGGTTTAATGTCTACAAAACCTTACATAAGCAGCAGTAATTACATCAAGAAAATGAGTAATTATGGTAAAGGTGATTGGCAAGAAACTTGGGATGGCTTGTTCTGGACATTTATGGACAAACATCGTGACTTCTTTTCGAGTAATCCAAGGTTAGGCATGCTATTAGGTAATCTAGACCGTATGAATAAAGAAACTTTAGAAGGACATTTTAAAGCTGCAGAAGCATTTTTTGAAAAGCTAGATAATGCATAATGAAAAAGAACATATAAATGTGGTTTGGTTTAAACGTGACCTTCGCCTTCAGGATA
This sequence comes from uncultured Flavobacteriaceae bacterium, assembly GCA_964492855.1. GTDB lineage: Bacteria > Bacteroidota > Bacteroidia > Flavobacteriales > Flavobacteriaceae > Winogradskyella. The sequence goes on from CAZBMY010000084.1 coordinate 1,567, forward strand.
ATGAAGCGATTTCTAATGCACTAAAATCAAAAAAACGAACACTTCTACTCTATGCTTTTGAAAACATCTTACTAAATGACAGTCATTATAGTGAACGCCATTTCAACTTCATTAAAGAGTCAATACAGGATTTAAATCGACAATTGAAGCCTCACAATACAAAGGTCTTGGCGATTAATTCTGATATTATTAGTGCCTTTAATAATTTACAAGAGTTTTATAAAATAGATACTGTTTTCTCTCATACAGAAACTGGAATATTAGTCACTTATAATCGTGATAAAGAGTTCAGCCGTTATTGTAGGAACAATTTAATTAATTGGGTTGAAAATAAAAATAACGGCGTAGCGAGAGGTTTGGTTAATAGAGACAATTGGTTTGAGAGCGTAGAAGCTTATATGCTGAAAGACATAGAAGTTTTTACACCTAAGCCTAATCAGTTTCTTGAGTTTTCAGAAATAGAAAAACTAGAATCTGTTTTTTCTGTTACCAATTTAGAAACGCCAAAAGAAGCACCATTTCAAAAAGGCGGTAGTATAATTGGCTGGAAATACGCAAATACTTTTTTTGATAGTCGACATAAAAATTACATGTTTCACATATCTCAACCCGAGGCTTCTCGTAGCAGTTGTAGTCGGCTATCACCTTATATTGCCTGGGGAAACCTATCCATAAGACAAATATTTAAAAAAGGACAAGTCTTAAAATTACAATCAAAAGACAAACGACATATTGGTGGCTTTTTATCGAGACTACGTTGGCAAACTCATTTTATTCAAAAGTTTGAAATGGAGCACACCATGGAAAACGCAAGTGTCAATAAAGGCTTTCATAAACTCAAAAAAAGTATCTCAGAAACGTATCAAAAAGCATGGAGAGAAGGTCAAACTGGATTTCCGCTTGTTGATGCCAGTATGCGCTGTTTGATAGAAACTGGTTATGTGAATTTTAGAATGCGTGCGATGCTAGCTTCATTTTTTACACACATACTATGGCAGCCTTGGCAAGATGCATCTGCACATTTGTCACAACAGTTTTTAGATTTCGAACCAGGTATTCATTTCCCACAATTACAAATGGCAGCAGGAGAAACAGGTATAAATACGCTTAGAATATACAATCCAACAGCTAATAGTATAAAACACGACCCAGATGCTACCTTTATAAAAAAATGGGTGCCAGAATTAGCACATTTAGAAACACATTTTATTCACGAGCCTTACTTAATGACACCAATGGAATCTACCTTTTATGATTTTGAATTAGGTAAAGACTATCCGAAACCTATTGTAAACATTAAAGAAAATCGCAAACGCGCTAGCGATATCTTATGGAACATGAAAAAAGATGAAGATGTTGTTCGCGAAAGTTTTAGAATATTAAAACGACATACACTACAGGACAGAAACCGCATTTTAAGAACGGATAATCATCTATTTTAATATTCTATTTCCTACAATCATAATTCTCTGTTAATTTTTGTTTAACTAATTATGTCGAAGCTTAAACATTTTGTAAATTTGAGTATCTATGATAATTAACACGACACACTACAAGAGAGATCACAAGCAAATAATTGCTGACCTAGTTGGCAGTGAATTTTCTTTGGTACAGAAGTTGAAGATGAAAGGTGTAGGTTCTAAACGTATGATTATTGACGACGTGAGTCCAAACATGAAGGCAATGATGAACAGCGTTTCAGATTTAAATTATGGTAATATCGAATTAAGGCCAAAAGGCATATTAATACACATAAATCAAGGTCTAAAAAACTTTACTTGGGTCATACCGTATTATCAATTAGTGATTTATAAAACAAATGGATCTAGTATTCATGCGCAAGGAAAATATGTTCACTTTAGAGATAACAAAACATTTAAGGAAAATAAAACGTTTTTTGACAAGCTTTTAGACGAAAAGGTAAAATACGACATGGAATTTTCCATGCCAATGTAATATGGAATTGACTGAAAGAGATATAGACCGCATCATAGAAATGGCTTGGGAAGACCGAACTACTTTTGATGCTATAAAATTTCAGTTTGGTTTAAAAGAACAAGAAGTAATTAACCTTATGCGCCGTGAGATGAAATCAAGTAGTTTCAGAATGTGGAGAGAACGTGTACAAGGCAGAGCCACAAAACATAATAAAAAACGAAATTTTGATGAGGGCAGGTTTAAATGCTCGAGGCAAAAATCGATATCAAACAACTCTATATCAAAACGATAAACCGTGCTTTGATTTAAGATTGGAGTTCTTAAAGACAGCACATTAAAAAGATTCTAATGCAAACAAAAACAATTCCTACTAAAAATGGTCATGCCTTAAATGGCTTCAGTATTGAAGATATTGGTGACGACCATTTATTTACAAGTTTAGACACACCAATGAAGCCAAATGCTTTTGATATGTCTGACAAAGAAAAAAAAGAGCGTATCTCCATTTTATTCTCAGAAATTATGGACGTTCTAGGCCTAGACTTAACAGATGATTCTTTACAAGGAACGCCAGACCGAGTTGCAAAAATGTACATCGAAGAAATATTCTCGGGTTTAGATCCAAAAAACAAACCAAAAGTGGCTTTGTTTGATAATAAGTATCAATACAACCAGATGTTAGTAGAAAAAGACATTACCTTCTACTCAAACTGTGAGCATCACTTTGTACCAATTATAGGTAAAGCTCATGTAGCGTACATATCTTCTGGAAAAGTAATAGGATTATCAAAATTAAATAGAATTGTACAATACTATGCCAAACGCCCACAAGTACAAGAGCGTTTAACACAGCAAATAGCTAATGAGCTTAAAAATGTATTAGGCACAGAAGATGTTGCTATTGTTATAGATGCAAAACATTTATGTGTATCTTCACGAGGAGTTAAAGATGATACTTCCACTACAATAACAACTTATTATGGTGGTGCATTTAATACACCAGAAAAAATTAATGAACTTCAAAATTATATAAACAGTTAATTATGGATATTTTAAAAAGAGCTGTTGAATTTGAAAACAGAAAGTTTTCATTCAAAACCACAAGTGA
>CAZBMY010000084.1:4712-8895 GCA_964492855.1 uncultured Flavobacteriaceae bacterium
GCATTGCTATTAATTCTTTACAAGGTCATCCGATTGATTTATCCGAGTTCAAGGGTAAAAAAATATTATTCGTAAACGTAGCTTCCAAATGCGGATTTACGCCTCAATATAGAGAACTTCAAAAGTTAAGTGATACTTATAAAGACAATCTAGTAGTCATAGGAGTACCTTGCAACCAATTTGGCAAGCAAGAACCAGGTAATGCCGATGAAATTCAGGAGTTTTGTGACCTAAATTATGGCGTTTCTTTTCTTATTACAGAAAAAATAGATGTCAAAGGACCTCTACAACATCCGCTTTATGCATGGTTAACTAAAAAAGCAATTAATGGTAAACAAAACTCTACCGTTAAGTGGAATTTTCAAAAATATTTAATTGACGAAGACGGTGAATTTTTAGACTACTTCTACTCTATTACAAAACCTATGAATGCTCGTATTACATCTCATTTTAAATAAGAAATTATGTTTGGGTTATTTAAAAAAACATCAGAATTAGAAAAGCTTCAAAAGCAATACGAAAGGCTTTTAGCAGAATCGCATAAATTATCTACAACAAACCGCTCGGTTAGTGATAAAAAAGTTGCAGAAGCTCAAATAGTATTAGAAAAAATAGAAACGCTTTCATCTAAGTAGTATGAAAAAAATTCACTTTTTTATACTTTTTTTAGTTATAAATTTTGGAGGTCTTGCTCTTGGTAGTTGGCTCATGGATGGTGGATCTACAGGAGATTGGTATAACAATCTTAATAAAGCACCTTGGACACCACCAGGTTGGGTATTTGGAGCAGCATGGACTACGATAATGCTTTGTTTTTCATGGTATCTTGCAGAGCTTTTTTATTTAAGAGCTTCAAAATTCTTATGGCTTTTGTACGGTTTTCAAGTGTTACTTAACGTAAGTTGGAATTGGGTGTTCTTTAATCAGCATTTAATGCAAGTTGGCTTGATTACTATAATTCTGTTAACCTTAGTCCTTTTCTACTATTTTATTACCTTCAGAAATGAGCGTTTAAAGAATTTTAAATACTTATTACTTCCTTATTTAATTTGGTTGTGTATTGCCACATCGCTCAATGCATATATTGTGCTTAATAACTAGAATTATCACCAATTAGATTCTTTTATAAATGAAAATATATACACTTCACAAAAAGCAGAATCTCCCAATAACTAAAGAACAAGCTTGGGAGTTTCTTTCTAGTCCAAAAAATCTAAAAACCATCACACCAGATTATATGGGATTTAATATCTTATCTGGAGCAGACAAGCCAATGTTTCCTGGACAAATAATTCAATATATAGTCACACCGGTTTTAGGCATAAAAACAAAATGGGTCACTGAGATAACACACGTAAAAGATTATGAATATTTTGTTGATGAGCAACGTTTTGGACCCTATGCGCTTTGGCACCACAAGCATTTTATAAAAGAAATAGATGGTGGTATTGAGATGGAAGACATTATAGATTATAAAATCCCTTTTGGCATCTTAGGCCAATTAGTACATCCTATATTGGTAAAACCCAAACTAGAAGAAATATTCAGTTATAGAACAATCAAACTAGAAGCGTTATTTGGCACGTATGAAAACCCCTGAAAAAGTAAATATATTTTGGTTTAGGCGCGATTTAAGACTCGATGATAATGCTGGGCTTTATCACGCACTTAATAGTAACTTACCTGTTTTACCCTTTTTTATTTTTGATACCGAAATATTAGACAAGCTTCCTAAAAATGATGCTAGAGTAAGCTTTATACACAACACACTTCAAAGCCTAAGAAAAACACTTCAACAAAATTATAAAAGTAGTTTAGGCATTTACAAAGGCAAACCTATAGAAATCTACAAACAACTGGTTAATACCTATGATATAGAAACCGTATTTACCAACCATGATTATGAGCCTTATGCCAGAACTCGTGATAAGGATATTTCTGAATTTTTATCATCAAATGCTATTGCTTTTAAAACGTATAAAGACCACGTTATTTTTGAAAAGGGTGAAGTCGTCAAAAAGGACGGCAATCCCTATATGGTTTACACACCATATTTTCGTATGTGGAAAGAGAATTTTAAAACCATAGATTTTAAAATCTATGCTTCTGATTCATTATTAACTAATACGATTTCAAATTCTGACTTACCAAACTTAAGTCTATCCGATATTGGTTTTGAGCCTAGCTCTCAGGAGATAAAGCCTTACAACGTCTCACCAAAACGCATTCAAGATTACGAAGCGACCAGGAATTTTCCTGCGATGGATAATACATCGCGTCTTGGACCACATTTGCGTTTTGGCACAGTAAGCATCCGTAAAATGATGCAAAAAGCTATGGCAGAAGCCAATGAAACATTTATGAAAGAATTGATTTGGCGCGAATTTTTTATGCAAATTCTTTGGCATTTTCCGCATACAAAAAATCAATCATTTAAAGCCAAATACGATCGGATAGAATGGCGTAACAATGCAAACGAATTTAAAAAATGGTGTGATGGGCAAACAGGCTACCCTTTGGTAGATGCTGGTATGCGTCAATTAAACGAAACTGGTTTTATGCATAATCGTGTACGCATGTTGGTGGGCAGTTTTCTGTGCAAGCACTTATTAATAGATTGGCGTTGGGGCGAAGCTTATTTTGCCGAGAAGTTACACGATTACGACATGTCTAGTAATATTGGTAACTGGCAATGGGTTGCTGGTTCTGGTGTTGATGCTGCGCCTTATTTTAGAATTTTTAATCCTACTTCTCAAATTTTAAAGTTTGACAAGCAATTGACATACATTAAAAAATGGGTGCCAGAGTATCAAGAGTTGACATACCCAAAACCAATGGTTGAGCATAAAATGGCTAGAATACGTTGTTTAGACGTTTATAAAAGTGCTCTAAATTAGATATTTATAAAAATATTTTAAGATTTACACAATAAAACAAAATAGTTACCGTTACGATATTAAGACAGTAATGTCTTAGACGGAATAACCATTTCAAAAACAATTTAAAAAGCTCTGATATTCAGGGCTTTTTATTTAATCAAAAGTAAAAGTTTCTACATTCATATTTTTCTAAACATTATAGTCATTACAACGAATCTAGAGGGCTTTTAATTTTAGAAATACTTCTAGGCGTAACTTTTGTGTAAACTTGAGTTGTTTTTATAGAATTATGACCTAATAATTCTTGTATAAAACGCATATCTGCACCAGATTCTAATAAATGGGTTGCATAGGAATGTCGTAATCCGTGGATGCCAATATTTTTTTTAATATTAGCTTTTTGCATAGCCTTTTTAAAAACTTGTTGCAAACTAGATTTGGCATATGCACCACCATATTGCCCTTCAAAAAGATATTCTTTTGGTTTAAAAGTCATATAATATTCTCTTAGATTTGGTACAATAGTTTCTGGTAAAGGCACGTAGCGGTCTTTTTTTCCTTTAGCACCGTGGACATGTACAACCATACGCTTACTATCTATATCATATAACTTAAGACTGACAACTTCAGATACACGCAATCCCATACCATAACAAAGCATAAGTGCCACCCTATGCTTAAGGTTAGTTGTAACATTAAATAACTTTTTAACTTCGGATTTACTCAACATTTTAGGTAGAGTTAGTGGTTTTTTAGGTCTAGGAATATCAAAGAACATTTTTGGTCGATGTAACACCTGTTCAAAATAAAATTTAATAGCATTGATTTTACCATTAAGTTTACGCTCGCGCATTTTCTCAACCTTAATACAATATAGAAAATAGTCCTTAAGTCGTTTAGGGTTTAAGTCGGATACATTATAATCATCTAAAAGATTTAAAAGATGATAAAATTCAGCTAAATATATACGTTTAGTACTATCACTATAGTCTTTAAGTTGTAATTGCTGATTGAGTTTTAGGTATGCCTCTTGATTTATTGGATGAATATTATTTACTTTTTTAGAAACGGTATCTACTGGTCTAATATGCAAGGCATTTCTAACAGAAAGCATATCTGGTAAGTACCATGATTTTTTTGTAGCACTCCATTTAGCTGATGGAAATTTATTTTTTAACGCTTTCTTTAGTTCTAATATGTTTGGAAATTGAATGAGTATAACCTTAACACCACGATGAGTACTTGAGACAAAACTATATTTACTAAAATCCATACGTTTATTTTGTATAACAACTATGTAAAAA
>CAZBMY010000085.1:0-8799 GCA_964492855.1 uncultured Flavobacteriaceae bacterium
CTGTAATTTTTGGTGCTTCTAATGCCATCGATTAAAGCATCATTTCCACCTGCGGAATATTGATTGGCAAATTTAGACTCTAATTTGATGCTTAAATTTGGGTCAATTTTATAAAAAGGCGTTTCTAAAATAGGGCTTTTTAAGTCGCCTTTTTCAGAATACAATTTCACTTTAGTATCGGTTGTTAATTTGAATGGTGTCGAATAAACTTGAAATGCTTCATCATTCAGTGCATAAAAGATTTTTGCATTTTTTTCAGAGGTATTTAAAACTACTTCAGTTTCACCTCTAAAGGTGATGTCACCTTTTTCAATATATGGCGAAGGTAAAATAATATGGTCTTTAATTTCAGTTTTTGGCTCTGTACCTTCATCAGTTCCCCAAGTCGAAGGTTTGTCTGTCATTGTAAATTCTATAGTTCCGCCTTCAACAATATCTGAATGTTTAATAAATGTTTTCTCTAAAGATTTACCATTAAGTTTAGCGCTCTCTATGTAAATATTGGTTGCGCTTCTATTATTGGCAACAACTGTAAATTGTTTTCCTCCCGAATTATTTCGGGATTCAAGATTAATTGTTGCTTTGTCAAATAAAGGCGTGCCAATAATATATTCATTACTTCCAGGTGTAACTGAATAAAAGCCCATAGAGCTTAAAACATACCAAGCACTCATTTGCCCGCAATCTTCATTCCCTGAAACACCATCAGGGTCATTGTTGTACAATTCAGTTAAAATTTGATAGACACGCTCTTGAGTTTTATGAGGTTTGTTTACAAAATTGTACAGATATGCCATGTGATGACTTGGCTCATTACCATGTGCATATTGTCCGATTAATCCTGTAATATCTGATTGATTTCGACCTGATGTTTCTGTTTTTGCGGTGAATAATTCATCAAGCTGTTCTTCTAATTTATCTTTCCCACCTAACAGATTAATAAATCCTGAAATGTCTTGAGGGACATAAAAACTATATTGCCAAGAGTTGGCTTCGGTATAATTAAAATTGACTTCATACGGGTCAAATGGTGCAAACCACGTATTTCTAAAACGACCACGCATAAATTTACTTTCGGGATCAAAAACGTTTTTGTAATACTGCGCACGCTGTATGTAAGTTTTATAATCTTCGGTCTTGCCCATATCTTTTGCCATTTGCGCAATAGTCCAATCGTCATAGGCGTATTCTAAAGTTTTTGACACCGATTCACTTTCTTCATCAACAGGAATAAAGCCGTAGTTTTTGTAGGCTTCTAAACCAAATTTATTACGAGTGGCAGAATGCTTCATAGCTTCAAAAGCCTTCTCGGTATCGTAACCGCGAATGCCTTTTAAATAAGCATCTGCGACGACTGGTACAGCGTGATACCCAATCATACAATCGGTATAATTTGCCGCTAAATCCCACATAGGCATAATCCCACCTTCGTCATATTTAGCCAAAAACGTATTGATGAAATGGTTAGTACGGTCTTGTTCTATAATTGTATACAACGGATGAGCTGCACGATAAGTGTCCCAAAGTGAAAACACCGAGTAATAATCAAATTCAGCTTCATGAATTTCTAAATCCATACCTCTGTAGCGACCATCGACATCTTGATAGCGATTTGGAGCGAGCATAGTATGATATAATGCGGAATAGAAATTGGTTTTATTATCTGTATTATCGGTTTCAATAACAATTTTTTCGAGCTGTTTTTCCCAATAGTCTTGGACTTCATTTTTAATAGTTTCAAAGTCTTTATCTCCAATTTCGGCTAACATATTTTGTTTAGCACCTTCTATATCTACAGCACTGATGCCTACTTTAATGTAAACAGGGTCATTATTTGGATTATTAATACTTAAAGCTGCTTTAAGCGGATTTTCTTCAGCTGAATATTGTGCAATTGCCTCATGCGATAATTCCATATAAAAAAACAAGCGTTGGTCTTTTGCCCAAGCTTCGGAATGTCTGTAACCCTGAAAAACCGTTGGAGAAATTTGTTCAATTTTGTGGTCTAAAACCTTGTCTCTATGAGCCAAATCCAAAATAATGTATTTGCTATCGGTAGATTTAAAACCATACTTATGGATGCCACTTCGTTTAGAAACTGTAAGTTCTACATCTATCTCTGTAGAATCTAAATGTACTTTATAATAACCAGGTTGAGCAGATTCATTTTCATGAGAAAAATGAGCACGGTAGCCCGGCTCTCCATTGGCACCATTATTAAGGATTGGCCGGTTTGTTGGCATTAGTAGCAGATCACCATAATCACTAATTCCTGTTCCACTTAAATGGGTATGCGAAAAACCATAAATATAGGAATCAGAGTAGTGGTAGCCTGAGCAACCATCCCAGCCTTCTAGTCGTGTATCTGGACCCAATTGCATCATTCCAAACGGAGCAGATGCTCCGGGATAGGTATGACCGTGACCACCTGTACCAATAAAGGTGTTTACGTAATTAATTAGAGGTTTGTCTTTTTTTGCTTTTGTTATAAGAGTAGAGTCATTGCAGCTTAAAAATAGCGTAGTTATAAAATAAACAAGGATTAGTCTATGGGTCATTAAATAAATATATCTAATTTAAAAGCTTATAAATATAATGAAATGTTATTCAAATTTTAACGCTTTTTTGGTGACCAGATGTGCCGTATTTTTTATCAGAAAATCTTTAACAGTTTCATAAGACAACTCAATAATGGTCTTCGTAATTTTGATTTTTTAAAAGTTAGGTATGATTCGTTGGTTTATTTTCATATTAATTGTTGGGTTTGCAGACTATTATGCGTTTCAATCTCTAAGAACTATCACTAAAAGTAATTGGTGGTATGCATTGTATTGGATTTTTACCTTAGCGGTTTTAGGAAATTTTGTATATCAGTTTTATAGCTTTAACCGTAGCGATGGATTTTCTCATAGTAACTCTTATGCCGTAGGATTTTTAATTGCCATGATTGTGCCAAAAATAGTGCTGTTACTTATTATGTTTGGCGAGGATATTTTTAGAGTGCCTCAAGCAGTTTATAGCTATTTTACGCAAGACAGTGGTAATACGGCTAAACATTTCCCTGCGCGTAGAAAGTTTATAAGTCAGATTGCATTAGGCTTGGCCGCAGTACCATTTGTGTCAATTCTATACGGTATTTATAAAGGCAAATACAACTTCAAAGTTTTAAAATACGTGCTTCATTTCGAGGACTTGCCAGAGGCTTTTGATGGTTATAAGTTGACTCAGATTAGTGATATTCATTCAGGTAGTTTTGATAATATTGATAAGGTAAGATACGCTGTAGATTTAATTAACGAACAACAAAGTGATGTCATATTATTTACAGGAGATATGGTAAATAATAAAGCAACAGAACTAGAACCTTATGTTTCTGTTTTTAATAAGTTGAAAGCAAAAGACGGCATGTATTCAGTTCTTGGAAATCATGATTATGGCGATTATGTGCGTTGGAGTTCTGAAGATGCTAAAAAGCAAAACCTCGAAGATTTAAAAACATTACAAAAAGATATAGGGTTTGATTTGTTGCTGAATGAAAACCGATTTATAGAAAAAGATGGGCAACGTATTGCAATAGTTGGTGTTGAGAATTGGGGTAAAGGCGGTTTTAAAAAAGCAGGAGATTTGCAAAAAGCAAAATCTGCAATTGATAAGGACGATTTTAAAGTCTTGCTAAGTCACGACCCAAGTCATTGGGATGCTGAGGTTGTTAATGACAATTATCATTACCATTTAACACTTAGCGGCCACACACATGGGATGCAGTTTGGTATTGAGATTCCTGGTTGGTTTAAGTGGAGTCCTGTAAAATGGCGTTACAAGCGTTGGGCTGGTATATATGAAGAGCTTGGGCAATACATAAATGTTAATAGAGGATTTGGCTATTTAGCATTTCCTGGACGCGTTGGTATTTGGCCAGAAATCACAGTAATTGAATTGAAAAAAGGCAGTAAAAAAGCCAATGTATAGATGTGTAAAATAGTCAAACCTAAAGCAGCACAAAGCTTTATTTAAGGTATAACAAAAAAATGCTTAAATTTGATATGTGTATTTGACTAAAAACCAAAATATTATGTCAAAATTTGGAGAGCTTATAGATGTAGACAAACCCGTTCTACTAGATTTCTTCACAGAATGGAACGAGCAATCTACTGCAATGCATCCTGTACTTAGAGATGTTGCAGCCGCACTTGGTGATAAAGCTAAAGTGATAAAAATTGATGTTGAAAAAAATCAAGAATTAGCGGAAGCATTACGTGTAAAAGGTTTGCCTACGCTTATTATCTACAAAAATGGTGAAATGAAATGGCGCCACAGTGGAGAACAAGATGCTAATACTTTGATTGGTATTATCCAGGAGTATATTTAGGATAGACTTTTAAACTCAAATCCAATTTCATTATAATACTTCAAAATTCTGGGTAAAGTATATCTTAGATTTTGTTCTGCTTTTATACTATCATGCATAACGATGATGCTTCCTTCTTTAGCCGAATTAACAATATTATCAAAACACTGATCTTTTGAAACTTTAATGCTCCAGTCAAAAGACAATACATCCCACATTACTGTTTTATAACCTATTTTTTGAAGTTGCTTGGCTTGTTTGGTTTTAAACTTTCCGTATGGTGGGCGAAAAAGTTTATTATTAGTTTTAGATACTTCGACAAGCTCAGTATGACATTCTGCTTCTCTTTGAGATTTGCTTAAATCTATAATTTTTTGCGCTTTCTCAACATCGACCAAGTAATCTTTTGTTTTATGTTTCCAACCTTTTAAGTGATTATGCGTGTGATTTCCAATAGAATGACCTTCATTAATAATCTTCTCAAAAATTTCAGGATATTTTTCAATATTATGCCCAATACAAAAGAAAGTTGCCTTTGCATTATATTGTTTCAATTGTTCTAAAACCCAAGATGTGATTTCTGGCGTTGGACCATCGTCAAAAGTTAAATATAATTCCTGCTTTTGGGTGTCGATATTCCATATAAAATTTGGGAATAGCGATTTTACAAATCCTGGTGTTTTTGCAGGAATTAATTTCATGTGAAAATATTTATTTTTTTATGGCCACATGGAACAACTTTGTAGTTGTGTTAAGTGATTAAATACTAATTAGGATTGCTTTATTTAATTACTACTATCATTTTCTGTTGGAGCTACTTTTTTAATAGTATCGTTTACTGTTTCGCCATCTTGCAGAAGCTCGTTTATATCAGCTTCTGGTTCCTCAGAAAGTTGTTCATCGCCCATGAGTGGGCCAAATAAATCTAAATACTCGTTAAAAACTTTAGTTTGCTCTAAGGCAAAATCTCTGTCACTGTATGCTACAAGTGCATCAACTAATGATTTGTATTTTTGAATATCTGTAAATATCTCGTCAATGATGTTTCCTTGTGTCTTCATATCTTGACTACTGTAGTAAACTAAGCTTTCTTGATATTTTTGAGCAACATCCATGAAAAGCTTTTTAGCTTTATCATCGGCACCAACTTCAAAATAAGTAGAGATGTAAGGCTCTAATAAGGTGTAATACCCAAAGTCATCTACAGGCATTTTTTCCATGGCTAAATCTGCCATTTCCTCAGCCTTATCTAATTTTTGATCATCCAATAAGCCTTCTATCAAACGCGCTATATTTCCACGATATGTAATTCCATTCTTTCTTGTCTCCACATCATGATAAATGTCTTCACCGCTGCCACCCCAATCCCAAGTTTTTACTAGGTCATACATTAAGTCTGGGTCAACACGTCCCATATCAAAAGGATTTGCTTTGTCTACTGGCGTTTTAATTGGCACTAATTTGTAACAAAGCCCATCTAGTTGAAGGTAATCTTTCATCCAAATATAATCTTCATCAGCAAATGCTCCACCACTAAAATATATAGGGCGCTCCCAATTGTTATTTGCAATAATGTCTAACATCAGCAAACGGTTTTTATAAATGGCGCTTCCAGAAACTTTAATATCTAAATAATCTTCAATTTTATCAGCGTCTTTAGCTTTTACAAGTCCATTCTTTAAAACCGTTTCTTTATTTACAGGGACTCTAATATTTTGTGTTGGATAGTAATTAGAATTTGCATAATACGTAGGATAATCATTTGGGTCTTCGCCTTGAGATTTTACCAAATGCTTAATTTTTCGTTTTGGATCATCACCAGCAACAAAATCCATAAAATCTTTAATGCCTAAAGTATCTTTAGCAATTTTTTCATTAATTTCTCTATAGAAAATATAATCTCTGGTGCCGTCTCTATATTGTTTGTGTGTAAGTTGAGATGGTATAGGGTCGCTAGAGTAAGCTTTACGTTTCATTTGGTCTATATACCAAGCCGTCTGAAATAAACTTGTGTTTACTACACGTACATCTGTACGTACGCCTTCAATTTCTTGTAAGTACCATAGAGGGAACGAATCGTTATCTCCAATGGTAAATAATATGGCATTTGGCGCACAAGATTCTAAGTATTTGCGAGCCATAGCATTTGCTGTATATTTCCCAGAGCGATCATGATCATCCCAGTTATTGGCGGCTAAAACTCCAGGGACTGCTATTATACAAGCTAAAGTTATTACTGCAACTGGTATGACGCTTTTTTTAGCTTGTTTGGTGAGTAAATCATATAAAGCATAAACGCCGAAACCAATCCAAATGGCAAATACATAAAAAGAACCTACAACGGAATAATCGCGTTCTCTAGGTTCAAAAGGGCGAATATTTGTATAAAATTGAATAGCTAAGCCTGTAAGTAAAAAGAATACCAGCAGCACCCAAAACCGTTTTTTATCTACATTAAGGAGGAAGAAAAAACCAATCAATCCTAAAATTAAAGGGAGAAAATAGTAGGTGTTTCTACTTTTATTATTCAGAACATCACTCGGTAGGTTTTCTTGTGACATGCCTAAGTTCCATTTATCAATAAACGATATGCCAGAAATCCAATTACCGTTAAAGTCATCGTATTTTCCTTGAATATCGTTTTGTCGTCCAGTGAAATTCCACATAAAATAACGCCAATACATATAACCAAATTGGTATTGAATCATGTAGAACATGTTGTCCGTAAAAGAAGGTTTTTCAACCTCTAACCATGCTTGCGCATTTTCTTTTAGAAAACTGTGATAACCTTCGTAATCAACTTTACCTTCAGCAACAGCACGTTTAAACTGACTTACAACTTGATTAATTTGTTGCATTTGGTAACTTGCTCTAGCACTTGCTTCTTCATCAGGGTAGCCACCATTGAGATAGTTATTATAAATATCATTACCAAGAGTTGGCTTTACTTTAAAATCAATAAGACCGGTAAACATCATGTAGTTTTCCGCGTGCTCAGTACTCCACATTCTTGGTAAAGGTGATGCATGCTCAGAATTATAATTTTGTTTGGCGTTTTTCCAGTCATTAATTATAACATATTCACCTTTTTCATAATCCTTTTCATAATTTTTTTTATCATCTATAAATGGTTGGTCTTCATCTTGTCCAGAGTATAATTCTGTAAACTGAGGGCCGTAGAAAAGGTGAGTTTCAGGATACTGTTCTAAGTTGTAATATGCTAATAATTCTCTAGCATCTGATGGGTCATTCTCATTAATAATAACATGCGCATTGGCTCTTATTGGAAGCATCATCCATGATGAGAATCCAATAAAAATAAATAGCAAGCAAAGTGTCAGTGTGTTTGCATGAATATATCCTTTCTTCCGTGTATAGTTAAGCCCATAATAAAAAGCAGCTATAACAATAAGTCCTGCGATAATGGTTCCGGAATGGAACGGTAAACCAAAAGTGTTAACTGTAAATACTTCCATCCAGCCAAAGAAACGCAGGGCATTTGGCAATAAAAGTTTGAAAATAAATAATAAAATGGCTGCAGAAATAATATTTGCTAAAATGAAATTTTGGACTGTTATGGTTTTGTAATTTTTGAAATAATAAATAAGCCCTATTGCTGGGATAGTCAATAACCCCATAAAGTGTACACCAAAGGATAGGCCAATAACAAAAGCAATAAGAATCAACCAACGATTACCGCGAGGATTATGCATGTCTTGCTCCCATCGCAGAGCTAAATAGAACATTACAGACATTATTAATGTTGCCATGGCGTAAACTTCAGTTTCAACAGCGTTAAACCAAAACGAATCTGTAAACGTAAAAGCCAAACTACCTACCAAAGCACTACCAAGTATAGCCATGCCTTTACTCATTGTATCTTTTTCAGCATCATATTTCACTAATTTTTTAAGCAAAATAGTTACCGTCCAAAACATAAATAAGATAGTAAAAGCACTAGATACTGCACTCATCATGTTTAATAAAGCACCAATTTGAGAAGGCTCTAAAGCAAACATTGAGAAAAAAGCACCTAACATTTGAAAAAGAGGAGCTCCAGGAGGATGGCCAACTTGTAATTTAGAAGACGTTAAAATGTATTCTCCAGCATCCCAAAAACTAACTGTAGGTTCTATGGTTAAAGCGTAAGTGATTGCAGCTATAGCAAACACAACCCATCCTAAAATTGTGTTCCATTTATTAAAGTTAAAATTGGTCATAAAAACGAACTCTTTTGATGCAGGCGAATTTAGTAATAATTACAACACAGCATAATGTTTTTAAGCAAACGTTAAGTATTTACAATTATTTTTCCGTATTTTTTTTGTGCAAGTAAAACTTTGTTATAAATTTGCACCCTCGTTTTGAGATGATGGCCTATGGTGTAACTGGCAACACGTCTGGTTTTGGTCCAGAAGAGTCTAGGTTCGAGCCCTAGTAGGCCAACATAA
>CAZBMY010000086.1:0-8774 GCA_964492855.1 uncultured Flavobacteriaceae bacterium
CCAATTCTATGAAATGATAGAAGAGGAAATGAAAAATCTTTCTCAAGGGAATTAATTTTAATTTTCTTTTAAATAATAAACAGACCCAATACAATTGTATTGGGTCTGTTTATTATTTAGGAGTTTAGTAAGACTTGTCATATGACTTAATTAATCTTATAAATTCTGCTCTGTAACCTTCTTTATCTTGTCCTCTTCCCGCTTCAGCTAACTCAAGTACCTTATCAAAACTCGCATTATTAAAATATTGGGATTGTCGCAATTGCATTCCAAATAATGAAACTGCTGAAGCAAATTTCATGTCTACTGAAGCCTTTGTCATATTTGTACTTTGAATATGTACCATTTCAATACTCTTCTCAGCATCAGGTTTCTTATATCTGAATTTTACAGTAAATAACTCATTAGAGTAACTATCGTTTGCTTTAGTTTCTGTGTATTTTAAATCTGAAACATCTTTTAAATACTCTGTTTTTACTCCAACTGGTACAACTTCATATAAAGCAGTTACTGTATGCCCACTTCCTAACTCACCAGCATCTTTGGTATCATCTACAAAATCTTCATCATTAAGTAATCTGTTTTCATAACCAATAAGTCTGTAAGCCTGTACTATTTTTGGATTAAATTCAACCTGAATTTTTACATCCTTTGCAATTGTATAAAGTGTTCCTCCAAACTCTTTTCCAAACACTTTATTAGCTTCTTGCATAGTATCTATGTATGCATGATTACCATTGCCTTTATCTGCTAGTGTTTCTAATTTTGAGTCTTTATAATTTCCGTATCCAAAACCTAAAACGGATAAAAAGACACCTGATTTTCGCTTTTCTTCAATGAGTTTCTCCATAGCTTTATCACTAGAGGCGCCTACATTAAAGTCTCCATCGGTAGCTAGTATCACTCTATTGTTTCCATTTTTTTTAAAATTCTTCTCCGCTAATTTATAAGCTAGTTTAATTCCTGCGCCTCCTGCTGTTGAGCCACCAGCATTTAGATTATTTAAAGCTAAAATGATTTCTTCCTTTTTATCTCCTGATGTTGGTTGCAATACTACACCTGCTGCTCCAGCATATACAATAATTGAAACCTTATCTTTTGCTCTTAATTGATTTACTAATAATTTAAAAGCTGATTTTAAAAGCGGCAATTTATTCTGACTAGACATTGAGCCAGAAACATCTATCAAAAACGTTAGGTTAGATGCGGGTAGCTCTTCATTAGTATATGTTTTTCCTTGAAGCCCAATTCTAACAAGTTGTGTGTCATTATGCCATGGTGTCTCTACAACTTCTGTATTTATAGAAAAAGGGTGCTCATCTGTTGGCTGTGGGTAATTGTAATTAAAATAATTAACCATCTCCTCAATCTTAACAGCATCCGGCTGAACAGATTCGCCATTATTAATCATTCGTCTTATATTGCTGTAAGAGGCTTTATCAACGTCAATTGAAAAAGTAGATAAGGGTGAAAGTGATGTTCTTTCAAAACTATTCTCTTCAATAACAGCATAAGTTTCATTAGACTGCATTCTAAAATTTCCCTGCTTCGTAGTAATTACAATGCAACCATTTTTGGCAACTTTGCCAAACTTTTGTTTTGCTTCTGATTGAGAATATTCAATCTGAGTATCTATTTGAGTTTTCGGAAAATTCTCAGCGATATAATTATCTTCTTTTCTTATAGGTACACCATCTATAATATAAAGTGTATTAGCATTTTTAACCTTAGTTTTAGTTGTACTCATTATTACGACCCCATTACTTGCCCGATTTCCGTAAATTGAAGTAGCGCTAGCGTCTTTTAGTACAGATACAGATTTGATGTTTTTTGGATTAATGTTTCTTATTTCATTAGCATTTACAGGCACTCCATCGATAATATATAAGGGCTCTTTAGTTCCATTAATAGAATTACTTCCTCTTATAATAACCTGTGAACTTAGTCTAGGTTGCACTGAACTTGTATTGATATTTACACCGGTTGTTTGATCTTGTAATACATTTGCAATTGAGTTTCCTTTAAGTTGATTCGCAATTTTATTATGATAAGATTTTTGTGCTCTCAGTTTCAGTTGAGCTTTTGATGGCTTATAACTAATGGATGATGTGGAACTTGACTTTGAAATTGATGAAGCTCCATAAGCAGTAACAACAACTTCATTTAATGAAGCAACATCATCCACCATTGCAAGATTTATCGTATTACCTGTACCAACTGTCTTTTCAGTAGTTTTCATACTCACAAAAGAGAATACTAGGATATCGCCAAGATTAACTTTTATAGTATAATTCCCATTAAAATCAGTCTGTGTTCCATTATTTGTGCCTTTTATAATAACATTTACGCCTGGTAATGCTAACCCATCGCTAGCTGCAGTAACTGTACCTGTAATAATTTTCTCTTGTGCTTGTGACTGAAATGCTAGTAGTAATAGTGTAATAATTAATAATAATCGTTTCATAATATATCGTATTTATTGGTTTCTAATCTTTTATAACTTGAATGATTTCGGGTAATAACGCTAAAGCTGAAAGTACTACCGCTGCACCTGCTCCTTTATTGTTTTTAGGCGCTGCATTAGCTGCCATATTTGCATTGGCTACAGAAACGCTAGCTATACCTTTGCGCTCTGGAAGACGCACCATAATAACCGTATTCTCGTAGTCATCTTCATAATTAATGTTGGCATATTTATAAGCAAATTCAATACCGTCTTTAGCAAAAGCTTCAATACTTTTTTTTGGATGCTCAAGAGTGTAAAGCAACTTTTTTAAATCTGTTGCTTTACTTTTCTGGAGTGCAATTCCGCTGTAATTATTATACGTAGCTATACTTATATAATCATCTTCTGTTAGACGCTTGGAAAGTAGCTTGAATGTTTGTTTTAGAATAAATTTATCTTCATCAGAAAAACCAGTAGGATGGGTTTTTAGAAGGAAAGTTACATTCTGTGATTCACCATCTTCTTCAAAATGATCAATAACGAAAGTAAATAAATTCTCGAGAGTTACAGATTCTGTTTCAACTCTTCTTTCTTGACTGTTAAGTTGTGTTACAACAAGTAATAACACAACACTTTTGATTAGTGTTTTCATTGGTTCTGCATTTTAAAGTTTATATAAAACTAGATGCAATACCTATGGTAAAAAACACAGAATGAGTGAAGCTAATGATTTGATGAGTAAACTAACCTAAAACAGATTTTATAGTTTTTCTACGATGAATCTTTCTTGTCGATGTTTCTATAAAACTATTAATAGTATAGATATTTTTAGGAACTTCATATTTAGCAAGTGATTGTAGAGATTTAAGCTGTTTTTTTAAATCTAAAACTGAATTGCTAGGGTTTTCAATAATGAGAATTAATTTTTCGCCCAATTGTTCATCAGGCTCAGAAGCTACTATAAATCGTTCTTCTATTATAGTTTGAAGCTTTACTTCTATCTGTTCAGGAAACAATTTTACCCCTCCTGAGTTGATGACATTATCAAAACGTCCAAGCCATTTAAAGCTTGTATTTGATTTTAATTCGACAATATCATTTGTTACTATAGAGCTGTCCATAATTTTAGGTGCATTAATAACCAAACAAGCTCTTACATCTTGTGACACCAAAACATTTGGTAGCGTGGTAAAGAAGTCATCTCCACTCTGAGATATGGATTCTAAAGGTTTTAAAGCAATATGAGTAGCCGTTTCTGTCATCCCATACGTTTCATAAAAAGATGTTCTACTTTTTTTAATTTTATCTTGCAGTTGCTTTGAAACTTTTGAGCCACCTATAATTATTGTCTTAATATTTTCAACTTTATCTATACTATGCTCCAATTGCAGTGGTACCATTGCTGAAAAATCGTAAAACGTCTGATAATCAAAAACTGGTGATGCAGCTGGTTCTACACAATCAATCGCAAAGCCTAAAATTAATGCTCTTACTAACATCATTTTACCAGCTATATAATGGCTAGGCAAGCAATTCATAACTTTACATCCAGGCTTTAAATCAAAAAAAAGGCCTGTAGCAATAGCCGAATTAACCATTGCTTGCTTATAAAGTTTTATTTGTTTTGGTTTACCTGTAGAACCTGAAGTATTGACATAAAGGAATTCGTTTGAGTCCAACCAGTCGATTAGAAACTCCCCTATAGACTTTTCGAAAAGTTGACCTTCTTCAATAAGATTATAAGCAAAATTTTTAAGCGCTTCATGGTTTTCAAAATAGTTTCCATTTAACCTAAATCTATTGTGAATCTTATTAAAATCAAGTGTCATTTAGTCTAAAACTTTATAATCTTCTTTTGGCGGTGGGGTCACCTTACCGAATAGTCTTTCTTTCCAATTAGTCCAACCGTATTTTTTTGATAGAATAAATAATAAAATAGGATAAATTACAAGTACAGGAACAGCAATTTCTGCTAAAGTTGTTTTCGTTGGGTCTGACACGTCTCTTAATATAGAATCTGTTTGTAACGCTGTCCAATCTGCCGTAACTAAAAGTGCTGTAAACAAATTATTAGCAGCATGAAACCCTAGGGCCAACTCTAAGCCTTCATCCATTAATGTCATTATACCCAAGACAAAGCCTGTTCCTATATAAAATATCATAATAGAATAACCAAGTGTACTAACTTCAGGGTTAAAAATATGCAACAGTCCAAATCCAACTGATGTAATTATCAATGGCAACCACTTATTTTTAAATACTACCCCAAACCCTTGCATTAGATAGCCTCTAAAGAAATATTCTTCAAAGCTAGTTTGTAATGGCAATAATAAAATGGCAATTGTAGCAAGTATAGTGAACTTTTTAGCATCAAAATTAAACACATAATCTTCAGGAGACAGGTAGTAATAATCAACTAAAACCATACCTGATGAAAATACACCCCATAAAATGAATATAAACCAAAATCTACCCCAATCTATTTTCTTACGAGTAGTTGTTAAATCTTTAAAAGTTTGTTTATGTAAAACTTTAGAGGTGAAAATTACCCCAATTAAACCAACCGCAAAAGATATGAGCATTAAGAATAAAAAGAGATTACTTCCTAATAAAGCAACCATATCTGGTATACTTGACACTGCACTTAATGATGCACCATTAGCTACTTCTATTCCTATGAAAATCATTAAAGGTATAGCACCTATAAGTTGCCAAGCAATAAAAATAATAATGCTTCCAACTAAATATCTCCACCAATCGTGTAATCCCTTATAAGCTTTTTGTATATAATTCATTTTTAAATATTAAAATTCCAATTTATATTTTTATCGTATTGCAAAGTACCATTTTTTACCGTTAATGGTGATGTAATATTATTAGAAAACAGGCTGCCCGTACCTAAACCTTGGGGCATTTTACTACTTAAAGTATACGTCCACTGAGCTATGGCATTTAAACCTACATTACTTTCTAGAGCACTAGTAATCCACCATTTTATATTATGTTTTTCTGCAATATCTATCCATTCTTCACTTCCGCTATAACCACCAACTAAACTTGGTTTTAAAATAATATACTGCGGATTAATAGTAGAAATGACGTTTTCTTTCTCTGTATGTAAAAATACACCTATTAGCTCCTCATCTAATGCGATGTCCAATGGCGACACGTCGCATAAATGTGCCATAGTTTCAAACTGTTGTGGTTGTATTGGTTGCTCTATAGAATGTAATTGGTATTCAGAAAGACGTTTTAATTTCTCTAGAGCATCTTTTGGCATAAAAGCACCATTAGCATCAACACGCAATTCAATGTCAGAAACTGAAAATTCTTTTCGAATAAACTTTAAAATATCCAATTCTGTTTGAAAATCTATAGCACCTATTTTTAGTTTAATACAACTGAATCCTGAATCAATTTTTTCAATAATTTGTTGACGCATAAAGGCTTCATCTCCCATCCATATGAGGCCATTGATATTCATAAAATCATTACCATTAGTAAATTCTGAAGGAAATAATTTAAATTCATCTTCAGAATGTAATGATTTGAAAGCTATTTCTAGACCAAATTGGATACTAGGAAATTCAACGAGCTCAATAAACAACCTTTCTAAACCAAGATGAATATTATCACAGGTCCATTTTAGTTTATCTTCATAATCTGTTCGGTCATCTATTGATAATCCCCTAAGAATACCACACTCGCCTATACCTGTTTTTCCATCTGTTTCGAGATAAATAAACCAAGTCTCTTTTGTGGTCATAATACCTCGAGACGTTCCGCTAGGTCTATTAAAATTGAGAATATATTTTTTATAGCTAGCATTCATATTTAAATCTTATGATGCATGCTGAACTGCAATTGTGCCTTGCCAAAATTAGTTGTCTTCTGGTTCATCCAACCTAACTGAAAGCGTATTTTATCATTCAACACATAACCAAGTCCAAGATATGTTCGGTTTCTATCAAACAATTCTACAGAACGGCCGTCTCCAATATCTTCTTGCCCATTTATAAACAATTCATTATAGAATGCAGCATAAAAAGCTTTTGACACTAATTCGGCTTTATTAATCGGAATATTTAAAAACAAATTATAACGATAGCGTGTTCTAAAATCTTGATTTTCTACAAAACGTTGCTCATACCTAAAGCGATGTGTTAGATGAAAACGTCCGAATTTTGAAGGAAAAAGCGCTTCTTGATATATACGGCTTTCACTTGATGTATCATCACTTGATCCAGGGGCTCCAGATGTAACATTGCCGTAACCTAAAGTAAATTTGATATTAGCTTTCTTAGGCGTATATGTAAAGCCTGATCGTAATAATAATTGCTCCTTGTCACCTAAGCCTTGCCAATCGCGATATTGAAAATCGCCTTGAATGCCAAACTGACTATTTTTAAATTGGTGTGTATAAAAATACATATACCAAGCACCAGTTTGAGATTCGTCGACTTGACTATAATTACTGAAAAAACATAGTAGAAATAATGGTAAGATTAAATATTTCATTTTACTAAATTAATGGTTAATACAATAAATATCCCACTCCTATCAGTATAGAAAATAGAAATGTAGTCAAGGCCAAAACTTTTAATTGACTGTCGAAATCTGATGGTGTAACAGCTTTACTAATTTTTTTTAAATGAATTGATAATGGGATAAAACTAATTAGAAATATAAAATTATAGGGTTCTACATAATACAAAATACTATAAAGTACTGCCGAAAACATTGCTCCAATTACCAGAAAAAAATGATAATTTTTAGACCTACGTTTCCCTAATTTTACTGCTACGGTAATTTTACCAACCTTTTCGTCTTCTTCTAAATCTCTCATATTATTTAAGTTTAGAACTGCAACACTTAACAAACCTAAAGTTGTCGCTGGTAAAAAAACAATATGGTCTATCGTTTTTATATTTAAAAGATAAGTGCCAAGAACACTTACAAAACCAAAAAAGATAAAAACAAAAACGTCTCCAAGCGCTCTATAACCATAAGGAGAATCGCCCATGGTATAATTAATAGCTGCATAAATAGATACACCTCCTAGGCAGATAATTAATAACGCATGTAATATATAGGTGTGACCAAAAGCAACATAAACCAGTGATATGGTTAAAGCTATAACCACAAGAATATTTTTCTTTATAGCTTCGAACATCTGTTCTGGAGTAATCTCTCCGCTTTGTATAGCTCGCTCTGGCCCAACTCTGTCGTCATTATCTGTACCCTTAACGCCGTCACCATAATCGTTAGCAAGATTAGATAAGATTTGAAGACTAACAGTCGTTAATACTGCTAATATAAATACATAGATATTAAATCTTCCGTTATATGCAGCTAAACATGTACCAATAATAATACCTGAAACAGATAATGGTAAGGTTCGCAATCGCATTGCGGATAGCCAAGGTTTAATTTTTTTCATAAATCTTTAAACCTTATTTATGGAATCCATTTTTTATCAAAATTTGGCTTACGTTTTTCTAAAAATGCATCTCTTCCTTCTTTAGCTTCGTCTGTCATATATGCTAATCGTGTTGCTTCACCTGCAAATACTTGTTGTCCTACCATACCGTCATCTGTAAGATTCATAGCAAACTTTAGCATTTTAATAGATGTTGGTGACTTCGCTAAG
Organism: uncultured Flavobacteriaceae bacterium; assembly: GCA_964492855.1. GTDB lineage: Bacteria > Bacteroidota > Bacteroidia > Flavobacteriales > Flavobacteriaceae > Winogradskyella. The sequence continues at coordinate 8,097 of CAZBMY010000086.1, forward strand.
ATTTCTTGCGCCCACTCGTAAGCAGTGTCTTCTAATTGGTCATGAGGTATAACAGCATTTACCATTCCCATGTCATAGGCGTCTTGTGCAGAGTAATTTCTACCTAAAAAGAAAATCTCTCTAGCTTTTTTTTGACCTACCATTTTTGCTAAATATGCAGAACCATAACCACCATCAAAACTTGTAACATCTGCATCAGTTTGCTTAAATATAGCATGTTCTTTGCTGGCTAAAGTTAAGTCACAAACAACATGTAAGCTATGACCGCCACCAACAGCCCAACCTGGGACAACAGCTATAACAGCCTTTGGCATAAAACGAATAAGACGTTGAACTTCTAGAATATTTAGTCTATGATATCCATCTTCTCCTACATAACCTTGGTGTCCTCTTGCTTTTTGGTCACCACCAGAACAAAAACTCCAAATACCATCTTTAGTGGATGGTCCTTCCGCACTTAAAAGCACTACTCCAATATTTACGTCTTCATTAGCATCATAAAATGCATCATATAATTCAGATGTCGTTTTTGGTCTAAACGCATTTCTAATATTTGGTCTGTTAAAGGCTATACGAGCTACTCCATTACATTTTTTATATGTAATATCCTCATATTCTTTGGCTATAGTCCATTTTATATCACTCATACAACGTCTCTATTTTGGCTAACAAAAATAC
>CAZBMY010000087.1:0-8557 GCA_964492855.1 uncultured Flavobacteriaceae bacterium
TCATTTTCCCAGGAGTAGGCGAAGCGAGTTCGGCTATGAAAATGCTAAAAGAGTCTGGTTTAAACACCTTGATTCCTCAGTTAAAACAGCCTGTCTTAGGTATATGCCTAGGTATGCAATTAATGTGCAATCACACTGAAGAGGGTAACACTAAAGGCTTAGGTATTTTTAATACAAATGTCAAATGCTTTTCAAATACTGTAAAGGTGCCTCAAATGGGCTGGAATACGATTAAGAATCTTAAATCTAATTTGTTTAAAAACATTAGTGAGGGCGATTATATGTATCTTGTTCACAGTTATTATGCAAAGCATTGCGACGCGTCAATAGCAACTTCAGATTACGACATAGAATATGCATCTGCTTTAGAAAATGACAACTTTTTCGGAGTACAGTTTCACCCAGAAAAGAGTGGAAAGACAGGAGAGCAATTATTGAAGAATTTCCTTGAATTATAAATTAAATGAAGATGTCATACTGAGCTTGTCGAAGCATTTCAAAAGAAAGATAAAATATTAATTAAAATGAGATTTCTGCTATCGCAGGAAATAAATATGAGAATAATACCAGCAATAGATATTATAGAAGGAAAGTGTGTAAGACTAACCAAAGGCGATTATGATACCAAAAAGATTTATAATGAAAATCCATTGGAGGTCGCAAAACAATTTGAAGCTTCAGGTATAGAGTATTTACATCTTGTAGATTTGGATGGTGCTAAAGCTAAACATATTGTTAATTACAAAGTCTTAGAACAAATAGCTTCAAAAACAAGTTTGAAAATTGACTTTGGCGGCGGATTAAAATCCAATGAAGATTTAAATATTGCATTTAATTGTGGCGCAAAACAGGTAACAGGAGGTAGCATAGCTGTTAGCGATAGAGAAACGTTTGAGGGCTGGTTAACAAAATATGGTTCACAAAAAATAATCCTGGGAGCCGATAGTAATAACGGAAAAATCGCCATTAATGGATGGCAAGATAATAGTAAAGAGGAAGTTGTTTCTTTTATAAAAGCCTATCAAAGAAAACATATTCAATATGTGATATGTACAGATATTTCAAAAGACGGTATGTTAGAAGGACCTTCTATAGAGCTTTATAAAACTATAATTAACCAATGTAGTAGTATTAGTGGAGCACAATCTATAAAACTTATTGCATCTGGCGGTGTTTCTACGATAAACGACTTAGAAGATTTAAAATCTATTGGATGTGAGGGTGTTATCATTGGAAAAGCCATTTATGAGAATAGAATTAGCTTAAAAGAATTAGAACAATTTATATAATATGCTTACAAAACGAATTGTTCCCTGTCTAGACATTAAAAACGGTCGTACCGTAAAAGGGGTGAATTTTGTTGATTTGAGAGATGCAGGAGACCCTGTTATATTAGCGAAACAGTATGCTGAGTTAGGCGCTGACGAGTTGGTGTTCTTAGATATAGCCGCAACACTTGAAAACAGAAAAACCATGCACGATATGGTTTTAAAAGTAGCAGAGCAAGTGAATATACCATTTACAGTTGGTGGCGGAATTTCTTCTGTTGAAGATGTAGATACTTTATTGCATTGTGGTGCAGATAAGGTCTCTATTAATTCATCCGCTGTTAAACGACCAGAATTAATTAATGAATTATCTGAAAAATTCGGAAATCAATGCGTTGTTGTAGCTATTGATGCAAAACAAATAAAAGGCGATTGGTTTGTGCATTTGGCAGGGGGAACTATACCAACTGATATTAAGTTGTTTGATTGGGCAAAAGAGGCAGAAGACAGAGGTGCTGGGGAACTATTATTTACATCTATGAATCACGATGGTACTAAAGCAGGTTTTGCTAATGAAGCATTAGCAAAATTGTCAGATTTGGTAAACATTCCCATTATTGCCTCAGGTGGCGCAGGTACAATTCAACATTTTGTAGACACTTTTAAAGAAGGAAAAGCCGATGCTGCTTTGGCTGCTAGTGTATTTCATTTTGGCGAAATACCAATATTAGAATTAAAAGAAGAATTACGTAAACAGAATATAGAAGTACGGCTTTAGTCGTCATGCTGAACTTATTTCAGTATTGCATAATTAATATGATATGAAAGTAGATTTCAATAAAAACAGAGACGGATTAGTACCAGCAATCATTCAAGATGTAATGACAAATAAAGTGCTAATGCTGGGTTATATGAATAAAGAAGCACTTGAAAAAACTATAGAATCAAAATTAGTAACGTTTTTTAGTAGAACAAAACAACGTCTTTGGACCAAAGGAGAAGAAAGTGGTAATGTTTTAAATTTAGTAGATATCAAACTAGATTGCGATAGCGATGCGCTTTTAATTAAAGCTAGTCCAAAAGGACCTACATGTCATAAAGGAACCGATACGTGTTGGAATGAAAACAATAACCAATCGTTTGGATTTATATCAAAATTAGAGGATACAATTACCTCTAGAGTAGAAGCAAAAGATTCTGAAAAGTCTTATGTAGCGTCATTATTTGCTAAAGGTATCAATAAAATAGCACAAAAGGTTGGTGAAGAGGCAGTAGAAGTCGTTATTGAGGCAAAAGACAATAACGATGATTTATTCTTGGAAGAAAGTGCAGACTTACTATTCCATTATCTGATGTTGCTACAGGCTAAAGGATTTAAGCTAGATGATGTTGTAAACGTTTTAAAGCGTCGCGAGAAATAAAAAAAGCACCAGATATCTGATGCTTTGGTAACTTAAAAATTGTGTTATTAATTTATCCAACTTTTCTTCTTCGCGTGTTTTGAGAAAAGTACTAATAAAACGGCTACAGCTACTATAAATGGCGTCATTATATTTGCCATATCCATAGAAAACGTAATATATCCCATTTGGATTAAAACTGTAATAAGCGATAGTAATAAAACTAAATACGCTATTTTTTTTCTTAATAATAGTAGAATACATCCAAGAGCCCCTGCAAAAACAGCTATTGCAAAAACTCCGGTATACCAAGTTGGCAACTGACTTATCATTTCTAATTCTTCAGCAGAAACCATAGATTTAAAGGCTTCTGTATCATAGGCTTGTTGTAAATACTGATTTACGCCCATAGCGTTCCAGATAAGAGCTAATACACTAATAATCCAGAACCAAATTGGTGGTTTTGTTGTTGACATATTAAATTGATTTAGTTAGTTTACTCCTTCAAGGTATAAAATTTTTGATTGAGTTCTATATAAATAGTACTTTCGATCACAATATGGCATTTAATAAACGATACTATTATCTTATAAAAATTCAATATTTAGGCTACCGTTTTCATGGATGGCAAAAACAACCGGATGTAAAAACTATTCACCTAATGATTGATCGCACCCTAAAATTTATTTTAGGAGAGCAACGGTTTAAAACTCTAGGAGCTGGCCGTACAGATGCTATGGTATCTGCTAATGAAGCGGCTTTAGAATTATTTCTGTATGATACACCAATAGGCAATTTTGAAACATTTTTAGAACTATTTAATCATAATTTACCGCAGGATATAAGAGCTTTAAGCATTATAGAGGTGGACAAGGTGTTTAATGTTATTCAAGATTCTAAGATTAAGGAATACCACTATCTATTTTCTGAAGGACAAAAAAATCATCCGTTTTGCGCTCCTATATTAACAACCATTCTTGATGAATTGGATGTAGAACTAATGAAAAAAGGAGCAAGGTTATTTGAAGGCACACATAATTTTAAATCGTATTGCTACAAAGCTTCAGTAACCGGAAAATTTATAAGAACTATAGATAGTTGTAATTTAATTGATAATACGATATACACTGCTAATTTCTTCCCTAAAAAGTCTTATGTTTTAAAAGTAAGAGGAAAGGGTTTTATGCGTAATCAAATACGTTTAATGTTTGGTATTTTAATTAAATTAGGAAGGGGAGAAGTAACTTTAGACTACATAAAATGTTCATTATTAAAAGAAAGTACAGAGGTTATGGATTATATAGCGCCTGCATCTGGTTTAGTACTGCATTCCATAGATTTTGAATAAAAAAAGCATCTTGAAATCAAGATGCTTTTTTTATGTTTTAATAAGAAAGAACATTATTTTACGACATGTAATTTTGGTTCTTTGGTTAAAAACTTTCCATTAACCGACTCACCAAGTATAATAACTTCTTTAGAACGTTCGTACATTTTTATAGAACGCTCCATTTGATCTTTAGTAGCGTTATAAAGTTTCACACCGGATCTAGAACCCTTGTTGCGAATTTCAATATAAAAACCATCCTTTAATTTTGTCGGTTTTGTTGCTGGTCTACCCATAAATAAAGCTGTGATTGTTAATTTTTTGCATTATACTGAAATTTCTATCATCTCGCAAGTTTATTTTGAATAATTCTAATCAAAACAACTGGTTTTCTTTAAATTTTTCAAAATCTCAATCATTTAGAATTAAATAATATATAATTAATAATAAATATCGGTTATTAGCGGTTGTGTTTTTTATTTTTGATTATAAATCAATAGATTAAAAATGTCACAGAAAATCAACAAAGACGTATTCGCGTTTCTACAAACACTTCATAAAAATAATAATAGAGATTGGTTTAATGATAATAAGCCAGAGTTTAAACGTTTAGAAGCTGAAGTCAAAGAGGCATATAAAAATTTAGGTGAGTTGATGAACACACATGATATTATTGATAAAGTGAAGGTGTTTAGAATCTATAGAGATGTGCGTTTTTCTAAGAATAAATTGCCGTATAAAACACACTTTGGCGGGTCTTTTAATCGTAAGAAACCTGAATTACGCGGCGGATTTTATCTTCATTTACAGCCTAATAATGAATCTTTTATTGCTACCGGGTTTTGGGAGCCAAATAAAGAAGATTTAAATCGTATTAGAAAAGAATTTGAAATGGATTATGAAGAGATACGTACTATTTTAGCAAACAAAGAGTTTAATCTAACCTGGGGTGATTTTACAGGCGAAAGTCTAAAGACTGCGCCAAGAGGCTTTGAAAAAACGCATCCCGCTATTGATTTAATAAGGCGTAAACAATTTATTTTCACTAAAACATATACAGACAAAGAGGTTTTAAGTGATAATTTTTTAAGCCAAGTTAATGATGCATTTAAGTTAGCAAGACCTTACCTAGATTACATGAGTGCTATTTTAACAACTAACCTTAATGGCGAATCACTTATCTAAACAGCTTTTAAGTAATCTGGCTTTACAAAAACTTGTATATTACCAAGTAATCGCTCTTTTACAATAGCCATCATACGCTTATTCAAGGCTGAAGAATTTTGAATATATAAATCATATTCTTCGACAGTAAATTGACCAATAATCATTCCTTTTAATGAATTTCTAAACTTCATATCCTTATGTATAGCATTTTCTATGTAAGCTAGTTGTTTAGGCAAGCTAAGCTCATAGAATACGTTTTTTCGTTTAGTGATATAATTTCTAAATACACTTATAAATAAATTATTTTGCATTTTAATTATAGGGCGAAGAGTGATATTCTGAAAAGCTTCATCCGTAGTCATAGAATCATAGACTTTAGCTGAAGGAATTTGTGGACGAATGTTAAGTAATTGTTTAGAGCGCGTTTCCATATAAGGTAGATTATATTAATATGGAATTAAATTTAATGATAAAGCCATCCAAGTATAAATTCTATTTATTATGTTGTCAACGGTGTTATTAACAAATCAAAATTTAGATTGTTTTTAATGGACTTCTTATCTTTATAAAAATTATAATAAATGAAATTCGGACGTGTCGATAATCCACAAGACATAGATTTTACTTTACCGCATGATCATGCAGATACCTTAAGAATGCTTCAAAATAAAGCTTCGGACGATTTTAATGTTTTTGTTGGATGTGCAAAATGGAATAGAGCAGACCTCAAAGGTTTTTATCCTAGAGGTACAAAAGATGAATTAGAGTATTACTCTCGTCAATTTAATTCTATAGAACTAAATGCAACGTTCTATAGAATTTTCCCGCCTGAGCAATTTGAAAAATGGTACGACAAAACTCCTAGTAATTTTAGATTCTTTCCAAAGCTAAATCAAGAAGTGAGCCATTGGAAACGTCTAAACGAAGATATAAAACCAGTAGTTGACAACTATTTATATAGTGCAATACATTTAAAAGAAAAGCTGGGTTGTGTGTTTCTACAAATGCATAGTAATTTTTCGCCTAAAGATTTTGATAGAGTTATTAATTTTGCAGAATCATGGCCAAAAGAAGTACCATTAGCTATAGAATTTAGGCATACAGATTGGTATAATGATGCTTCTGTTTCTGAAGACTTGTACCAATTACTTGAAGAAAATAATATCTCAAACATCATAGTAGATTCAGCTGGCAGACGAGACCTTATGCATATGCGATTAACGAACTCCAGAGCATTTATAAGATATGTAGGTGCTAATCACGAAAGCGATTATTTACGCTTAGATGATTGGGTTGAACGTTTAAAATTATGGAAGGGTGCTGGTATTAATGATGTTAATTTTTTTGTGCATCAAAATATAGAGAAAGAATCCCCTTTACTTTCGGCATATTTCATTGAGCAATTAAATACCGAACTAGGAACAAATTTAAGAATACCAAATGATGATTCAGATGGTCAACAAACATTATTATAAATGAGATTTAACACACGTAAATGGGTAAAACCAGAAGACTTAAACCCTAATGGCACCTTATTTGGAGGGCAATTATTAGCTTGGATAGATGAAGAAGCGGCACTTTATACGATTATACAGCTAGAGAATTCTAAAATTGTGACCAAGTTTATGTCAGAAATCAATTTTATGAGCTCAGCAAAAAAAGGCGATATTATTGAAATAGGAATGGAGGTTACTAAATTTGGAAAGTCTTCTATAACGATGAAGTGCGAAGCCCGAAATAAAATGACACGTGAAACAATTTTAACAGTCGACAATATAATTATGGTTAACCTTGGTGAAGATGGTAAGCCAAAACCTCATGGTAAAACCAAAGTAGAATTTGTTAGTGATAGATTCGCAGAAGATTAATAGAATTCGCTCCTAAAAGTCTAAGCTTTTGCTGTTAAAATAGAGTTAATTCAGATTTTTTAAGACTCATGAGTTTTTACAAATAGTACTTTTATAGAAACATATTACTAACTATCAATTCATTAAAAATGAAAAAAGCAATATTACGCATTTCTATATGTGCGTTAACTTTTATTACACTTGTAGCTGTTAGCAAAAATGACAGCGATACTAAAAAAACCACATTAACCGAAAATTTTATTACAGGTAACCCAGGTATTTCATCTATAAATGCTTTGAGTTTTGGGCCAGAAGGCATTCTTTTTATAGGTGATTCAAAAAATGCAGCCATTTATGCTTTAGATACCAAAGACAATTCTGAAAGTACATCTTCTGAGCGACTTGTGGTTCGTGAAGTAGATAACAAAATAGCTGCTTCATTAGGTACGACTTCAGATAAGATACGAGTTACGGACATGGCTGTAAATCCAAAATCAAGGTTAGTGTATTTTTCTGTAAATGTTGCTGATGGAACACCAGTTATATTAAAATTAAATGGAGATACTTTTGAGAATGTAAATTTAACAGAGGTAAGTTATTCTAAAATAGATATAGAAAATGCAGTGTCTGTTGACAAAAAAGACAGACGAGGACGTTCTCAACGGGCTTTAGCGATTTCAGATTTAAAATATCATGATGGTAAAGTTATGGTCTCTGGATTATCAAATAAAGAGTTTAGTTCTACCTTCAGAAGCATTAATTTTCCTTTTGATGATACGCAAGACCACGCGTCATTAGAAATCTATCATGCTGCACATGGTAAATATGAAACCTATGCACCAATAAGAACGTTTAATGTTGTAAATATTGATAATAAAGATTATTTAATGGCAAGCTACACATGTACACCATTGGTGTTATTTCCGATGGATGAGTTAAAAGGAGGGACGCACGTCAAAGGCAGAACTGTAGCAGAGTTAGGAGCCGGTAATTCTCCTTTAGACATGATTACATTTAATAGAGATGGGAAACCTTATTTCTTAATGGCCAATACAAATCGTCCAGTAATGCGTATCGATTACGATGCTATAAAAAGTTTTAAATCAGAACTGACAGAACCAGTAAAAGGTTATAAAGCTGAAGGCTTATCGTTTACATCTTTACCTATGGTTAACGTACTACAATTAGATAATTTAGACAGTAATAACGTTGTGTATTTACAGCGTACGTCTGGTGGAGAATTAGTATTAGTAAGTCGCCCTACGAATAGAATATAATGACAATACAGATTTTTACAAAGACGATTAAGATTTTCTTAGTCGTCTTTTGTTTTTTTACAATCTATAGCTGTAGTGAAAGTAATGCTATAGATGTCGAAGTTATTTATAATTCAGGTAAGGCTATTGCAGTTACCTATACCTCTAACAGAATTACCAAAGACGCTAAAATCTTTCTAAAATCTAACGCCATAGCACCTGTTTTAGGTCAGTTTCGTTCTGAAAATAACCGCTATGTCTTCGAACCAGTAATACCATTTAGTCCAGGTTC
>CAZBMY010000088.1:0-2798 GCA_964492855.1 uncultured Flavobacteriaceae bacterium
AGTGGGCGCGAAGGGATTCGAACCCCTGACCCCTTGGGTGTAAACCAAGTGCTCTGAACCAACTGAGCTACGCGCCCGATAATTGGATTGCAAATATAGATTAGTTTTTAATATCTCAAAAGAATTTCAATAAAAAAATTATAATATTTCAGCAACCACAAAAGTACTGCCGCCAATAAAAATAACATCTTCTTGTTTTGCCATAAACTTTGCATTATCAAAAGCTTCTTCAACTGAATTATATACCTTGTATTCAAAGTCGTTCTTAGCAAAGAAACCTGATAATATATCTACGTCTAAGCCTCTTGAAATATTTGGTTTACATAAATAATATACTGCTCGTTTAGGTAATAACTTTAATATATTGTCTAAATCTTTATCATCAACCACCCCAAAAACAATATGAAGCTGATTGAATGTTTCAGCCATCAACTGTTTTATTACATAGGTTAACCCTTCAATATTATGTGCTGTATCGCAAATAATTTTTGGCGATTCTCCTAAAATCTGCCATCGTCCCATTAACCTCGTATTTATAACAACATGCTTTAGTCCATCTTTCAGATTATCTTCAGAAATTTCAAAATCGTTATCTTTTAAGACACGAACAGACTGTATTACTGTTTTTATATTATTTTTTTGATAGCTTCCTTTTAAATCACTGTCTAAAACCGCATTAATTATTTGATCCGCATAAAAAATATTTGAACCAGTTTCTTTAGCTTTATTATCAAACACAGGCTTTGTTTCTTTATGAGTTTCTCCAATAACAACAGGAACATTTGTTTTTATAATTCCAGCTTTTTCAAAAGCAATTTTAGGCCTAGTATCTCCAAGAAATTGAACATGATCAAAACCTATATTGGTAATAACCGATAGCTCTGGTGTTATGATATTTGTAGAATCTAATCGACCACCAAGACCTACTTCAACTATAGCAATATCTACAGCCTTTTCTGCAAAATAATCAAAAGCCAAGCCTACAGTCATCTCAAAAAAGGACAATGAATTCTGCTCAAAAAAGGATTTATGTTTTTTTACAAACTCTGTAACATATTGCTTAGAAATCTCTTTTCCGTTGATCTTTATACGTTCACGGTAATCTTTTAAATGTGGGGATGTGTACAACCCAACTTTGTAACCTGCCTCTTGTAATATTGAAGATAGCATATGACTACAAGACCCCTTTCCGTTAGTTCCTCCTACATGAATGGATTTGAATTTTGTTTCAGGATTGTTTAGATAATTTGATAGCAATAAGGTATTAGATAAATCTTTTTTATAAGCTGATTTACCTTGATTTTGATACATTGGCAATTGATTAAAAAGCCAATCTAAAGTCTCTTGATAGTTCATTCTATTGACTAACATCAAAATTGATACTCACAAAACCGATCTGTCGAGAAGGCGCATTAGCATCTGCAGGCCATTTATGAGACTCAGCTATTTTTTTTGCAGGTGCTAATAGGCAAGGATCTGTATTAGTAGATCCTTTCTCACCAGGTGTTGCCTTTATCACTCTGCCGCTTTTGTCTACTTCAATCCTCACAATCACCAATCCATACTCATTACAGTCTTGTTTAAAAATCGTCTTCGTAGGTCTTCCTCTCCCGCCTAAACCAAAACCAACACCACCTTTACCAGGACCAGAGCCACCAAAATAACTTGGTGCATAAGGATCACCATCTAGCTGTCCTTTATTACCAGCCGAATTATCTGGCCCTTCTCCTCCATCATCATTGCCTTTAGAATTTTTAACACCGCCTATGAGATTATCTAATTTACGTCGTTTTGCATCTTCTTCAGCCTTTCGCTTTTCTTCAGCTTCGCGCTTTAAACGTTCTATACGCTCTGCTTCTGCTTTAGCTCTGGCTTCTTCCTCTTTCTGCTTTTTTATGGCAATGGCTTCTTCAGATTCTTGCGTTAATACATCTTCAGATTTAGCAACAGATTGTTTTGGTTGTACGTTTTGTTTTTCAACTTTTTGTTGAGGTGTATTCTTAGGTATATTAGCTTGCTTAGGTTTACTTAAGGGTTTATTACCACTACCAGAATTGTTTGTTCCAAAATTTACCGCAACACCATACTCTTCTGGAGGATCCATGTATTGAGGACCAACAACAAAAATAAGCAGCAACAAAATCAACAAAATAAGTGTTGTGATTTTAGCTGAATTTTTTTCGTGTTTGGTTTTAAAGTATTTCATTATGCTACTTATTATAATACAAAGCTAAAGAATATTATCATTGTTTAGTTGCGAACCTAATTGGTAAAGAATAAGGAACAATAACCGCTTTTCCTTGTTGAATACCTGGCTTTAACTTAGGCAATAGTTTAGTGACTCGTGTTGCTTCTTCCTCTAACTTTGGATCTACTGCTTTAGCTCTTATATCAATAATCTGACCAGTTTGGCTAATTTTAAAATAAATTGTGATTTTTTGATTACCTGTTAAACCTAAACTTGAAGCCAAATCACTATCGAAATTATTTACAACAAACTGCTTAAGCTTAGTACTCATACAATTTTTCCGAGCTGAATTATCTAAGCCTTCGCAACCTGGATATATCGGTGCTTCTTCTATCAACGCAAATCCAACAATAGTGCTACCTCCAGTTTTATTTTTTTCTGCTGCTGCTGCTTTTCTATCTGCTTCTGCTTTAGCTCTAGATGCGGCTTCTCGTTCTGCCTTTTCCTTCGCTGCATTAGCGGCTCGAGCTTTAGCAATTCGTTCTGCTTCAGCTCTTGCTAACCTGTCAGCTTCTGCCTTTGCTTCTCTTTCCGCCTTAGCTTTAGCTTC
>CAZBMY010000088.1:2898-8513 GCA_964492855.1 uncultured Flavobacteriaceae bacterium
ACCTTAGCTTTAGCTTTGCGCTCTGATTCTGCTTTTGCTTTTGCTTCTACCCTTTCTTTTTCTTCTGCCTCAGCCTTAATAGCGGCTTCTCGTTCTAGACGCTCTCTCTCTTCTTGAGCTTCCTTAATTCTTAAAGCCTCCTCTTGCTGTTGTGCTAATAATTTCTCAGCGGCTTTCTCCTTTTGTTCAGCTTCTTCTTTTGCAGCTGCCTCTAGTTTTGCAGCTTCCTCTATAGCTTTTTGTTCAGCTATCTCTTGTTCTAGTTTTTCTTGCTCTAATCTTTCTTCTTCTCGTCTCTCTTCTTCAAGTTTTTCCTGCTCAAGCTTTTCTTGTTCTAGTTTTTCTAGAGCTTCCGCTTCTGAATTATCTTCAGTTTGTTCTTCTAAAATTTCTTCAGTAGCCTCTTCAAACTGTTTTTCTTCAACTAACTCTTCTTTATTGGTTTCTTCTTGAACATCTTCAATGTTATTTTCTGATTTAGAAGGGTTATCCGTTTCAGCCTTACTACTAATAATACTAGGCTCACCAAAGTTAATTGCAACACCAAATTCTTCAGGGATTTCTTTATACGAATTACCAACTACGAATAGCAATAATGCAATTATTAACACCATAAGTGTCGTTACTTTTGCAGAATTACGCTCATGTTTTGTTCTGAGGTATTTCATGTTGGTTAAGTTTTAGTTAGACTTAACAGCCAATGTGGACTTAATCTTATTACGATTAGCGATATCCATAATAAATACAACATGCTTTAAATCTACATCTTGATCCGATCTTATGGTAATTGTTGGTGAATTAGAAGCTCCAACTTTTTCTAATACAGCAGATTCTAGCTGGCCTTTTGGCACTTGCTTCAAATCTACAAAGTACTGTAAGTTCTTATTAACACTCACGGATACATTTTTTGTCTGCGTTGTTTTACTACTCGATTTTGGAAGTAATAAATCTATAGCTTCTGCTGAAACTAAAGTGGACGCAATCATAAAAAATATCAGTAACAGAAATACAATATCTGTCATCGATGACATATTGAATTCTGGTGTTACTTTATTTCTTCCGCGTAAATTCATACTAAATAGGTTCGTTTAAAAGATCTAAAAATTCGAGTGAATTCGCCTCCATTTTATAAACAACTTTATTCGTCTTTACGACTAAGTGGTTATAAGCGATATACGCAACAATACCAACAATAAGACCACCTACGGTAGTTGTCATTGCAGTATACAAACCGTCGGCAAGTGTTTTGATATCAATTGAACCTCCTGAATTGGCAATCTCAAAGATCGATAAAATCATTCCGATTACAGTCCCTAAGAATCCAATCATAGGTGCAGCACCTGAAATAGTCGCTAACACACTTACGTTCTTTTCTAAACCATAAATTTCTAGACGGCCAGCATTTTCAATGGCTGTATTAATGTCATCTAATGGTTTTCCTATTCTAGAAATACCTTTACTTATAAGTCTTGATACTGGCGAATTAGCCTGAGAACATAAGTTCTGAGCTGAATCTATTTTACCATCACTAACATAATCTCGAATTTGATTCATGAAATTTGAATCGACTTTAGAAGCCTCTTTGATGGCAAAAATTCTTTCAAAATAAATATAAACAGCAACTATAAATAATAGTGCCAATATTAGAATAATAACTATACCCGCTGTACCACCAGTGGTTATAAGCTCTATAATAGATAATGTTTTCTCTACAGATTCACCTTCTACTAAAGGTTCTGCATCTTGTAAAATAGTGTATAACATATTAGGCTATGAATTTTGATATGACTTGGTATATAACGTAAAAAAAATCAATTACGTGTGTTTAAAACAAAGTTCTGGTTACCATAAAGGCTGCCGCACCAGCAATGAAGCCTATTAATGCCAACCATGAAATCTTTTTAAGATACCAGAAAAAGTCTATTTTTTCCATTCCCATAGCTACTACTCCTGCCGCTGAACCGATAATTAGCATACTACCACCTGTACCAGCAGAATAGGCTATAAAATGCCATAATTGATTATCTAAAGGCTCTGTAAACATACCTAAACTTGCGGCTACAAGAGGTACATTGTCTATAACCGCAGAACCAACACCAAGAAGCAATACCACTAAATCTGAAACAATTGTTCCACTAGGTTCTGTTCCCAAAAGACCAATACTTTCCTTTAAACTATCAGCGAAACCAAATAATATACCTAATGATTCTAGAGCAGCTACTGCCATAAGAATTCCTAAGAAAAATAAAATACTTGGCATTTCTATTCTAGACAGAGAACGATGTACCGGGCTATGATGCTCATGACCCACAGCCTCTCCATGTTCTACTTGTGACATAGAAAAACGGGCGCTTGTATAAATTTCTGCAAAAATAGCCACAACACCAAGCGCTAACATCATACCAACATATGGCGGTAAATGCGTAACAACTTTAAAAAACGGCACAGAAACTATAGCGCCCAAACCTAAAAATAACATTGTAGAACTATACTTATTTCTTGGTTTGTCATCTTCTTCTTGTAATTCCAAATCACCCCTAAAAGGCTTAAGTAATGATGCAACAAATGTAGGTACTACCATACATAAAATTGATGGAACAAATAAGTACAAGAATAATTTTCCAGTTGAAACCTTATCACCTATCCAAAGCATTGTTGTTGTAACATCTCCAATTGGTGACCAAGCACCACCTGCATTGGCTGCAATTATAATAAGTCCTGCATACCAAATACGAATATCTCTATCCTTAACAATTTTTTGAAGAATTGAAATTAATACAATAGTAGCCGTTAAATTATCTATTATAGCTGAAAGAATAAAAGCCAAAATTGAAAACAACCAAAGCATTTTTTTTCTGCTTTTAAAATTTACAGCAGCTTTTATAGTTGAAAACCCGTCAAAATAATCAATAATTTCTACTATAGTCATTGCTCCTAATAAGAATACTAGTATTTCAGCTGTTTTACCTAAATGATGAAGCAAAGTTTCTTCCATTAGGTGCATCTTTTCTTCATGTCCAAGCATCCCAAAATTCTCTAGCAAGGTATGCTTAGCAGAGTCAAACCATTGCGGAAAAGCATCTATACCTAAGGAGATTAATGCCCAACTTACAGCCATCATAACTAATGCCGGAATAAGTTTATCAATTTTAATGGTATGCTCTAGGGTAATAGCTAAATAGCCAAATACAAATACTAATACAATGATAGTTTCCATAGTTTTATATAAGTTGTTTAAGTGCTATCTCAAATGCTGAGGCACTAATTTTAGTTTTATTATTATTTTCTGAATATACGCTTTCTAACGCTTTTTTTATAACTGATGATGTATCTTCAAAAATAGCATCGTCTGTCATCTGCACTTTACGTTCCATAAAATAGGCAAAAACACGAGCCATACCACAGTTTGAAATAAAATCTGGAATTAGACTCACCTTCTCATCAGTATGCTCCATAATTGGCCCAAAGAAAATTTCTTTATCCGCAAAAGGAACATTTGCACCACAAGAAATGACTTCTAAACCAGTATTTATTAACTGATCAATCTGGTTTTGTGTTATTAAACGAGAGGCTGCACAAGGAGCAAAAACTTCCGCCTGCAATGACCATACTTTCTCGTTCATTTCTTCAAACGGAATTAAGTTTTCAGCACCTAATGTGTTTCCGTTTTTAGACAAATACATAGACCTGACATCTTCAAAAGAGAACCCATCATCATTAATTAAACCTCCAACACGGTCAATAATTCCAACAATCTTAGCACCCATTTGTGCTAGATAAAATGCTGCTGCTGCACCTACATTACCAAATCCTTGAACGATAGCTCGCTTACCTATAATACTTTCGCCATGGATATCATAAAAATGTCTAGCTGCTTCAGCAACACCATAACCAGTAATCATATCAGCTACGGTATACTTCTTTGAAACATCTGGCGAATAGTTAGGGTTTTCTATAACTTTTATAACACCATGTCGCAATTGACCAATTCTATTAATCTTATCTGCTGCTGTGGGTTTAAAATGACCTTCAAATACGCCTTCTTGCGGATGCCAAACACCACTCTCTTCAGTTATTGGAATAACTTCATGAATCTCATCAACATTTAAATCACCACCTGTGCCATAATAACTTTTTAGTAAAGGAGATACAGCTGCATACCAACGTTCTAGAACACCCTTTTTACGAGGATCTTTGGGGTCAAAATTTATTCCTGATTTTGCGCCACCTATTGCAGGTCCAGATACGGTAAATTTAACCTCCATGGTTTTGGCTAATGACAATACCTCATTCATATCTAGGCCTTCTCGCATTCGAGTGCCTCCTCCAGCTGCTCCACCTCGGAGTGAATTTATAACCGTCCAACCTTCTGCTTCAGTTTCAGCATCATTCCAATGAAAAACAATTTCAGGGGCTTTATTTTCGTATGTATTGAGTAAATCTTTAATTAAAGACATTAGTTAGTTTTAGGAGTTAACAAATATAAAAAACTCTACAGGGTTTATGTAATTATATGATAATTTTAGGACTAAATACTTTTCCGGAAGAATGGTCTTTTGATGCTCCGGTTACACTTCTAAGGCAGTTGACTTCATTTCTAAGTTTCAAAACACCTAAAAGTCCAAAAATCAGTGCTTCTTTATATTCTATGATATCATTATCAGGAATTACTATTTTAGATTTAGAAAACAGTTTTATTCTTTCGATTAAAAGTTTGTTGTAAGCTCCTCCTCCTGTAATTATTGAATTTGAATTCTCTTTACTCAAAAAATTTGAAATCTGAATAGCCGAATGCTCAACAAACGTTCTTAAAACATCTTCAACTTGAAGCTTATAGCTCTCAATTAATGGGAAGATACAATCTTCAACCCATTCTAATCCTAGAGATTTTGGCGGACTCAAGCTATAGTACTCCAAACTGTTCAACTTTTCTAAAAGTGAATAGTTAATATATCCTGAAGCAGCAATTTTACCCTCATCATCATATTGAAATCCCAGCTGAGATACATAATAATTAAGCACAATGTTTACCGGACAAATATCAAAAGCTATTCGTCCTTCATTATTCTTAAAAGATATGTTAGCAAAACCCCCTAAGTTGATACAATAGTCATAATCACTAAATAATAACTCATCTCCAATGGGAACTAAAGGTGCGCCTTGTCCGCCAAACTTAACATCTTGAATCCTAAAATCGCAAATAAGCTTTTTTTGTAAGATATCTGCAACTATCTGTTGGTTTCCTATTTGATATGTATAACCTTCACTAGGCTTATGCAAAGCCGTATGACCATGAGAAGCTATAAAATCAATATGCTCCAATTTATTTTTATCAATAAATTTTAAAATAGTATGACCTAAATAGTTTGAATAATTGTTGTCTATTTCATTCAATTCAGTCTTAGAATACTGAGTTAACTTTCTCAATGTTTCAATCCAGTTTTCAGAATATGGGATGGTCTCAAAATTCAGAATTTTAAAACTCCATTTTGTATTAAAACAAAAATTAGCACACAAAATATCTATCCCATCGAGAGATGTCCCTGACATTACAGAAACAACATTATAGCTTTTTGTTAACATATTAGTAAAATTAAGATTATCCATTGAAAATA
>CAZBMY010000089.1:0-8404 GCA_964492855.1 uncultured Flavobacteriaceae bacterium
GTTGTACCTCATTACCAGAAGCTACTACCAATGATAAAATTCTTTAGAAAAATTCGCCAAAACTTACTTATGAAAAATAAAACTGGAAAGTATTTTAATTATGCTAGAAGGTCTAATTGCACAATACAATGATAGAAGGAAAGATTCGGAAAATTTAATCAAAATTACAGATAAGCAACTTGATATTTGAAACTCACACATTAGGAAATCCACTATTCAATTATATTGAATCGATATTTTATTTTAAAGAATTTAAACCAGAGCATTCTATTGAACGCGTTGTGCCAACAGGAAATCTTTTTATCATATTTGAGCTAGATGGCTTTGTGAGGCATACTTTTGATAACAAAAGTCTAAAACAAAATGGTAATTATACAAACGTTTGGGTTTCTGGTATGCATAAGGATTATCTTTCTATTTCGGCACACCAAGATTCTGAAATGTTTGTAATTCAATTTAAAGCCAATGGAGCAAGTCCTTTTTTCGACATTCCAATAAACGAATTAAACAACAAAGTAATTTCTGCTCAAAAACTATTTGGGGATGGAATTCTAGAATTAAGAAATACTATTTTAAACGCAAAAAGTACTTCGGAAAAGTTTAAACATGCGGAAAACTGGCTTTTAAAGCGATTTGACAAAAGTAAATCAGCACCTAAAGAAATCCTGTCTATTCTTGAACAACTAAAATCTAAACCTGTTTCAGAAAGTAGCGCAATTATTGCTTCGTATCCAAATTCTCAAAAGCACCTTATAAATCAGTTTAAAAAATATTTTGGATTAACCCCAAAAGTGTTTCATAGAATTTTTAGATTTAATGAAATCCTAAAACAAATTCAGAATAAACAACAATTAAAGTGGACAGACATTGCCTACGAATTTGGCTATTCGGACCAATCTCACTTCATAAAAGAATTTAAAGAATTCTCAGGCTTTAACCCTCAAGAGTTTATCAATGCAGATTACCATAAAAACGAACCTAATTTCTTCCCATTAGACAAAGAAGGTTAATTTTTTACTATTACATAAATATCAAACTTCTTACTTTGCTGTCTGCAAATACCAACATTATGAAAAATATACTATTTCGAGCCTTACTTGTTTGTATTCCCTTTTTATCAATTGCACAAACACCTAAAGAAAATAGAGTTAGTTCTGTTGTTGATTCTTCACACGTTAACAATATGGTTTTAAAACAATCATTTGTAGTCAACGTCGCATTAGATTCTGTATGGAATGCCTACACTACAAAAAAAGGTTGGGAAAGTTGGGCAACCTCAATCGCAGCTATTGATTTTAAAGTGAATGGAATTATAAAAACCAATTACAACAAAGGTGGCAAAATTGGGGACGATTCTACTATCACGTTACATATAATAAATTATATTCCAAAACGAATGTTAACACTTCAAGCTGAGCTCACAAAAAACTTTCCTGAATTTATGAAAGAAGATGAGAAAGACTTATTTAATATGATTCTTTTTGAAGAAATAAGTCCATCGAAAACAAAAGTAATTTCTTATGGCATAGGATATAAGAACAATGAAAAATACAAATCTTTGATGAAGTTTTTTATTCAAGGGAATGAACAATCGTATCATAACCTCATCTCCTATTTAGAAACAGGAAAATCGAGCGTAAACTATTAAAATATGGAAAAGTCATTACAAACAATGATAAACAATATGCCAGAAAAAACTGGTAAATCATTAGATGAATGGAAATCTATACTAAAAACTAAAGATTTTGCTAAACATTCTGAAGCTGTCAATTTTCTAAAAAAAGAATATAGCGTAACGCATGGTTTTGCGAATACGATTGTTTCTTTATCTAAAGAAGAAGTAACAACACCTCAAGACCTTGTTAATAATCAATACAAAGACAAAGAAAATTTGTTGCCGATTTTTGAAGCTCTAATTTCTATTGTTCAAGATTTTGGTAAAGATGTACGAATAACACCAAAAAAGACCGAAGTAAGTTTAGATAGAAAACGAAAATTTGCAGTGATAAAACCTGCTACTAAATCTAGAATAGATTTGGGACTAAAATTAAAAGGAAAACCAACAACAGAACGTTTAGAAAATTCTGGGCCTTTTGGAACAATGTGTACGCATAGAGTAAGATTAACAGATATCAGCCAAATAGATTCAGAATTAAAAGAATGGCTTTTAGAAGCCTATCAAAAAGCAGAATAATCTTATTGAGTAGAAAATAGTCAGAAATGAAATGTATTAGAGGAATTTAGAATTGTAAAAAACAACTCTAAATAACTACCTAATATAGCATATTACTCTCTAACTTTTAGCACTCCTAAATTCTAAACCTTAATACTTTTATAACATTTCTAGTTGTTGTTTTTCTTAACTTTAAAGCACTAATAATTAAATCAATTAAAAATGAACACATGGGACGTTGCTAAAAAATGGAAAGAAATGTGCGAACAAGGTAAAAACTTGGAATGCATTAAAGAGCTATATGCAGAAAACGTAGTTAGTAGAGAAATGCCTGGGATGCCTGGTGAACTCATCGAAGGCCGACAAAACGTATGGAATAAAAGTAAAGAATGGTTAGAAAATGTTAAAGATTTTCATGCTAGTAACATTAGCGAGCCTATTGTAGCTGGTAACTTCTTTACTGCTAAAATGGGTTTTGATTGTACCTTTAAAGACAGAGGTAGACAACAAATGGAAGAAGTTTGTGTCTATGAAGTAAAAGAAGGTAAGATTACCAGTGAGCAATACTTCTACTCTATCTAGTACATTATGTTTTTGTAAAACAAAAAAGCTTCAAGACAACTTGAAGCTTTTTGTATGTATAAATAATATTTCTAATTACCTTCTAAACGTTCAATCTTAGCACCAATAGCTTTTAATCGTCCGTCAATGTTTTCGTAACCTCTATCTATTTGTTCAATATTATGAATCGTAGATGTGCCTTTTGCAGACAATGCAGCAATTAAAAGAGATACTCCTGCTCTAATATCTGGAGAGGTCATTGTGGTTGCTTTTAATTGTGATTTAAAGTCATGACCTATAATTGTAGCTCTATGGGGGTCACATAGAATAATCTTTGCACCCATATCTATAAGCTTATCCACAAAGAATAAACGGCTTTCAAACATTTTTTGGTGCACAACCGCACTTCCTCTAGCTTGGATTAAAACCGTGAGAATAATACTTAATAAATCTGGTGTAAATCCTGGCCATGGCGCATCTGCAATGGTCAAAATAGAACCGTCTATATAACTCTGTATTTCATAACCATCTTTATGTGCTGGTATATAAATATCATCACCTTTTCTTTCGATAGTGATTCCTATTTTTCTAAACACACTTGGTATAACACCTAAATCGTCCCAACTTACATTCTTTATGGTCAATTCACTCTTTGTCATGGCAGCTAACCCAATCCAACTGCCAATTTCAATCATGTCTGGTAGCATTCTATGCTCAGTACCGCCTAAACTATCAACACCTTCTATTTTTAACAAATTAGAACCAACTCCAGTAATTTTTGCGCCCATACGATTCAGCATTTTACAGAGTTGCTGTAAATAGGGTTCGCAAGCAGCGTTATAAATGGTTGTTGTTCCTTTAGCCAAAACAGCAGCCATCACAATATTTGCTGTACCTGTTACCGAAGCTTCATCAAGAAGCATATACGTTCCTTTTAGCTCATCAGCTTCAACACCATAAAAATAGTCTTCACGATTGTATCTGAATTTTGCTCCTAGATTTATAAATCCTTCAAAATGAGTATCTAAACGACGACGACCAATTTTATCACCACCTGGCTTAGGAATATATCCTTTTCCAAAACGTGCTAATAAAGGTCCCACTATCATTATAGAACCTCTTAATCCTCTACCTTCAATTTTAAAAGCTTCAGATTCAAGATAGTCTAGATTTACATGTTCTGCTTTAAAAGAATATGTATTTGGTCCTAGTTTTTCAACTTCAACACCTAGATTTTGTAATAGCTTTATCAGCTTATTGACATCTACAATATCTGGAATGTTATCTATTGTAATTTTCTCTGGCGTCAGTAAAACAGCACATAGAATTTGTAATGCTTCGTTTTTTGCACCTTGTGGCGTTATATCTCCTTTAAGCTGGTGGCCACCTTCTATTTTAAATGTTCCCATACGTTCTAGTAACGTTTTCTATTGTTGGAATATTTCTTTTTGTTATTTGAATTTTTCTTGTTAGTCGTCTTATTACTATTGCTGTATTTAGATTTAGTGCGTAATAAACTGCTAGAGTCCGTTAAGGGGTCTTCACTACCCTTCAGATTCAATTCTCCATTAGATAATTCAAAAAGATGATCAAATATCACTGCATCTTCAACTGTATCTTTATTCCAGTTTAAGAAACACTTCTTCATATGATTTGCTATGGTATAGGTCAATGCTTCTTTCATTTCGCCTTCTTCCCATGTAATCGCCACATCAATCATGGTCTTTATGTTATTTCCGTAAAAGCGATATTTTGGGAAGTTCTGAGGGTATTTTAAAGGCTCAGGGCGCGCCTGTATAACTTCTCTATCTGGTTTGTCAAAAGGGGAATCCACATCAATTTCAAAATCTGCCATAATAAAAAGCTGATCCCAAAGTTTGTGCTGAAAATCTGGCACATCTCTTAAGTGTGGTTGCAAATTACCCATTACAGATATAATGGCTTTTGCTAATTTATTGCGTTCTTCTTTAGTTTCGCGAGACTTTGCATGATTAATCATTTTCTGTAAATGACGTCCATACTCTGGAATTATCAAATGCTCACGTTCTGTGTTGTATTCTAAATCGTCTATCAAAATTGTAAAAATGTGTAGTAAATAAATAGGTAAACCTGTAGTTACTGGTTCTGTCGCAAAGTACAAAAATTTAGGTAGCTACACCAACATTATAAAGAAATTACATCCTCTATCTTATCTGCGACTTCCTTGTACTTAGCAATGACAGCATCAGGGTTTTTCATCTTAAGGTTAATTGACACACTCGTGTATTTACCATTTTTAGATTCTTTAGTCGTAATTACGGCACCTTGGTTATTGAATAAGTTACTTAATTTCTTAATTTTAGACTGATCCGTAGTTACTATAAATTTATAAAGATATTCTGAAGGCCAAAGTGCTGTATCTTGTAATTGCGACTTCAGTTTTTTATAAAACGCTTCTGATTTATCTGATGTACTCATAATCTATTTTTGAAATGCAAAGATACGGTTAACTTTATATTTTTCTGTCTAATATTTTATTACGAATTTTACAGCAAAAATATTGCCATTTTGAATGTAGAACGAATAGTAATTACTGGCGGACCTGCCACAGGAAAAACTGCAATAGTTGATGATTTAGCGTCAAGAGGTTATTACTGTTTTGAAGAAGTTATAAGAAAGCTTACCGCAAAAGCTAAAGATTCAGGAGATATTACTGATGTGCATTCAAACCCAATCGCATTAGTTTCAGATTCTAATGCATTTAACACTACGCTTATTAATCTTAGGATTGATGATTTTAATGACGCTAAAAAGGTTAAAGACAAACAGGTATTTTATGACAGAGGTATCCCAGATGTATTGGCGTATATGTCCTACTTTGACCAGCCTATTAGTGATTCTTTTAATACCATTTGTAAAACTTATAAATACAACAAAATGTTTTTGCTCCCGCCATGGGAAGCAATTTACACTGACGACGGCGAAAGATTTGAAACCTTTGAACAAGCTGTTGACATCTATCATAAATTAAAAGAAACATATCTAGCATTTGGTTATTCTATAACAGAAGTTCCTTTTGGTACTATTGAAGAACGAACAAATTTTATTATTACTCATTCAAATCTTTGATATGCACCCTATTGAAGTATTAGAGCGTTACTGGAATCATACGTCTTTCAGACCATTACAAGAAGACATCATAACGGCTGTACTTAATAACAATGATACGTTTGCGCTTTTGCCTACAGGTGGCGGTAAATCTATTTGCTTTCAAATACCTGCACTTATTAAACCTGGCATTTGTATTGTTGTCTCACCTCTAGTGGCTTTAATGCAGGACCAAGTCAATACCTTAAAACAGAAAGGTATTAAAGCAATGGCAATTACATCTGGGATGTCTTACAATGACCTAGACACCAATTTGGATAACTGTATTTATGGAAATTACAAATTTTTGTATGTATCTCCAGAACGCTTACAGCAAAACCTAGTCCAAGAGCGTATACAGCGAATGAATGTAAACCTCATTGCTGTAGATGAAGCACATTGTATCAGTCAATGGGGTAATGATTTTAGACCAGCTTACAAATCAATTATAACTTTGAGAGAACTGCAACCAACCGTTAACTGTATTGCATTAACGGCAACTGCAAAATCTAGAGTTGTTGACGATATTATTGAATCGTTAGATTTTATAGATGCTAAAGTTTTTAAAGCGTCATTTAAACGCAAAAATATTAGTTATCAAGTCATAAATACTGAAGACAAAAAATACCATTTAGAATATATTCTTAATCAAAATATGGGCTCGTCTATTATTTATGCCCGGAGTCGTAAAGCAACTGTAACTATATCCGATTATTTAGTATCAAAAGGTATAGATGCCATATACTATCATGGTGGCCTAACCAATATTCAGAAAAAAGAACGGTTAAACTTGTGGACAACCAATCAAAAACCAATTATGGTAGCGACTACTGCTTTTGGTATGGGAATTGATAAATCTGATGTAAAAAGTATCATTCATTATAATTTACCAGAAAGTTTAGAAAGTTATTACCAAGAAGCAGGCAGAGCAGGCAGAAATGGAAATAAGGCTGTGGCAGTTATTCTAAAAAAGAATATAGATGAAGACCATCTTAAAAGGCAATTTTTAAGCATGTTGCCTTCTATCGATGCCATAAAATATGTATACAAAAAACTATGTAATTATTTCCAAATCTCCTATGGCGAAGGTCAAAACACATTGCATCAATTAAATTTTAAAACATTTTGCCATATCTATCAACTTAACCAATCGCTAACCTTTAATGCTTTAAAACTATTAGACAACAATAGTATCATAACTCTAGATCAACGGTTTAATTACAAAACTACAGTTCAATTCAAAGTAAATAACACAGCTATTTTTAAATATCTTGAGAGTAACAAATCTCAAAACAAAGCAATTAAAGCTTTACTTAGAACTTATGGAGGCATTTTAGATTTCGACACTAAGATTAATCTAGAGCTTGTTGCCAATAAAGCAGAGACTACCATACCCAAGTTATTAGAGGTTTTAAAAGATTTAGAACGCCATAACATAATAGACTTAAATATTGCTAACACAGATTCAGAAATTACGTTTATAAAACCTAGAGAAGACGAAAAAACTATAAACCCTATAATACCAATTATAGAACAGCAACAAAAACTAAAAAAAGAACAGATACAAAGTGTTATTAATTATACAAATAATGATGAGCTTTGTAGAAGTATTCAGCTCTTACAGTATTTTGATGAAGATTCTAATGAAAAGTGTGGAGAATGCTCAGTATGCTTAACGCAAAGTAATTCTACAAACTCTTCATCTAACGCTATAAAAGAACAAATTCTTGAAGTTTTAAAAGATAGAAACCAATCGTCAAGAGAATTATTACATAGCATACAATGTAATCAGGCAGAATTGTTAGAAGCACTCTCTATTTTATCAGAAAATAAAAAAATTAGTATAACCCCAACAAATACATATAAACTCAAATGAGTAAAAAAAGAGACTTAAGAATAGTTTTTATGGGTACACCAGATTTTGCTGTAGCTACACTAAAAAACTTGCTAGATTATAATTATAAGGTTGTTGGTGTTATTACAGCGCCAGACAGACCTGCAGGGAGAGGAAGAAAATTAAAATCATCTGCTGTTAAAGAGTTTGCTGTTGCAAATCACCTAAAAGTAATGCAACCCACTAATTTAAAGTCTGAAGAATTTGTGGAAGAGTTGCAATCTTTAAATGCTAATCTTCAAATCGTAGTCGCTTTTAGAATGTTGCCAAAAGTGGTTTGGCAGATGCCAGAGTACGGAACCTTTAATTTGCATGCTTCACTCCTTCCTAATTACAGAGGAGCAGCACCAATACATTGGGCAATTATCAATGGGGAAGAAAAAACTGGGGTGACAACCTTCTTTATAGATGAAAAAATTGATACTGGAGCTATTATAATGAAAACTGAAATATCTATATCTAAAGATGAAACAGTTGGTGAGCTCCATGATAAATTAATGGCTATTGGAAGTAACCTAGTTATAAAAACAGTTGAACAAATTGAAAGTGATACTGTAAAAACCACAATACAACCAAAGGACACAAATTTAAAAACGGCTTATAAGTTAAATAGAGATAATTGTAAAGTTGATTGGGAAGAAGATTTAGAT
>CAZBMY010000090.1:0-8377 GCA_964492855.1 uncultured Flavobacteriaceae bacterium
CAACATACTTCTCTACAATCTGAGCAGTTTTTCCCCAGGCAACAATATTGTGCCACGTTGTTGACCATTATGCCCTAATTCCAAAGAAGATAGTGGAGCTATCTGTTTTAACTTGAAACTAATGGTTTGACCATCGAATATAATTTCATTGGTAATGTATTCTACAACGTATCGCTTTTCGCCTCGGTCTAAGTTCTCCCAGTTGTTGTAAAAATCTAAGGATTTATTGGCAATGATATCAAATGAGGATTTTGCTTCTTCTAACTTTTTTAATTCAAGTTTTAAATTATTGATATTGGCTTCAAGGTTTTCTTTTCTTACATATACTGGCTCATAATGTTTTTTAAATCCTTTTGTTGGAATCTCTCCGTTTAAGTTTAAGTCAATAAGCTTTTCTAATTTCTTTTCAAGCTTCTCTAATTGTGATTCTGCAAATTCAATTTCATCAGATTTTATTTGTAGTTCTTGTTTGTTAGATTGATTGTATTCTGATAATTCTTCATCTGAGATTAAAAACTTTTTCAATCGAGATAGAAATACATCTTCTAAATCATCTCTGTTGATACTTAGCTTACATTCTTTACATCTATAATTAGGACTTTTAGAAACAGCACTTAGCTTGTGTCCTTTATTGCATTTTAAATATCCTGTAAACAAGTGAACTCTCTTGTTGAGTGGTTGTTTTTGTTTGCTATTTTTTTCTTGGGCTTTAATAATTGCATTTACTTCATCCCATTTTTCTATTGATATTAATGCTGGACAGGGAAGATAATGCCATTCTGATTGAGGCTTTAACCCTGTAGGATTATCTTCAGTCAATTGACCTCGATAATTACACCGCCTCACACCTTTAGCATCTGTATTTTTTAACAGCCTACGTATTGTTGTATCCGACCAAGGTTTTTCTTTTCGCGTAACATATCCTCTGCTATTTAATTCATTTGCGACAGTTGACATTCTTTGATGCTCTAAAAACAAATCATATATCAATCTTCTAACTGGAGCTTCATCTTCATTAATAACCACTTCTGCATCAACTATTTTATAACCATAACTTACCATTCCACCAGTAAATTTCCCTTGCTTTCTTCGGTAATTTAAACTCGCTATTTGTCTTTCGTAGGTAATCTCTCTTTCATAAGTAGATAGAGCTGAAAGTAATGTGTAAAAGAATTTCCCACCACTTGTGGAAGTATCCAAGGATTCATTAATAGAGATGAGTGAAGCATTATTTTCCTCAAAGAACTTACTATACTCTAAGAGTTCTGAAGTGTTCCTAGCTAGTCTACTTAAGGAACTTATAATTACCGCTTCAATCTTTCCAGATATTATATCGTCAAACATTTTATTTGTTTGTTGATGGTTAATCGTACTCTTTCCTGAGACTCCAGCAAGGTTATAAATTTCAACTACATTCCATTCTCTAGATTTAGCATATAGTTTACCTCTTTCGATGTGTGTCTCAACAGAGTCAGTATTGTTTACTTGGTCTAAAGTACTTACACGAATAAAAAGTCCAACATTCATATTTACAGTATTTTATATCTAAAATAATTGCTTTAAAAAGGAGTTCAAAAACAATACAAAACTTTATTTTTTTCGTTTAAACACTCTTGCTAATTGCGACTTAAGATTCTTAATTTTACTATTATCTTCATCATCAAATTCAGTTACTATTCTGTAACCTTTAACCACTTCTTCTTTTCCACTTGGTTCAAGAATAAACTGGTCAAGAAAATTGGGTATTTCATCAGGCTGTAAATATTGTATTAACTCCTTGTCTTTATCACTTAACTCTTTATCAGCCAATTTCTGAATGTTCGTTAAGTGGTGCTTACTTTTTGAAACCATAACAACTGGAATACATCCTGCTTTTAAGCATTTTTTAATGTTCTTAACTTCGTAAGTAGGCTTATTGGTTTCTGATATTTCAAATGCTATTTTCAAACCATTCTTTTCTAATAACATATCAATACGTCCACCATCTTTTGTTGGATATTCTTTAGTGGCTTTATAATTTCTATCTTGCCCTAGTTTTTTAATAATTGATTGAAGGTAGGTATGCGCTCTAACCTCTAAAGATTCGTTTTCCTCCTTTACCAGCAGTTCTCTTTGGATGTCTGAGATATGATTATCTTCTTTAACTTCGTCTGTATTATCAATAACCTCAACTTCTTCTTTTGATTTGATAACCTGAACAATCTCTTCTTGTTTTTTAAGAATTACTTTTTCTTTAGTCTCTTTTTTAAATTGAGTTTGCTTCGGTAATAATGATGTTAAAAGTTTATCAAGTTTTTCTTTTGGTTGTGCATATTCAGTTCTTGTATTAGAAATGATAAAGTCTCTATTAGCTTCTGCATTAATCTCAGCTTTAGGTAATGGAAAGGTTGAAATATTAAAATCGTCTTGAGAAGAACCAACCCGCATAATTGCTTCTCCTGTCCCTATACTTTGTAAATCAGATTGTTCAAAATATGAGAAGCCACTTTCTAATCGTTTTGCATCTGAGTCTCCCAACCTAAAACATATTCGTGTGAATGGATTTGAGATAACAGAATTAAGAATTTTTGTGTCATCAATTTGTCCGAGTTCTTGATGTGCTAATACTAATCCTAAGCCATATTTTCTTGCACCAGAGAGTATTCTTGTAATGCTTGGTGTGATGAAATTTTGAAACTCATCTAAATAAATGTAGTATGGATGTCTTAGCGATTTTGGTAATAATTGTCTTCCTTGTGCTATTTGGTTAAACTTTGATAAAAAAATAGAACCTAATAAAAAACTATTTTCTTCACCTATTAAACCTTGTGAAAGCTTAATTAAAACTATTTTTTTTTCTTCAATACATTGCTTAAAATCAATACCACCAGTTTGAGCCAACATATATCTGATAACTTTTGGGCGTAAAAAAGTATCAATGCGGGTAAGTAATGGTGCAATTCTCTTTTGAACCATCGCATACTCGTTATTCCAGTAATAATGAATAGATGGGTCTTCAACAGAAGTTAAAAACTCTTTTCTGAAATTATCTTCTAATAAAAAACGTTTTAACTCAATTAATGTTCCGTCTCTGCTACTCTCTAAAAAGGTATTTATAGCATTAGATAGTACCGCAGACATATTATCACCCCAAGTTGTAGCGTGGCGTTTAAAAGAAGAAACTAAATCTGAACTTAAAACTATTTTTTCTGCATCAGTTGATGCACCAAGTAAATTAAAACCTATAGAATAGTTTTCATCAGATGGGTCAATTACAATAACATCATTTTTGCGATGCTCCGGAATGCGTAATAAAATGTCTTCAACAATATCTCCATGAGGGTCAAATAACGCACATCCATTCCCAGCGTTCATATCTTCAATGAGCATATTAGCCAACAAAGTTGATTTACCCACACCTGTAGCACCTATAATATGGGTGTGTCTTAAGCGCATTTCGTCATCAAGCATAACTTCTTCTTCTCGTCCGTAATGCTCATTTATACCCAGTAAATATTTTTGATTGGTAATTGTTATTGGAAGTTCTTTTGTTTTACCATTCTGTAAGCCTAGTTTCTTAGAAGCAACTGTTTTGTTTGGATAATGCAAAAATGTATTAAGCTCTTTCGAATTGAGTACAAAACCCAATCTATTACTTAAACGATGGTGAAGGTTGTATTTATGAAAATCATAACTATAGCCTTCATTAGATAATGGTATTAGCTTGTTATATTCCGAAGTAGAAACAGCGGAAATACTTCGAGCTAATTCTTGTGCCAAATACTTACTGCGGATATTACTTTCTCCTTGCGCTGCTATTCGCATCACTACGGAGAATAAGGGATTTGATATTTTCTCCTTCGCACAATTTGGCATTTCTGGCGCATCTGCAAAAAATGAACCACCAGAGCCATCAGAAACTGAATAGACAATGTCTTTTGCAAGCGGAGAAGAGATGCCTTTAAATAGTATTTGAAACACTACAATATCATTTAATTGTAGCGATTCCATTATTGCTATAACAGAAGTAATTGGGTCTATTGCAAATGAATCAGCAGTTGCAATACTTCGCATATATTCATCATTCAACCCAAAGTCTGCAATAGCGATATCATTTTTAGAAATAAATCCAAAGTCATCGATTTCAGTTGTACGAACAATTGCAGTTGGAAAGTAGGCTTGTAAATGTGATTCAACTCGACTTGTATCATATTCACTACAAATAATCTGAATTGTAATACTTTCCGAAGTTCCAACTATTTCAAATGAAAGTAGATTCTCCGTGAAGGACAACATATTAAGAAACTCAATATTTCTATTGGGTTGTATTTCTGTTCCTTTTGGAAAGATAATTGAGAGACCAAAAAGGTTTGGTTTGCTATCAAAAGTCAAAAAGTGAGGTTCTATTTCTGCGACTTCTTCGGTTAGCTCTTCTTCTTTTGGTGGAGCAAGTAATTTAGTGAAGCTTTTGAGTAGTGATGGTACACGTCCGTCATCTTCAATTGATGTATTTGAATAGGTTGTGTGACGAAATGATTTGTAAGGAACTTCTATGTCGACAGGAGTATCAAAGTGGTAGTAACCACGATGGCGATACTCCCATTGATAGAATTTAAGCGTTGCCTGTTGGCTAAAATTCATTGAACTCTAACGAATAAATATGTTATTCAAAACTGGTTTACGTTCATCTTCAGTTAATGCACGAACACCTTTGTTACTGGTAATATCTTCAATTACTTTTAAAACTGATGACTGAGCATACGTCATAAACATTGAAGCAGTATCTATTTTATAATAGGTAATAGGGTAGAGTTTTTGAGCTAACCATTTGCCTATTAATGGGATTCTAAAAATCAATATTTTTCCAATTGAACTCTTATACAACAGCCACCAAGAAATAAAAAAACCTTTACCGAATGGTGCAGCACAAATATCGTACTGATATTCTTTCCATTTAACCCTAATATATCTTCTCTTAGAAGAAAACACATTTCCTTCACGCAGAGAAACATCTAAAGTATTTATACCACTCACTCCTTGACTTAATAACTCTTTTTTAAACAACTGATAAAATTCTTCTGTAGAATAATTAAAATCATCTATCAATGTGCTCCAATTACTATGATAATTTTTTAATTGCCTACCAAATATTAATCTTAAGATTAAAAAAATAGCGATTCCGTATAAAACAAAAATGCCATAACTCATAAAAAAGTATTCTATTTCGCTCATTATCTAGTTATATTAGGCTCTTAATTTATAGCTAAACGTTTTTTTATTAGTAAGGGCAGTTAACCAAATACGTAAGGAAAAGCCCTACTTTTTTAGTGTCTCAATTTTTTATTTTAAAATCACGCAAAAACTCTCAATAAATATGAATTTTATAAAAGAATATTGGAAATTGATTTAATTAATAAAATGCCTAGATTTATAAACATAAACAAAAATATATGCATAGATATTTCCTTTCCCTCATTATTTCCTTGACACTGATTCACTTAACTGCCCAAACTAATAGAGTTGATAGCTTAAAACTCGTTTTAACAGAAGTAGATACTAAACAAGCTAAACTTTCAACCTTAAAGTCATTAAATGAAATATTAATAAGTGAATCTTCACTAAAAGATGCGCTCCCATATTTCGCAGAAATGGCCGAAATTGCAAAGCAGTTAGGAGACGACGAGTTAGAATCTAGAGCATACAAATACAGTTCAGAAGCCTACATGAAACAGATGGATTCTGTTAACAGTATTGCTTACGCTAAGAAAGGTTTATCTGTTACTACAAAAAATGATTTTTTGAACAATTATTTGATTGGTATTAATCAATTAGGAAGAGCCTATCATCATTTTCAATATTACAAAAAGCAATTGCAACCTATAAACTAGGAATTGAAAAATATGAAAAATCACCAAATGAAAAATGTTTAAGTGTACTTGGGCAGCTATATTCAAATTCTTCAGCATCGTATGAAAAAATAGGAGATGATGAGGCAAGTATTAATGCAATTTTAAAAGGCGTAGAGATTGCAGAAAAAACAAACTCTAAAAATCAAAAAAGTTATTCCCTTTATGCTTTAGGTTATAAGTATATGAATATGAAAAACTATAAAAAGGCAGAAGACTATTTTTTAGAGTCATTGACCTTTTCAGATATTGTTTCACTTCAAACTTTTGTGAATATGAATCATCACGGTTTAGGTATAAATTATTCTCGTTGGGGTAAATATGATAAAGCGTTATATCATAATGAAATTGCGTTAGGTTTTTTTAGGCAACAGGGAGATAAGCTGTATGAGTTTGATGTGCTAAATAATACTGCTGTTGTATATCAAAGGCTAAATAACCCAGATAGTGTAATTATCTATGCAAAAAAAACATTAGAAATTGCCAAAGAAATCAATCATAAACTGGCAATTACTGGTGCTAATATTACATTATCAAACGCTTATATTGATAAAAAAAAGTATAGCAAAGCTGAGAGCATATTGCTTGAAGTAGCTAAAGATACTATAAACCCAAAGGTTATTGACTTAAGATCAAAAGCATCTATATATTCAAAGCTATCTGAGATTTATGAAGGTAAATACAACTATAAAAAAAGTCTCAAGTACCATAAAGTTTTTAAAACGTTAAATGATTCTATAGAAAAAGGAAATTTAGACTCAAAATTTTCTGATTTAGAAACTAAGTACCAAACCGAGAAAAAAGAGAAAGTAATAGAACAACTTAGGGCTGATGATGCCGAAAAAGAACTTGAATTACAAAAAAAGAAAAACAGAAATAAATTACTGGTGCTACTTTTAATAGCCACAATAGTAGTAATTGCAGTTTTAATATATCTTAACCAAAAACGACGAAAAGCCCAAAAACAAAGCAATTACAAATACCAATTAGAAGTTGATTTACTTAAGCAAGAGAAAACCAATCAACAGCAATTAATTGCAAGCCAAACACAAACAATAGATAATCTAGAACAGACCATTACCGAGAAAGACGAACACAATAAATTACAATTTTTAGAGAAAGAATCTCAATTTCATGAGCATTTATCTAAACACTATAATCTAAGCGAGATAGAACTAACCTATTGGATTGACCAATCCAACGGAATTATAGAAAAACAAATGATGAAAATTCATTCTAAATCAAAAGGTGGAATAGAATCTCGTGGCAAACGCCTTAGGGCAAAGATTAAGGAGAAAAAAGGAATAGACTACAGTATTCCTCTAAGTAAAGAAGAAATGACACGCTATTATAAGGAAGATTTAATAAAATTTAACCAGTAGGGCTAAAATGCACCGCTTGGCGGTGCATTATTTTTAAGATGTTTGTTAAAAATAAAACATCATGAACATCAAATTACTTACTGCTATATTATTTCTGTTTTCTACAATCTGTTTTTCGCGAACGATAACTGCGCCTGAACCTGACTTTCAGGGAGAAATTGTTTCTGTAACATCAGATAACGAATACCAAGAACTCGAAATGGTAACCGCATCCGTTAAATCAGGGCAATCTGTTGGTAGAATGATTTCTGGCGTTGGTAAAGTTAAAGCTAGAATTATTGCTAAAGGCAAAACATCTACCACGCAATTAAAACAAAATAAGATGCTCTACTTTATATACAATCATGGTGAGAATAGCATATTACCAACAAAGCTTATCCAGCTATTAGAGTTTAAACCACGTAAAAAACATCGTGAATATTTAATATCGAGCTCAAGTAACGTCTCTGGGCAAACCGATACAGGCGTGTTAGACCTTATAAAGTTTAAAGCCACCAAATACGGGGAAGGCTCGTATTTAATAAAAGTATCAAATTTACCAGCAGGCGAATATGCCTTTTTTGTTGGTGCTGAAGAAACCTACGATGGTAACTTTTTTACCGTAGTTGAGTAGCTCTTTTAGAGCTAAACAAAAAGCGACACAAAAAATAGAGATTGTTTATAAATCTGCAATTTTCATCAAAATTATACAGATTTTCATTCTCTTTAGTTTAATAGCAAATAGCCCAATATTTTAGTTGCTATTTTAATACACATAAGTAATATTAATATTATGAAGAAAAACTATTTTTTAATTGCTGGAATGTTATTACTGCTGATTGTTGGTGGGTATTTTGGGATACAGAAATTTTCGGGTAATAGTGATGAAGTTATTATAGAAGATGTAGAGTTAAATCCAAATAACCCTAATAAATTATCTAATTCAAGCGACAAAAAAATACTGAGATTATAGATGAAATCAAAGACTTTTTTCATCCTAAAGCTAAAAATGAATTTGTTGCTTTTACAAACAAAAACGGTAATAATTTACTTATATACAGACGTGGAGAAAAACCAAGGTTACTGTATAAAAAAGAGGGGATGAAAGGAAATTATTATTGGTCTAAAAAC
>CAZBMY010000091.1:0-8347 GCA_964492855.1 uncultured Flavobacteriaceae bacterium
ACGTCAATGTTAATGCTACTATAAACCTTAATCTTCCGCAATTTAGTCAACTTATTAATCCTGGAAATCCTGTACGTATTGATGGGCAAGGTAACGGTGGTATTGTTATTATGAGAACTGGTAGCGAAACTATTAGAGCTTGGGACGGTGCTGACCCCAATCATGCATTTTCTAGTTGTTCAATTTTAAATATAGTTGGTCAAAATGGTGTTTGTGGCTGTGAAGATGCCAACGAATATTCTTTTTTTACAGGACAAAGCCTTGGTCAAAACCAACAACCCTGTACGCTATTGCAATACAGGGTTGAATTTGTTGGTAATAACCAGTATGTTATTTCTTCAAATTAAAAATTAAGTGTTACGCCTAACAAAAAGTTAGTTCCTGCTTGCGGATAAAATCCTGCACCTTCAATTGTTGTTACTGTTCCTGGATTAGAGAAATCGTCATCAAATGTGAAGAAGAAGCCATTAGATATGAACTTTTCATCAAAAACATTGTTAACGAGTAATGAAAAATCTATACTCTCTAAAAAGAAAATATCCTCTAATTTATAGGTAATATTTAAGTCGTTTACAAAGAATGACTCTAGTAAAGATGTTGGACTTTCAATATTACTCATATATTGCTCACTCACATACTTTGATAAAAATGCCAAATACAAATCTTTAACTGGCTTATAAACAATAGTGTTACCAATGATTACACCTGGTGAGAATGAGATATCTGTGTTACCAAGATTTTGAAGAACACCATCTCTTTGAAACAGAAAATCTCTGTTTTTATTAGCGCTCAATGCTATATTAGGCTGTACGCTAAATTTTTCAGTGATTTTTACATTAGCATCAATCTCAATACCTAATCTATAACTACTACCACTATTAGCTCTTATGGGAGCTCCTACATTATCTAAAGCACCTGTTAAAACTAATTGGTCTTCGTAGTTCATATAAAACCCATTAACATTTAATGCTAATTTTTCGGATAAATGCCTCCATCCAAGTTCTATATCATCCAATCGCTCTGGTCTTGGATTTCCATTCTCAAAATCTGTTCTATTGGGCTCTCTATGAGCTCTTGCAAATGAAGCGTATAAATGATTATTGCTATTGAGCTTATAACTTAAACCAAATTTTGGATTGAAAAAAGCATAATTCTCATCGACTATAAAATCTGCGACATCGGAGTTTTGCCCAGTTGTTGAGTAATCAATAAAACGGCCTTGTAGATCTAGATAAAATTGTAATTTATTGTTTAACCTATAATCTGCTTTAGCAAATGTCGAGAATTCGTTTTTTGTGCCGACACCAAAATAATAACGGTCACCTAACTCAGAATCGCTTGCAAAACGAGACCATATTACTTCACCAAAATGATCACCTTCATAAGTACTGAAGAACAATCCGGAATTAATATCAAATTTTTCATCTTTATAATTTACATTTCCTGAAACTACATAATAATCATTGTCCAACCATCTACGACGAACCAAATCTGATGTAGTAATTGTTTCGTTTCCAATCTCTACCGGAGACAGACCATAAAATGCTAGTTCAGAATTACCATCAAATAACACATTTTGTGACAACCAGTCGTCTATGTATTCTTCGAAGAATCCTCTTCCATACGTGTAATTTAAACTTACATTACTACTCCAGTTATTGTTATATCGTTGCGCCCAGTGTAACTGATAATGATCTTGTCTATAATCATCTACCTGATTATCATGAAAACCTGTAGGATTACCATTTTCATCAAATCTTGCTCCTGCGGGGTTAAAAGTTGGGTTATTTATTGCTGTTTCTCTATCTACTCCAAACCAAGATTGATATGTTACTTCGCTTCCTGCAAAATGAATCGCTTTTACTAAAGTATTATCATCTTTAAAGGAACCTTGAAGAAAGTATGATTTTAAATCTGAAGATGCTCTATCAACAAAACCATCAGATTTTATTTGTGACAATCGTCCTGAAACTTCAAAATGGTCATTTAACAATCCCGTACCAAACTTTACATTGTGTCTTCTTGTATTGAAAGACCCAAATGAATGTGACGTACTCGCATAGGGCTTATCTTCAACATTATCTGTTAAAATGTTTAAGCTCGCTCCAAAAGCTCCAGGTCCATTAGTAGACGTACCAACACCTCTTTGCAATTGTAGATTCTCTACAGAAGATGTAAAATCTTGCAAATTCACAAAAAAGGACGTGGCACTTTCTGCATCATTATAAGGAATTCCGTTAATGGTTACATTAATACCTTGGTTTGCTGTGCCACGGACTCTAAAGCCAGTATATCCAATTCCTGCTCCAGCATCACTAGTGGTGACTACGGATGGCAAAAAGTTTAATTGAGTAGCAATATCTTGTCCTAAATTTCTTTTTGCTAATTGTTCTTTTTTTAGATTGGAATGTGTAATCGGTGAATTGGCTTTTACACGAACTGCGTTTACTAAAACGGCATCTAATTTTTCAACCTTGGTTGAGTCTTTCTTTTTTTCTTGGGAAAACATGCTTACCGACAAGATAGCTAGACATAAAAAAGCGAATAAATTTTTAGTTTCGAATAAACCATTTGGAAAGACGAAACTGAATCTAGTCAACAGTAATTTGTTAACTAATTTTAAATTAAGAATACTAGATTTCATTACGATTAAAATAATAATCGAATAAAAAGAGGTAATTATTCTTGTTAATAATTAAACTTTAGAACGCTTTACAATTACAATTAAGCTAAATTGATTTTATTTTGAATTCTTTTACGCATATTATAGGCATCATTAAATTCAGAAGTAAAACCAACATATAGATAACCTAATAGCACTTGCTAAAAATGTCTGCCTGACATTTTCTTTACGCTCGTTTCCTAAACAGCATTACCTGTTCTAGGTTCTATGGGTATGATCTCAGCTTTTTACAGCACCCCTTTTTTGAGAACGGCACAAATATATAACTGATTTTACAATTAGAGATTATATTCTAAAATTTTTTAATCAATTTTTGGAGGTCTTCGGTTTGCTTTCTTTTCAGAAGTTTTCTTTTTATTATCCAACCGTTTTCGCTTCACGGC
This sequence comes from uncultured Flavobacteriaceae bacterium, assembly GCA_964492855.1. Lineage (GTDB taxonomy): Bacteria > Bacteroidota > Bacteroidia > Flavobacteriales > Flavobacteriaceae > Winogradskyella. The sequence continues at coordinate 3,067 of CAZBMY010000091.1, forward strand.
TTTGGGTATTTTAGTTTCTAAACGTTTTTTCTCTTCCTTTAAACCTTCTTCTATTATATTTAAAAAACGACTTACAACTATATCTTTATTTTTTAGTTGACTTCTAGTTTCTCCACAACTCAAAATTAAAATACCAGATTTAGTTAGTCTATTCTCCAAATAACCTAGTAATCTTTCCTTCTCTTCCTCTGTGAAACACTTCGATGCTTCAATACTAAAATACAATACTACTTTAGTAGCTACTTTGTTTACATTTTGACCGCCACTACCTGAACTACGAACTGCCTTAAACTTTAATTCGTTTATTAGTTGAGAAAAATCCACTTTACTTTAATTGATGTGGTCGTTTTAATAAATCATTGACCGTTTTCACTGGATTGAAAGTAATTATGGGCACTTCTACAAAAACGGTATTCCAATAGGCCATACCACCATTCCATAAGCCTGGAAGTTCTAAAGCTTTAATTGCTTCGCCAGATTTAGTTTTGTTGGTTATAAAAGCTGAATCTTTATCTACAAAATTCTTAAGATTAAATTTTTGACCTTTATAATCCTTAATTCCACAAACAATATCTACGGGATTAAAATGTGTTGATGCCTCAAATATTTTTTTTTGAGATAAGTTGTTAGCATTAATTTGTGCAGATTCTACAATTTGAAGAGACACATCGCCATATTGATCTCTAACCCAAAATGGTCCACCGCCAGGTTCGCCTTCGTTTTTAACCATTCCACAAATTCTTATCGGCCTATTGAGTATGTTTTTTATATAATCTACCTTATACTTTTCTGTGTATTTATAGTAATCACGAGTGAGTTTGACATTAATATCAGTACACATAAACTGAGTTATCTCATCAATTAAAGACTCAGACACTTTTTCAGAATCTAATTGATTTAGGTATTCAAATATTTTGCCTTGCAGTTCTAAAAGAATACCTGCCAATACTTTTTTATAGGTAGCCACTTCTTCTTTATACTTATATACAACTACATTGTCTATATTTTTTATAAAAACTATATCGGCGTCTATTTCATTTAAATTTGATAGTAAAGCACCATGACCCGAAGGCCTAAATAATAATGACCCATCATGATTTCTGAATGGTTCATTTTTAGAATTTACAGCAATCGTATCTGAAATTGCTTGTTGGTATGAAAAATCTATTTGAAATTCTGTCTCAGTCTTTTTTTCTACCTTTTGTTCTATACGCTGAAACTCTTCTATAAATGAATCTTTAAAATGCTCCGAGATTGTAAAATGCAATTTTGCGTCTTTATTATCAGAAGTGTAGAGTGCTGTCTCAAATAAATGTTCTTCGAAAGCTGTGGATATTACATTGTTTTTGTATTCATGAAACGGTAATAATCCTTTAGGGTAATTACCAAAGTTTAACAGATCTTTATTTAGTATTGTATTTGCAAAATGCCAAACCTTTTGATTGAAGTTTAGATTGTCAAAATCATTTCCTTCTTCCATCATTTTATTTAAAACTTGATCATAAAAAGGAAACTTATCCATCCCGAAAATAAATAGTCTCATTTCATCCTGTCTTGTTCTATTTATATATGAATTAATAGATTGTTCTAAAGGATTGTAATTTTTAAGAAATTCATATAAAAACTTAAACATACGCGTTGCCGCACCAGATGCGGGAACAAATTTTAGTATTTCTAAATCATTCTTTTTGGACTCAAACACTTTACTATAATAAGAAACACTGTCATTATCTAGGGATTTTATTCCTCCGTTTAAAGTAGCGGGTTCTAAAAGTATTGTAGCAGGAATCCCTTCTTGAAAAATCGATAACTGTTCTTCAATTGCTTTTATAGAAATACCTTTGGATTCTATTTGCTCTATGTCTTTTTTTGTAAAATTCAAACTACTTGTTTAATAATTGGTTAATGTAAAAAACAGCTTTTTCTAAGCGTTCTTTTTTTCCGCCTTTTAGTAAAACATATGGCTTTTTATATTGCTTTAAGGCGTCTTCAAAAGCGTTAAACATACGCTCTCTTTCATTGGGTTTGTCTCTTAAATCATCAGCTTCCCAAGGCGTATCAATATAAGTTAAAAAATATAAATCGTATGAATTCTCTTGAGCAAATTTATCTAAAATAGGATCACAACTACCTTGGTAATAGGCTTCACTATATACTTTAGTCTCTAGTAAATCTGTATCACAAATCAATACAGAATCTGTTTTTTGAGCTAGCGCATTTTCTAGTTTCATTTGACCTATAGCAATTGGGAGTAGATCTTTAGGTTCGCAAGTTTTTCGTTCATTATTCCATTTATCCTGGAGATATTCTCTTGCATACTCACGTACCCAAACACTATTGTAATGTCTAGCTAATTGTCTTGATAAGGTTGTTTTCCCTGTTGACTCTGGACCGAATAAAACTACTTTTATACAGTCTGAAGGTTGTTGTCTAAGTTTTTCTTCCATGCTAAATAACCTTGAATAGCTAATATTGTAAAAATTAAATATTGTAATGACAGCATTCCTAACCCTCTATAGGCATATAGTGGTATTGTAATTATATCTGCAAAAATCCACAACGTCCAGTTTTCTAATTTCTTATTAGCCATAAACCACATTGCAGTAAAGAAAACACCCGATGTAAATATATCTATATAATTTACCATTTGAATATCATAATCATTTGCATTATATACCACGTAAGTAACAATCATAGTAGTAATAAATAACCCAAACCCGATAACTTTCTCTTTTGTATTAGTTCTAGAAATAGGTACTACGTGTTTGCTTCCCTTTTTACGAGACCAGTTCCACCAACCATATACACTCATTACGGAGTAATAAAAATTCATCATCATATCTCCAAAGTATTCATTTATATATAACAGATAAACGGTGATAACAGTACATATAATTCCTGTTGGATAAACTAAAATATTTTCTTTTTTTGCAAACCAAACACTAATTATTCCAAACACAAAAGCTATGGCTTCTAATACAATTTGTAGTGTAGGTGTGTTTTTATATGCATCAAGAAAAAAATCAAAAATGAGGTTCATAATCGCTACGGTCTGTTTTTACTAGTTTCATTTGTAATACAGCAATATCTAAATCGCTAAATGCTTTTTCAATTTCTTTCTGAAGAAACGACATCACTTTATTATAATCTCCATAAACCTGAGTGCTCAAAGGATTCTCTAAAATCGTAAACTCAGAATTTCTAAGCGCTTTTATAAAGGCTATTATATGTGGCTCATAATCATCCTTTAAAGGTGTAAATGTTAATTCTACTGATATCTTCATATTCATTTTTTTAATTCTTCAAAGAAGTTTTCATTGTCTTCAAAAGCTGTACCAATAACTACCAAATCTGCACCAGATTTATATACCTTTTCTAATTCTTGTTTTGAACGAATACCTCCACCAACAATGAGTGGTATGTTTAAAATGTTTTTGACTTTAGAAATTATTTCAGAATCTACTGGATGTGCTGCTCCACTACCTGCCTCTAAATAAATGAGTTTCATGCCTAATAATTCCCCAGCTTTTGCTGTATCGCCTATTAAAATAACATTATTCCTAGAAAGCGGTTTTGTTTGACTCACACGCTCTACTGAAGTTTGTTTGCCATTTTCGATAAGCAAATATCCTGTCGGAATAACTTCAATATTTGTATATGATAATTTTGAAACTGCCTCAACATGTTTCCCTATTAAATAGTCTGGGTTTCGACCAGAAATCAAAGACAAAAACAAAAGTCCATCAGCTTCTTCTGTCAACTGTGTTACATCTCCTGGAAATAAAATTACAGGCAATTCTGTCTGCTTTTTTATTTCGACAACTATCCTCTCTGTTTCAAATTCTTCAACAGTACTTCCACCAACAAAAATATGAGTTGCTATAGATTGATTTACTTTCTTTATAAAACCTGAAACGTTTTCAAGTTCCATTTTATCTGGATCAATTAAAACTGCTAATAATTTTTCTCTGTTTTTTGCTGCTGATTTTATGTCATGGTAAATTGAATTCATTCTCCTAAAACATAAGCACAAGTGAATCCTTCGAATTCTAAAAAACGTGAATTATAGCGATACTTTTTATCTTGATACTCTATCCAACAAACTGTACTTGACTCTTCAAACGTAAAAGGAATTACTAAAAAATGTTCTCTAAACAACATCCCTGGTGTTGCAAACAATTTGTACAGTGATTCTTTAATTCCCCATATCACTGTTAGCTTTCTTACATAATCTTCAGCTTCTTGCTTTAAATACTGAAATTCATATTCTACAAACTTCTTAGCAATTACAGCAATTTTATCACGCTGTTTTTCGATATCTATCCCAACTTCGGCATTGCTAACAATGACTCCAGAAAACGTAAAACTATGTGTTATCGAAATATGTTTTCCGTCTTTAAGATGTGGTTTTCCATTATCATCGTAAAACAAATCTTGGTCTGTATATCCAAACTCTCGAAGCAAATAACGTACACTCAAAAACCCACGTTGATGTAACTCACTTTTCATACCTAAAACACGTTCTAAACTATTCGGTTTTAAATCCAACGAAGCCATTAAATCATTGTAAGATTCCTCTATCTTCCAGATTTTAACAGTAGTTTGTGAGTTTACACTAATGGATTTAAACAGCGGCATTTAGGAATGTTAATGTTATGTGTTATCTTTGCAGCGCTTAAAGCGCATTTGGTAATTTTAAAAGCTAAAGTAAACATTTTAGTTTCTTTATTCTAAAAGCGTTTTCAATTATAAAAAAAAGATAAAAAACAAATGAGTACAAAGACTATTGCTTACGTTCCAAACAAAGTAAAAGACATGTCGTTAGCGGCTTGGGGAAGAAAAGAAATTGAATTAGCCGAAGCAGAAATGCCAGGTCTAATGAGCTTACGTGAAGAATATAAAAACGAGCAACCTCTTAAAGGGTCTCGTATTGCAGGATGTTTACATATGACGATACAAACTGCTGTTTTAATAGAAACTTTACAAGCACTTGGTGCTGAAGTTACTTGGAGTTCTTGCAATATATTCTCTACACAAGATCAAGCTGCTGCTGCAATTGCTGCTGCTGGCACAGCTGTGTATGCATGGAAAGATATGACAGAAGAGGAGTTTGATTGGTGTATTGAACAAACCTTATTTTTTGGTGAAGACCGTCAGCCGTTAAACATGATTTTAGATGATGGTGGTGATTTAACTAATATGGTTTTAGATAAATATCCACACCTTGCTAAAGACATAAAAGGGCTTTCTGAAGAAACAACTACTGGCGTTCACCGTTTGT
>CAZBMY010000092.1:0-8239 GCA_964492855.1 uncultured Flavobacteriaceae bacterium
TTTTAGATAGCACTATATCTTCTTTAGGATTTGTCTCTGTTTTTATTTTAACATGAAAACCATTGGATAAAGTCGTGTCTATTTCTCGCTTAATATCTTTATCCGGACTATATGTTTGTATGACTATCGTATTCTTCTTTTTAAAACTTTCAATATTATCTGACAAGGTTTGCCTTTTAGATTTACGACCGTCACAGCTCGTAAAACCAATAAGCATAATTAAAATAAAGTAAATGAAGTTTTTCATCTGTTTTAAATGTCTAATCCAAATGTACGTTTTAAGAGTTCTATATTTTCATTTTTCTCTTTGAGTTTCTCGTACTTTTCTTGTGGAGTGAATGCATATTTTTTAGCAACGTCTTCGTTTACAATAATATCAAAATGTAAATCGTAGTTTTTACAGGCTTTTCTCAAATGCGACAAAATTGGAAATTGAGCACGCTCCAATTCAATCTTACTGGTATTATTGGAGTAGGTGATTACCATTTTAGTGCCTTCAAGTTTAGGAGGCTCCATCTCCATTATGGATGCCATTATTTTTTCACCCTTTAAATGAAGTGATTTTATATAAGAATTCCAGGCTAGGATTAGCTCCTCTTGAGTGACAGGTTCTTTTGGTAGATTCTCTTCGTCAATAACAACATCCATTTGCTTTATCTGATGTTCTTTCTTTTCGCGAATACTTTTTAATGATAAACCAGAAGTAACTTTTGCAGGTTTACTTATAGATATTTTTGGTATTTGAGGTTCTGAAACTTGTGTTGTCGTCGCCGAAGTATAGTCTTTAGCCTTAACTTTTGGTTTCTTATCTGTTTCAGGATTTATAGAACTTGAAACCGATTTTTTAACCGGGATAGGTGTAATGCCTTTAGATTTAAAGTAAGATGGCGGAATTATGTAATGTCTGCTATTTTTTTTTTCTCCATCAAAAGTGATAGAGGCTAATTGCATAAGTGCTAACTCAACAAGTAAGCGTTGATTTTTACTGTTTTTGTATTTTAAATCACAGTCATTTGCAATATCTATACCTTTAATGAGAAAGGCTTGTGATGATTTTTGAGACTGCTCTACATATTTAACTTTAGTATCATCACCTACTTCTAATAGTTCTATAGTAGAAGGGTTTTTGCAAACCAATACGTCTCTAAAGTGTGATGCCAAACCAGCAATGTAGTGATGTCCGTCAAAGCCTTTAGATAAGACATCATTAAAATGAATAAGTAATTCAGGTATTTTATTTTCTAGGATTAAATCAGTACTAGTAAAGTATGTTTCATAATCCAATACATTTAAATTTTCAGTTACTGCTTGTCGGGTTAGATTTTTACCTGAAAAACTTACAACACGATCAAAAATAGATAAGGCGTCTCGCATGGCGCCATCTGCTTTTTGTGCTATGATATGAAGTGCATCATCTTCTGCAATTACATCTTGTTGCTCTGCAATATATTTGAGGTATGCTTTAGCATCTTTTACAGTAATACGCTTAAAGTCAAAAATTTGACAACGTGATAAAATTGTAGGTATAATTTTATGCTTTTCTGTGGTAGCTAAGATAAATATGCAGTGCTTTGGAGGCTCTTCTAATGTTTTAAGAAATGCATTAAAAGCGGCCTGAGATAACATGTGTACCTCATCAATGATATATACTTTGTATTTGCCAACCTGAGGCGGAATACGAACTTGGTCGGTGAGACTTCTAATATCGTCTACAGAATTGTTTGAAGCCGCATCTAGTTCAAAAATATTAAATGCAAAATCTTCGTCTTCACTTGTATTGCCATCACTATTAATCATTTTGGCAAGTATACGTGCACATGTCGTTTTACCTACACCTCGCGGTCCTGTAAATAAAAGCGCCTGCGCTAGATGATTATTTTCAATAGCATTGAGAAGCGTATTTGTGATAGCTTGTTGCCCCACAACATCCTTAAATGTCTGGGGTCTATACTTACGAGCCGATACTACAAAATGTTCCATAAAACACAACTGAATTACAAATTTAATAATAACACTGTAATAGGCATTTTAGTAGTCCTAAATTTAATAGGAGTTATTAACAATTTGTTTACTTTTGCTCATAGTAAATCGCCTTATCGCAGTGACTATAAATGTCTCTGAGGAAAGTCCGAACACCATAGTGTAAGCATAGTGGTTAACAGCCACCAACCGTGAGGTTAGGAAAAGTGCAACAGAAAGTATGTACAGGTTATGCTGTAGTGAAACCAGGTAAACTCTATGTGGTGCAATGTCATGTAAACTAACGTCCCGATAGTTATCGGGAGAGCGTGCACGCGCGATTGTTAGAGGGTAGACAGCTAAAGTTTGTTGGTAACAATAAACGCAGATAAATGATAAGGATACTGACATGCTATGTCATCGTCAGTAGACAGAATTCGGCTTATAGATTTGCTTAGATATAAAAACCCTTTACATTTCGTAAGGGGTTTATTTTTAATCGGTACCATTTTTAAAAAAACTAAACATATTGCCGCCATAACTTTTTGAATGGCTATAATGCTCTAAATCATTTAATTTAGTGTGTTTTGAGTGCTCAACAATTAAAAGTCCATCATTATCTAATAGGTTGTTGCTAAATACTAATTCCGGAATTTTTGAAAATTGATTCAAGTCAAAATCATAGGGAGGATCTGCAAAAATAATAGTATGTTTTTGTTTTGAGTGCTCTAAAAATTTAAACACATCACTTTTAATAGTTTTAATAGGCATCTCAAAAGCTTCAGATGTTTCATTTATAAACGATATGCATCCAAAATTTGAATCAACTGCTGTAATATTTTGAGTGCCTCTAGATGCAAATTCATAGCTTATATTCCCTGTTCCAGAAAACAGGTCTAACACAGAGATATCATCAAAATAATATTGATTATTCAAGATATTGAATAATGCCTCTTTTGCCATGTCTGTAGTTGGCCTAACAGGTAGTTTACTAGGTGCTGTAATACGTCTGCCTTTATATTCTCCTGAAATAATACGCATTTAAAAGCTATGTTTAATTAAGAAATTTTCCGCATCTGCATTTAACTCTACATGTCTTATGTATTTGTATGCTATTGCAAACAAATCATCTTCCTTAGATAGACTACCGAACAATTTAAGCTTTACAGTCTCAGTATCTAATTGCTTTTGCTCATAGGTAAAAAGGACGTAATAAATAAAATCTTCTGGTGTCGTAAAATCAAAATAATTATATAATAAAACACATTTGTTTTTTAGTATAACAACTTGTAAGGATTGATGTTCTATATTGATGTAGACTCCGTCTTCAGTAGTATCAACTGTATTGTATAATGCATCAATAAAAACAGAAGACACATGTTTATAGATGAAGGTACCAAACGTTTCAAAAATATAGTTGTTTACATTAATGTAAGGGACATAAACACTCACAATATCCTGCGATTTTAAATCATCAGAAGCTATAAAATCTGTTTTTAAAATCTTTGTATTAAATTTTAAGTATTCAGCGTTATGGGCTTCATCGTATAATGGCTTAGGAACTAGCGTCGAAAGCTCGTTATAGTGTAAAATGGTAATATTGCTAAATTCGTCAGAAAAAATTGTATTGGACGCCAATTCTTCTTTTAGTTTATGTAACGTATCAAAGGGGTTGAGCTTGTTTTCGAACTCAATAGTGTTTATATACTCAATTATATCGTTAGAGCGGTTAAGTATACAAAAAGAAAGTCCATTCAAATTGACTTGAATGGACAGCTCTTTGTTTATTTTGTTTGCCAAACTATTCTTTTTTAGTAAAGTTTTTAGGCCAGTTACCAGTTGTTTTCACTTCATTCATAGAGCCAACGACAATTTTTGGCCCGTTAACACCATCTACGGATACAACTTGCTTTTCATTAGATATTAAGTTTTTATCTAAGCCAAATAAAACAACAGCCTTATCTACACTTGCTTCAAATACTGGGATATCATCAACTTTACCAGCTTGTAACTTAAATTTAGCATTGGCTTCTCCAACACCAACATTCATAATAGTTTTGTAGTCAATATTTTTGAACAGCGAATCTTTTACAGAGTAGTAACCTAAGGTGTCTGTGAGAATAAGTGTTTTGAAGTATTCAATACCGTTGAACTGTCTCGTTTTTTCTACATCTAATATTGTAGAATCACGACGTTCTGTAATTGCAACTTGTGCTGTGTCAATGAAACTAATTAAATTCTCGTACTTATCAGTATATTGACCATTAACTTCTTTATAGGCAACTTCAGCATTTCTAATGTCTAATAGGCGATCAACCACTACTTGGTAACGTTTATCTTTTTCTTTTTCAAATCTTATCTCGTCATATACAGAATTGAACGTAAGATATCCTAAGTAAATAATAATAACCCATAGCACAAGATTGAGAATAGGTTTTATTTTTTTAGGAACAAACTTATCAATTAACCAAACAATAAGTATTGTTAGAACAATGATAGCGACAATCGCTAGAATGACTTTTAACATAGTTAGTTTATTTTATTAAGGTCTTTCGCAAATCTACAATTTTTTTTTGTTCGTAAAAACATAATAAATAAAAATATAACAAAATGAATTTTAGGGGTATTATAATAGTCTGAAATGTAAAGATATAATGCTATATTGCTGAAGAATTTGAAAATGTTAAATGATTCAAAACCCTTCCGATTTTTACAGACTTATAAGGTCAAAATTCCCATTTTCACCTACTGAAAAACAAGATATTGTCTTATTACAATTATCAGAATTCATTTTTGATACTAAAAAGAATGCTTTATATCTTTTAAAAGGTTATGCAGGTACAGGAAAAACAAGTATTATAGGAACGATAGTTTCTAATCTTTGGCAAGCAAAAGTGAGTGCTGTTTTATTAGCTCCGACGGGTCGCGCCGCAAAAGTAATCTCTAACTATTCTAATAAGGAAGCCTTTACTATTCACAAAAAAATATATTTCCCAAAAAAAGAAAAGGGTGGAGGTGTTAAGTTTGTAATGCAACCTAATAAACATCGAAATACTATTTTTATTGTTGATGAGGCATCAATGATACCAGATGTACCTGCTGAATCCAAATTTTTTGAAAACGGTTCTCTTTTAGACGATTTAATACAGTATGTCTATTCGGGTCACAATTGTAAGTTACTACTCATTGGTGATAAAGCGCAATTACCACCTGTAAAATCAGACTTAAGCCCAGCATTAGAAGCAAGTAAGCTAGATTTAAATTATAATAAGGACGTTACGTCAATGGAGCTAGATGAAGTGGTTAGACAAGAGCAAGATTCTGGTATTTTAGAGAATGCTACGGAATTGCGTTCCGTTTTAGAAACGACCTTTTATGATAGTTTTAAGTTCAATGTAAAACCATTTAAAGATATTATTCGATTAGTAGATGGGTATGATATAATGGACGCTATAAATGACGCCTATAGTAATCAAGGTTATGAAGAGACGGCTATAATTGTAAGAAGTAATAAACGCGCCAATTTGTATAACCAGCAAATACGAAATAGGATATTATTTAATGAGAGCGAATTATCTGCAGGCGATTACCTAATGGTTGTAAAGAATAATTATTTCTGGATAAAACCAACTACTGAAGCCGGATTTATAGCCAATGGAGATATTATTGAAGTACTTGAAATCTTTAGTATTAAAGAGTTGTACGGTTTTAAATTTGCTGAAGTAAAAGTTAAAATGGTTGATTATCCTAAGATGCGACCTTTTGAAACAGTATTACTACTCGATACAATTTCTGCAGAAAGCGCATCTTTAACCTATGAAGAATCCAATAGACTTTATCAAGAAGTCTCTAAAGACTATGTCAATGAAGCTTCTAATTACAAACGTTTTTTAGGCGTTAAGAACAATAAGTTTTTCAATGCGCTTCAAGTAAAGTTTTCTTACGCTATAACTTGTCACAAGTCTCAAGGAGGGCAATGGAATACTATTTTTGTTGAGCAACCTTATCTTCCAGAGGGACCAGACAGAGATTATATAAGATGGTTATACACGGCGGTAACAAGGGCAAAAGAAAAACTTTATCTTATCGGTTTTAGAGACGAGAATTTCGTAGAATAGCTTTTATCATTTCAAACCCTTATTTTTGACTCGGTAATTGATATCATATCAAAATTCATGTAATCCCAAGATGAATTACTAATTAACACATCTTTAGATGAAGATTATAGCAATGATTCCCGCTCGTTATGCGGCATCTCGTTTCCCAGCAAAGCTTATGCAAGACTTAGCTGGTAAAACAGTTATATTGAGAACGTATGAAGCGACTTTGGCTACAGGTCTTTTTTCAGAAGTATATGTGGTCACCGATAGCGATATTATTTATGATGAAATTACGTCTCATGGCGGAAACGCTATAATGAGTAAGAAAGTACACGAATCGGGAAGTGATCGCATTGCAGAAGCTGTTGAAACAGTAGATTGTGATATTGTTGTTAATGTTCAAGGTGATGAACCTTTTACAGAACGAGAAAGTTTGGAGAAAGTCCTTAATGTATTTAATAATGACGTTAATCAGGCTATTGATTTAGCTTCATTAATGGTTGAAATTACAGATTGGGAAGAGATTAATAACCCCAATACAGTTAAAGTCATCGTCGACCAAAACAATTTTGCATTATATTTTTCTAGGAGCCCCATTCCATACCCAAGAGACAAGACTGTAAAAGCACGCTATTTTAAGCATAAAGGTATTTATGCTTTTCGAAAGCAAGCACTATTAGATTTTACAGTTTTACCTATGCAATTTTTAGAAGCTAGTGAGAAAATAGAATGTATTAGGTATTTAGAATTTGGAAAGAAGATAAAGATGGTTGAAACATCTGTTGAAGGTGTAGAAATTGATACACCAGAGGATTTAGAACGTGCTAAAAAACTATGGAAATAGGTGAATAACCAATTTCAAAATATAAAAGTTATAGGTTTTGACGCAGACGATACGCTCTGGGTAAATGAAACTTATTTTAGAGATGCAGAAGCAAAGGTGGGTGAACTACTGTCTCAATTTGAAACGCCAAATAAGATTGATCAAGAGCTTTTTATGATGGAGATGAAGAACTTGCCTCTTTACGGTTATGGCGTAAAAGGCTTTGTGCTCTCAATGGTAGAAATGGCACTGCAACTCTCAAATTATACCGTTTCTAATAAAATAATTGAAGAGATTATAAATCTCGGAAAAGAGATGATTAATAAGCCTGTTGAGTTGTTAGATGATGTGGAGCCTATTTTGAAAGTACTTTCGAAAAAATATAGGCTAATTGTAGCAACAAAGGGAGATTTGCTAGATCAAGAACGTAAACTTGAAAAATCTGGACTACTAGATTATTTTCATCATATTGAAGTATTGAGTGAGAAAGCTGCAGAGAATTATAGTAAGTTATTAAAGCATTTGGATATAAAGCCTTCAGAGTTTTTAATGATAGGGAACTCTCTAAAATCGGATATTTTACCGTTATTAGAGATTGGAGCAGAAGCTATTCATATACCATTTCATACAACTTGGCAGCATGAAACTGTAAGTCATAATGATGTTAAAGCTGTCGATTACATAACTTTAAAGTCGATTAAAGGACTTTTAAATTATTTAAAATAATAGAAGACAAAACGTTTTAGTATTTATATTTTTGTTACAGAAACTTTGTAAATGAGTTATAAGAATTTTCCGATGGTATCGCACGTTATTTTTGGACGTGGAAGTTTTAATCAATTAGATGAGATTATAGCTTCTAAGCGTCAGGGAATTAATGCGCCATTCATTTATTATGTCGATGATATATTTAAAGGAAACCATTGGTTAACGTCTAGAATTAGATTATCCTACAAAGACAAGATTATTTATGTGCCTACAAAAGAGGAACCAAAAACGTCTCAGATAGATCAATATGTAGAAGACTTAATTTTAGAATTTAGTGAAAGACCATCAGGTGTTATAGGTATCGGTGGTGGTATAGTTATGGATATTGCTAAAGCTGTATCCTTAATGCTAACCAATGAGGGCCAGGCAAAAGACTACCAAGGTTGGGATTTAATAAAAAATCCAGGTGTTTATCATGTTGGTGTACCTACAATATCAGGTACTGGGGCAGAAGTGTCACGTACAACAATTCTTACCGGCCCTAATCGTAAGTTAGGTATTAATAGTGATTATACGCCTTTTGACCAAGTAATTTTAGATCCTGAGTTAACAAAAAATGTTCCTAATAATCAATGGTTCTATACAGGTA
>CAZBMY010000093.1:0-3646 GCA_964492855.1 uncultured Flavobacteriaceae bacterium
GATTATATGTTTTCATTTATGCTGAATATAAATCAGTATTTAAAATTAAAAAAGGCTTGTCGTGAATGACAAGCCTTTTAGTATTTCGATTAACACAATGGACTATTTCACGAACGTTTCGTTAGTTAAGTTCCACCACCATGTTTTGTTTGTTTGCATTTGTTTATTTAAAGTTCAAATATAGAAATGAAAATTTTTATTTCAAACTAATTTGAAGATTTTCTATTTTACTAGAAGGATAATTTTACATCAAGTTCAAATTCATCAGAGATGGCTTTGTCTTTTAAATTATCAATAAAAGAAGCTGAGCCATATTTAATATCAAATTTAGTTCGATCTATCATTAACTTTGTAGACGCAGAGTTTTCTTTAATAACCATATTAAATGAGATTGGCTTTGTAATGTCTTTAATTGTTAATTGTCCAGTAATCTCATAATCACTGTACTGATTTGTAACCTTTGTAATTTCTAGCGTAGCAGTTTTATGTTTTTCTACGCCAAAAAAATCATCTGATTTTAAATGTCTTTCAAGGCTTGCTTTTCCTCTACCTTGCATATCTGTAACATTAATCGTTGACATATCTATAACAAAATTTCCACCTACTAGTTTTTTACCATCAAATTTAAGAACACCGCTTTGTAGATTAATTGTACCTTCATGGCTGCCTGTTACTTTTTTGCCAATCCATGAGATTTTACTTGCTTCTACATCAACTTGTTTTTCTTTTAGTAAAGTGAAAGAAAAAAATGATATTGCTAATACTAAAATAGTAGCTTTTTTGAGTTTGTGAATCTTTGATTTCATTGTGCTTTTTTATAATTATTAATAGTCTCTGTTATTTGCGCAAACTTACTATTGGTAAACAAAATTAAATTTAATTTTTTGTTAAAAGTTCTAATCTCCATAAAAGCATCATTAATTTTATAGGATGAAACGATTCTTAATTATAATATTGTTTTTAAACTTATCTTGTAAAGACACTTCAAAAGAAGTCGTTGCTGAGGTAAAAAAATTTGAAGCAGAGGTTAAGATTGATATAGATTTAGAAGTTTATGATTACGATGGTCTAAAACCTTTAATAAATAAAAATGATGATAAGGTGCATGTTGTTAATTTTTGGGCAACTTGGTGTGCACCATGTATTAAAGAATTACCGTATTTTGAAAAAATTAAAGCTGAATACGAAGGAAAAGGTGTTGAGGTATTGTTAGTGAGTTTAGATTTTCCAAGACAATATGAAACTAAACTAAAACCTTTTATAAAAGAGAAAAAATTACAATCTGAAGTTGTTTGTTTTGATGATGTAGACCAAAACAGATGGATACCAGCAATAGATAGCACATGGTCAGGCGCATTACCTGCTACGATTATATATAAAAACGATAAACGACAGTTTTACGAAAGGTCATTTAACTATGAAGAATTAGAAAAAGAAGTACAACAATTTTTAAATTAATTTATGATGAAAACATTAAAAGTATTAGCAGTCTTAATCTGCTTGGTAAGCTTAACAGCTTTTACAATTACTACCGATGGCGGTTATGACATTGGAGATGTAGCAACCGATTTCTCATTAGAGAATATCGATGGTAAAATGGTCTCACTTTCAGACTATAAGAGTGCAAAGGGATTTATTGTTATTTTCACTTGTAATACCTGTCCTTATGCCGTAGCTTATGAAGATAGAATAGTTGCTTTAGATAAAAAATATGCTTCAAAAGGCTACCCTGTTATTGCTGTAATGCCAAATGATACAGATGTAAAACCAGGAGATAATATGCAGGCTATGCAAGCTAGAGCAAAAGCAAAAGGATTTACATTTCCATATTTGTTAGATAAAAATCAAGAAATCTACCCACAATATGGAGCAACCAAAACACCTCATGTTTATATTTTAGAAAAAACCAATGACGGTAATGTTGTAAAATATATTGGAGCGATAGATGATAACTATCAAGACGCCTCTTTGGTAAAAACTAAATATGCCGAAAATGCTGTAGATGCGCTTTTAGCCGGAAATGATATAGAGCAAAAGACTACAAGAGCCATAGGATGCTCAATAAAAACTAAATAAATGCCAGATTTGTTAAAATTTAAACCTGAAGTGTAAAGCTTCAGGTTTTTTTGCGTCTATATCATAAAGATATGTTAATTTTGTTTAACTATACAAAGCAAAATGGCTGATTTAGAACAAAAAGTTTGGACAAAAAAGATGACTGAAGACAATAATTCAGTAATTTTAGATGTTAGAACACAAGAAGAGGTTGAGGAATTAGGTGTTATTCCTAATGCTATGCACATAGATATTTTTAAAGGTCAAGGTTTCATTGATGAGATTCAGCAACTTGATAATGCTAAAAATTATTTTGTGTATTGTAAATCTGGAGGTAGAAGTGCACAAGCATGTGCTATCATGAATCAGTTAGGATTTAATAACACATATAATCTTCTTGGCGGTTTTAGTCAATGGAAAGGCGACATCAATCAAATAAATAAATAATCATGAAAAGGTTACTAGTCATAAGGTTACTCACAATATCATTTTTGTTTAATGTGAGTTGTGTTGATAAAAAAGCAGACTCTCAAGACATAAAATTAGTTACTGCAGCAGAAATGAAGAGTATAATAGAATTAGAAGATGTTCAGCTCATCGATGTGCGTTCTCCAAAAGAATTTGAAAAAAGTCGTATCTCTAATGCACAAAACATAGATTTTAACTCACCAACGTTTGATGAAGATATTTCAAGATTAGACAAATCTAAGCCTGTAGTCTTATATTGCAAAGGTGGTGGAAGAAGTGCAAAATGCGCTAAAAAACTGCAAGAAGCTGGTTTTGAAAAAATATATGAGCTTGATGGCGGAATCTCTAAATGGGAACATTCTAAAATTCTATCCATAGAAAAAAAATCTTAACTCATTTAACCGAACTAAACGTTCGGTTTTTTTATGTTTTATGTCTTAAGGTTTTTATAAATTAGACGACTTTTGATTAGGTAATCCAATACAAGAATTACATTTGTATTTCAATTCATTATTTATGGCAATTCAGAGACGTCTATTTATTCTATTCTTTTCATTTATATTTTCTATAAATGCTTTTTCTCAAATTTTAGAACCCGTAAAATGGGAAACTAAAGTCGAAAAGATTTCTGATAAGGAGTATGATTTAATTTTTACGGCCAATATTCAGAAAAATTGGAAATTGTATTCACAAGATGAATATGAAGGCGGCGGACCTCTGCCTACAACTTTTGAGTTTAAATCATTAGACGGGAACTATGAACTCATCGGAAAGGTTATAGAACCGAACGTAGATCCCTATTTTGATAAAGTTTTTCAATTAGATATAAAGTTTTTTTATGATCAAGCAGAATTTAAGCAACGCATAAAACTCTTAAATAGTGATTTAAACCTTATAGAGGTTAATGTTGATTATATGAGTTGTGATGATGAAAAATGTATCCCGCTTGACAATGCTTTTGTATTGAGTTTAGATGGTAATGAAGCTAAAACAGCATTAGTTGAAATTGACGAAAGAAGTAAAAATCTTTCTAAAAAATTGCAACTAAATATTACAGGTTGGGATAAATACGAGAAACAGAACATTGAAGAAAAGAGTAATTTATCAATATTCATCTTAGGGT
>CAZBMY010000093.1:3746-8225 GCA_964492855.1 uncultured Flavobacteriaceae bacterium
TACGAGAAACAGAACATTGAAGAAAAGAGTAATTTATCAATATTCATCTTAGGGTTTTTAGGAGGATTAATAGCATTATTAACGCCATGTGTTTTTCCTATGATTCCTTTAACTGTGTCATTTTTCACAAAGAGTTCAGGAGATTCTAAAAAGGGGTTATTTAACTCTATATTATATGGCTTTTTTATCTTTTTGATTTATGTGTTGTTAAGCTTACCATTTCATCTTTTAGATTCTTTAGACCCAGGAATTCTCAACAGTATATCCACAAATGTGACGTTAAATATTATTTTCTTTATCATATTTATAGCGTTTGCATTTTCGTTTTTTGGCTATTTTGAATTAACCTTGCCGCAATCTTGGAGTGCTGCTATGGATAGTCGTGCTAATAAAATAGGAGGATTTATAGGTGTGTTTTTTATGGCATTAACATTGGCTATAGTCTCATTTTCTTGTACAGGACCAATTTTAGGAACTTTATTAGGAAGCTCCTTAACTGCTGATGGCGGTGCTATGCAACTCACCATGGGAATGAGCGGGTTTGGTTTAGCCTTAGCTTTGCCATTTACGCTTTTTGCTATGTTTCCCAAGTGGTTAAATTCTTTACCAAAATCAGGTGGTTGGCTAAATACAGTGAAAGTAGTTTTAGGATTTATAGAGTTAGCTTTGGCACTCAAATTCTTATCTAATGCCGACTTGGTTGAGCATTGGGGATTACTTAAACGAGAAGTTTTCATAGGTCTTTGGATAATCATTGGTATTGGCTTAATCCTGTACTTATTCGGAAAAATTAAATTCCCACATGATGGGCCATTACATAAACTAGGAAAAGGCCGTATTACGACAGGAATATTGGTGGTCGCATTTGTAATCTATTTAATACCTGGATTGACAAATACAAAACATGCTAACTTGAAACTATTAAGTGGTTTCCCGCCACCAATGTTTTACAGTTTATATGATAAAGCTTCAAAATGTCCTTTAGATTTAAATTGTAGTAAAGACTGGCAACAAGGTTTAGCAAAAGCGAAAGCAGAGAACAAACCCATATTGTTAGACTTTACAGGTTGGGCTTGTGTTAACTGCCGTAAGATGGAAGAGCAGGTATGGAGTACTTCAGATGTATTTGATATTTTGAGTGAAGACTATGTTATCATTTCTCTTTATGTAGATGATAAAAAACTACTACCAGAATCTGAGCAATTTCAATACTTAAGAGCTAATGGTACTGTAAAAGAGATTGAAAGTATAGGTGATAAGTGGGGAACGTTACAGACGATTAATTTCCAAAATAATTCGCAGCCTTACTATGTGCTTTTAAATCATGATTTAGAATTATTGAATATTACTAATGCCTATGAGTCTAATGCAGATGCCTATTTTGAATGGTTGAAAACTGGTTTAGAAAATTTTAAAGCTAACAATGAGGAAAATATTTTTCAATAAAAATTAAACTTCAAAATAAACGCTTTCAAAAGGTACTCTAAATCGTGGGCCATAAATGCCTTTGTCGTCACGTATACCACAACTAATAACCATGTTTATTTCTGCACCTCTGGGTAAGTTTAAAATTTGCTTTACGCGCAAAGTGTCACTACCTTCCATTGGGCAAGTATCATAACCTATAGCCGCCATACTTGTCATAAAATTTTGAGCAGCCAAGCCTGCACTTTTATGTGCAACAATACGCATATCACTAAGACGGGTTTGTCTGTATATAGGTTTAAACAGTCCAATGATTTGAAAGACAATAAATTTGATGTATCCTAAAACCCCAAGAAAATCAGTATATATGGTCGGAATCAATTTTTTGTAATAATTAGTCGCCATTTTTTTACGTTTCAAATCACGTTCACTAAGGCCTTCTTTATCGTAAACTTTATTTAAAAAATCAATATTAGCTTTTGCGCGTTTACGCCATAAGTCTTTTCTTGCAACGACAACAACTAACTGCTTTGCTGTTTTTGCGGCACTTTGGTTAAAGCAAGCCTCTGCAAGTTTTTTTAGTTTTTCACCATCGGTAACATGATAAAATTCCCATAGTTGAAGATTACTACTTGTAGGTGCTAAGGATGCATTTACAAGACACAGTTTTACTTTTTGGGTGTCAATTGGGGTGTCCTTATAAACGCGTGTTGAACGTCTGTAAGCAATAGCGTCTGAAACTGTTTTTTCCATCTAAATAAAAAGTGTTTTGTATAATTTATCACCAATCCAATAACCAAATCCTAAGGTCATTGGATAAGCTAAAAAAAGCCATATATAGTCAAGAGCATTTATTTTGTTAAATGCTAAAGTACCATGTTTGGATAGTAATTCTATAAAATCATACCAGGATTTTACACCTAATTTCATAACAATACCATTGGCTAATATAGCCACAACCAAAATTGAAATTCCAATAAAATAAAGTCTCACCATAAATAGAAATTAAGAACTGCAAGATAACATAGAACAACCTACTTTGTGTCTTGCCCATTCCGGGCGTTTGGCAAACCACTTTTCGTTTTCAGGTTGTTCCGCATAAGGGTGTTTTAAAAGATTGAATAACTCATCAATACCTTTGTAGTCTCCTTTATTAGCATCATCAATTACTAATTGTGCCATATAATTTCTGAGTACATACTTTGGGTTTACAGCATTCATTTTTTCTTTTCGTTCAAAATCAGAGGTTGTTTCCTGTTCTAGTCTAGATAAGTAACGGTTAAACCAATCCTCCCATTGTTGTGCGATATCATCTTTAATGTCTTTAGGTTTATAAAAAGCATCTTTTATAAGTGAGACTCCACTAATAGAACCGTCTTTTTTGAATTTACTCAAATTTCTGAAAAATATAGTCATATCGGTTTCAGAAAGATGAAGAATATCTTCTAAAGTCTCAATTAATTGTTGGTCTTTTTTATCACTTTCAAAAAGCCCAAGTTTAGATGTCATCATGGCTAATGACTTTTTTTCAAAACCAGTTTTATAATTCTCAAGGATATTTTCTAAAGATGTTGTATCTTCAATTAACGGATAGAAAGCATTGGCAAGTTGATACAAATTCCAAAGTCCAATATTGGGTTGATTGGCAAAACGGTAACGTTTGTTTTGGGCATCCGTAGTATTTGGTGTCCATCCAAAATCGAATCCTTCTAACCACCCATATGGCCCATAATCAATAGTCAAACCTAGAATAGACATGTTATCTGTGTTCATTACACCATGCACAAAACCAACACGCTGCCAATGTATAATCATATCAAGTGTACGTTCCATAACCTCATTAAATAGTTGGATGTAGGATTCCTTGGAGGGTTTACCTAAATGGCTAAAATGCTGTTTTATAGTATAATCGACGAGTATTTTTAAATTTTTATGGTCACCTCTTGCTGCAAAAATTTCATAGTTGCCAAAACGTAAAAACGATGGCGAAACACGAGAAACAATAGCCCCTTTTTCGTAAGCCTGATTACCATCATAAAGCATATCTCGTAGCACATCATCACCAGTTAATGCCAGAGATAATACACGTGTTGTTGGAATTCCTAAATGATGCATGGCTTCACTACAAAGATATTCTCTAATCGAAGATCGTAAAACAGCCAAACCATCACCTTGTCTCGAGTAAGGTGTTTCTCCCGCACCTTTTAACTGAACAGACCACTGCTTATTATTTTTCTCGACATCAAACAAGTTTATAGCACGACCATCGCCTAGCTGTCCTGCCCAATTACCAAATTGATGACCACCATAACACATAGCATAAGGTGTTGTGTTTTTTAAAACAGTATTGCCAGTTACGATATTGAGGAATTTTTTAGATTGTAAATCTGTTTTTGAAACCCCTAATTGTTCTGCCATTTCTTTTGAAACATGCAGTAATTGAGGGTTAGACGTTTGTTTCGGTTTTACAAAACTAAAACAAGCTTCTTTGACCTGACGTCGGGTGTTATCTGTAATAGCATCTGCAGGAAGTTGAGTTGTGAAGTTATGTTTTAGTTTAATAGTCATAATAATTTATTCAACCACTTGTTTAAATCTTTCTCAGAAGGATTTCTAAGCTTTTTATTTGAAATTGTTACTGTTGGAAAATTAAGTTTTTTGTTAGTGTACAAGTTACGCAATTCTTTAGCATGTGTTTCGTTTTCTTCGACATCGAAAAACGAATAGTTAAGGTTACGAGTTTCAAAAAACGATTTATAGTATTGAGTTTTATGGCACCTTTCGGCGCCATAAAGTTTAATTTTAGTTTCCATTAAATTATTTGGATTGCTATTTAATTTTATCCGAATGTAATTTACGCAGTTTTGCCAATTTTGGGTCTATTACAAAACCACAATACCCATAATCAGGATTGTTTCTATAGAAATCCTGATGCTCCTTTTCAGCTTCATAGAAAGTAACCGCTTCAGAAACCTCAGTAACAATTGGGTTTTCATAATACTGTCCCAATTCTTTAATTACAATTTCTGCGATTTCTTTTTGTGCTTCATCATG
>CAZBMY010000094.1:0-5172 GCA_964492855.1 uncultured Flavobacteriaceae bacterium
TCGTGGTAATGCATTACGTGCAAAATCATGGAGGTTATCGTTGTCTTTCCATGGCTTCCACCAATAACAACTCTTGTTTTGTTTTTGGATTGTTCGTACAAAAACTCAGGATAACTATAAATTTTAAGTCCTAGTTCTTGCGCTTTTAGAAGTTCTGGATTATCGGCTTTGGCATGCATCCCTAAAACAATAGCGTCTAAATCTGATGTAATTTTTTCTGGAAACCAACCAAACGATTCAGGCAATAAATCTTTGGCTTCTAATCGTGATTTTGAAGGGTCAAAAATAGTATCGTCACTTCCAGTGACTTTATAACCTTTATTGTGAAGTGCTAAAGCTAAATTGTGCATTGCTGCACCACCAATGGCGATAAAATGTACGTTCATTTGGTAAATATCAAATTACAAAAACTAAATTCCAAATTAGTAGTAGAATAAAATCAAATAGAATAAATAATCTTGGTATTATTCAATAAGCCAATTATAATTTATAAGTCATGCTGAGCTTGTCGAAGCATTTGTAAATAAAATTTTAAGTATCGACTTCGACAGGCTCAGTCTGACATTAATATTAACTAAAAATTCTTCTGTTTCACCAAATACTGCTTACTAAAGACTATTTTAAAGCTCTGGATTTACAGCCAAACTATTAAATAACTTTGCCTTGGTATTGAAAAATTTATTCTGAATCTCAATAGCTTTTAGTTGCCCTTCAATAAGTTTTGATTCACGAGAATTCACTAAAAACAAAGAGCTTTCGCCTAATTGAAATTTACGTTCTTCGGCTTTTAGCATTTGCTGATAATCACCAACCATCTGTACAGTAATTTCGTTTTGGGTAACATAAGAATCTAATTCTTGCTTTAGGCCATTAATCTTATTCTGAAGATTAACCCGAGTTGCATCAATTTCAAATTCTGTATCGCTTAATTTTATCTTAGCCAACTTTAAATCACCACGTTCTTTTCTTAAAAAAAGAGGTGTACTTATTTTAAAACCACCTTTATAATCTTGAGTATTAAATGAGCGCCCGATATCTGGTGTTTCCGTCAGAAAATTGTATTCTAAATCTACACGTGGCAGTAACATATTAGCTTTTAAACGTCTTTCTACATTCAAACTTTGGCGCTTAAAATCTAAAGACTGTAGTTTTGGATGCGCATCTATAATAACCTCTTGACTTCGTAATTGATCTAAATTAAAGGTTGTATCTACAATTGGCTCTGTGTCAACATCTGGGATAACATTTGGTTGCAACTCCACAGGAATATTGTTATCTAACCACAGAAAGGTTGATAGTTCTAAGGAAGCTTTTAGTAGCTTTACACGAGACTGTTCTAAGCTTAGCTTTCTACTATTGAGTGCTATTCGGGCTTCGGTGGCATCAATCTGTGCGTTTTCGCCTAATTCTACACCACGAACAACACCTCGATAACGTTGTTCTGCGTTGACAAGAAAATTTTCAAAAAGCTTTAACTCGTTATAAGATTTAAGCCATTTAAAATACACCTTCGATGCTTCAAACAGTATATTATTGACATAAATATCTCTATCTACCTTGGCTTGCTCTCTAAATAATTTAGCTTGTTTTAGAGATGCCATTCTATCATTTATTAGCAAACCTCTTAAAACTGGAACTGAAACTCCTGCAGAATATAATCCTCCGTCTGGTATAAAATTTTCAGGATTTAAAAAATCTCCTGTATTTTCTTCAAAAGAGGCTTTTAGCTCTACACCAAACCATGTAGGTACTTTAAATGTAGCATTGAGTTGGTCCCAATACTCTGTACCTTTAAGTCGTTTCTTATCATAATCTACATCAATTTTTGGGTCAAACGCACCTCTGGATTTTAATAACTTCGCTTGGCTTTCATCAATAACCAAATTGGCTTGTTTGACAATAGGATGAAATTTTTTGACATAGCCCAAATACTCATCAAATCGTAACACATTTTCTAAACTATCTGATTGCGAAAAGCTAAACCAACTAAAGGCAAATAAAACAAGTGAAAGTATCTTTTTCATCTACTTTTTCTTTTTTGCGTTTGCATCATCTAAAGGCTGATAATAATTTGGCGGAAAACCATTGAGCTGTCTCCATAACTCAAACCAAATCGGGACATCATCTAATAAAGCCATTGTAAACGCTCCTGAACCTGCACGTACATCTTTTGGCCATTGATGGTCTTCTTGGTCTGGTTTAAGCAGCACTCTAAACTTACCATTTGGGCTTATAAAGCGTTCTACAGCAACAACCTCTGCACCATAAGTTCCGTAAGAGACATTTGGCCATCCGCTAAAGATAATTGCTGGCCATCCATCAAACTGTACGCGAACTTTCTCTCCTTTATGAATTAATGGCAAGTCTATTGGCTCTACAAAAGTCTCAACAGCTAAATCTACATTTTCTGGGATAATACCTACCAAAGCTTCTCCTTCCTTAAAGGTCTGACCAACACCACCTCTTAAAGCAGTTTGTATAAAACCATCATAAGGTGCAGTGATATATAATAATCCATTACGTATACTGTAATTAGATACGTCGCTATCTAGTTTTTGCACTTGGGCTTCCGAATCAAACTGACTGGATTGTGCTGAAAATTTCTCGCTTTGTGCTTTTGATATCTTATCTGCATATTCTGCTTTAAGCTTAGAAATCTCAATCTTTGTATTAAGCACTCCATTTTTACTTGCCAACAGCTTAGCTTCTTGAGAAATACGCTTAGCTTCGGTTTCCTGTAATTTTACCCGAGCATCTTCAACACGTTTAAGTGCCGTAAAGCCATCTTTAAATAAGGATTCTGCTCGGTCGAATTTAGTTTTCGCAATACTTAAATTGGTCTTTGCAGCTTCTAAATCTATACTATCTGCCTGCACCTTTAATTGAGACTGATATATTTTATTCTGTGCCTGTTCAAGCTTTAACCGTCTTTCATTTGACAAAGCAGAAATACGAACATCTTGTGCTTTTACTTTACCAGCATAAGACGCAACAGCAAAAGCTTTTGCATCACGTTGATTTTGAGTTCGCTGAACCAAATTTGGATCAAAGTATTCACTTTTAATTTCTGCGATTTTCATGATAGTATCACCCTTTTTAACTTCATCTCCTTCACGTACAAACCACTGTTGTATACTTCCAGGAATTGGTGATTGTATCGTTTGCGGTCGTTGCTCTGGCGTTAAGGTTGTTACTGTTCCTCGACCAGATATATTCTGAGTCCAAGGCAAAAACAATATAATAAAACATGCTATTGCAAAGCCTGCCAAAAAACGACGCCACAGTTTATAATAGTCTTTATTAAAAACGAGTGCGGCAGATTTAAACTTAGTTAAGTCTACTTCTTTATTTAAAGCGTTACGAGATATATTTAACATGACTTTTGTTTAAATGATTTGACCTTTCTGAAGGTTAATGACTTGAGAACAACTGTTAATCCACTCTTCATTAAAACTTACAACTACTAATGACCACGGATGCTTAACATCAGTTAAGTAATTAATTATTCGTTTAGTTTCTGCAACTTCAAAATGCTCTAATGGCTCTTCTAAAATGAGCATGTGAGGTTGCTTTAGAATGGCTCTTGCCAACATTATTTTTTTGGAAACTGTAAACGGAATTTGTCGACCTTCAGGATAAATGATTGTATTTAAGCCCAGTTCCGTTTCTTTTAAATACTCTGTTAATCCGACAACTTTTAAAACAGTTTCGATAGTGCTTGTTGCTATTGATGTATCACCAAGCGTTAAGTTTTCTTTAATTGTACCTTCAAAAGGAGTTTCATCACTAAGTACTAATCCTAAGTGTGACCTGTAACTATTAAGCGATAGATTACTTATTGCGGTATCATTAAGAAAGATTCTGCCTTTACTTGGGTTGAGTAATCCAGAAACAATTCGGATAAGACTGGATTTCCCCGAACCACTTTCGCCTTTAATTAAAATTCTGCTTTTCGAATTCAAATTAAAAGACACATCTTTTAAAATTGGTAAACTTCGACTTGGCACTTCATAAGAAACGTTATCTAATTCAATTTTAAAATCCTTATCAATGCTAACAGATTCTCCTTCTTGTGATTCGATTTTTTTATCTACTACTTGCCCCATTTTTTCTAAAGAGGTTAATACATCATAAAAAGATTCTAAACCCAAGATTAGTTTTTCAACAGAGGCAATGACCAATAAAATGATAATTTCAGCAGCTACAAATTGCCCAATATTCATCTCTTGATTAAGCACTAGTAAACCACCAATAATTAGTAACCCCGCGGTTACTAAAACTTTGAAACCAATCATTTGAATAAACTGAATTATCAGAATTTTGAAATGGCTTTCTCTGGCTCTTAAATACCCTTCGACAAGCTTATCGTTTTTATCTACAGCTAAAGATGTTTTTCCTGAAATTTTGAAACTCATTATAGAACGTGCCACTTCCTGAATCCAATGCGCTACCATGTATTTTTTCTGAGATTCTAGCAGACTTGTATTCATACCACGCTGAATTGTATACTTAAACACTACATAAATGAGTAGTATTAATAAAACACCAAAGGCTATGAAAAACGGATGATAGAATGATAATAAAATCAGCGCAAACAAAATTTGCAATACTGCAGCAGGAACATCAATGAGTAGTTTTGCTAAACCCTTCTGGACTGCCAATACATCAAAAAATCGGTTAGCCAGTTCTGGTGGATAGTAATTATACAATTGATCCATTTTTATCTTAGGAAATCTATAGGTAAACTCAAAAGAAGCACGCATAAATAAGCGCTGTTGGACGGTTTCTATAATTCGCATTTGCATGAGTTGCAAAATCCCTACAAAAGCGACACCAAGCGTCACCAAAACAACCAACACGATCCATGAGGTGCTGACTTGCGCTCCTTGAATTAAATTGATAATAGCTTGGATACCCAAAGGCAGGGTTAGATTGATTAATCCAGCAAATACAGCATAGTATATAACTTGAAACAAATCTTTGCGCTCAAGTTTAAGCAAGCCTAAAAACCGCTGCCATGGCGTTAATACAGGAATTTCGTTACTCATCTTTTTTTTAAGATTTAATAGCGTTAATTGTTAATTCTTGGAAAAATTTTGTTGGTGTAACGGTCTCGCTACAATCTGTAATTGATGTAAAATGGTCTTTTAAGAAATGTTGATGCAGAGCTCC
>CAZBMY010000094.1:5272-8159 GCA_964492855.1 uncultured Flavobacteriaceae bacterium
AGAAGTTTATGTTTACTTTCAAAATAACGATAGATAGAACTCTCGTTAGAGCCTATTTTAGTTCCTAATTTTTTGAACGTAAAATTATCAAACCCAATCTCATCAATTAAAAGAATACTATTTCCAATAATACGCTTGCCCAAATCTGATGATTCTGGGTCTTTTAAAAAGATTTTTTCAGGTACTGAAATCTTAATACTTGAAAGTAAATTTTTCATTATTAATTATTTTGATTGCAAATATAATAGTATTACTATTATTTTTAAAATAATTAACAAATATTTGGCTAAGAGTCAACATCTTCAAATTGAATTAATAATGAGGTTTGGAAATTACTTTTTAGAAATGATGGCCTTTTCCTTTAAGGCTTGCTTAAAATTTGCTCTAATTGTAAGTGCTTTATCAATATAAGTCAAGGCTTTTTCTTTGTTATTTTTGTGCTTATAAATTTGAGCTAATCTATAATACGCCCATTCTTTAGGAACACCATCAGCGGCTGAATAGTTTTTTATATACTTGAGCAAACATTGCTCTCCTTTATTTAATTGAATATTATAATCTGCAGAAACTTTACCCAATTGATAATGCAACGCATTACGCTTATGCTTCTTCTGAGATGACTCAATCGTTTCAATAGCTTTTTGAGGCTGATTTTGAGACTCATAAAGATTGGCTAATTTCTCAAAACAATTAACAGACCCTCCAACAACTACAGCCATCTTATAATACTTTTCCGCAAGTTTTGGCTCATCGTCATACTCATAAATATAGCCTTTAGCCAAGTAACCATCTACCTTTGATAATACTTCTAGTTCGCTAGCATACTTCATTGATTTCTTTTTACTTCCACCGACAATTCCTGGTAAGGACATGTACAATTCTACTAAAGCCCAACGTGTATCAATGTGATTTGGGTCTAACTCAGCAGCTTTTAAAAATGCTTTTTTTACATCACCAATAATTCCTAAAGCTTTTAGCTTACTAATACTCAAGGCTTTCATACCTAAGGTACCACCATACTTATAATGATAGTTGGCATTTTTAGCATCTAACTGTGTTAGCTTTCTGTATTGCTCAATGGCTTCATCCCATTTTTCTTGATAACCGTATGCATCTCCTAATAACTCAATACCCTTTTTATCAGTAGAATTATTTTGTACATAAGCCTGCATTAACGCTTCGGCCTTAGTGTATTGTTTTTTATTAAAAAAAGCCTCCACACGCTCAAAATCACTTTGACCAAAAGTTATAAATGGGAATAATAAAAGGAAGACTACTTTTTTCATATACAGCTAACAAAAATACAACTTGTATTATTATAAATTGACGCTATTATTTTTCATTGCTTACAATCGTTTCCCTAATAAAATTAGTAACTTGACTCATCCAAGTCTTGTATTAACTTAAATTGTATTTTTTGGAATACCTTTTGAAGGTATCTTGTTGCAAATACTAAAATCATGAAATACTATATAACTCTTTTTATGCTCATTTGTTTCGCTTCTTTTTCTTCTGCCCAATCTAAGTATTACGATACGCAATGGGAAGCTCTGCAGAAATTAGAAAATGAGGGCTTAACTAAATCGGCTTCAGAAATAGTAGATAAAATCTATGTCAGAGCAAAAGATGATAAAAATATAACCCAAAAGATAAAAGCACTACTTCATCAAAGTAAATATTTACAAATTCTGGAAGAAGACTCGCAATTAAAAATTGTAAATAATTTTAAATCTGAAATAGAATCTAATGATATTGTTACACAGCATTTATTAGAAAACTTAATCGCTAATTTGTATTGGCAATATTTTAAGCAGAATCGTTATAAGTTTTATAATCGTTCTAAAACTGGCCAAAAAGTTAGTGATGATTTTAGAACTTGGGATTTAACCACTCTTTTTACAGAAATTCATACTTATTTTAAGCGTTCATTACAAAATGGCTTACTCTTGCAGCAAGAGTCACTAGATAAATATGACACAATTTTAATCACCGCAGAAAATTCTAAAGATTATAGACCTTCACTTTACGATTTTTTAAGCTATAATGCTTTAGATTTTTATAAAACTCCAGAAAATACTATTTCGCAACCCGCTTATAAATTTAGTATTGACGAGCCAAAATACATATCATCGAGCCAAAAGTTTATCAACTTAGATATTACATCTAAAGATTCGGTTAATCTTCAGCTTAATGCATTAAAGATTTATCAGAACCTTTTAAAATTTCATCAAAAAGATAAAACATCAAAAGCATTTGTTTCGGCTAATATTGAGCGTCTAAATTTTGTAAAGCAGAATGCCACTTTTTCTAATAGAGATGTTGAGATTATAAAAACTTATGAGGCTGAGTTAGATGCTGTAAAAAACAATCCAATTTCAGCATTATATAGTTTTGAGATTGCTAGTCAATTTGTAAATCAGGCTTCACAATACAATCCAAAAACAAAAGATAATTCTGAAGATATTAGATGGAGAAACAAAGAAGCACTGGAGCTCTGTAATACAATTATCGCAAAATTTCCTGATAGTGATGGCGCAAAAAAATGCGAAGTATTAAAAGCACGCATTCTTCAACCAAGTCTAAATTTAAAAACGGAGCGTTATATACCAATTGATATGCCTGCATTGATTTTGGTTAATTACAAAAATCTTGCAACACTAGATTTTGATATACATAAAGTCAGTCTTTCAAAAATTAAAAAATTCAATAAACTTTATAAAGCTGAAGAAAGAAAACAGTTTTTATCTCAGTTAAAAGCCCATAAAAGCTTTACAAGTCAGCTTAAAAATGAAAGCGATTACCAAAACCATAGCATCGAAGTTGCACTACCAAATCTAGAAAATGGTTTCTATATTATTGTTGCTAAAACAAATACTTCAGTCTTTGC
>CAZBMY010000095.1:0-8123 GCA_964492855.1 uncultured Flavobacteriaceae bacterium
ACGAATGAGAAAACTAGAACGTCTCCTGCTTTTGCTTTGATTGAGTATTTCCCATCAAAATCTGTTTGTGTACCTCTAGCGGTACCCTTTACAAGTACTGTAACCCCTGGCAATGGCAATCCATCCGAAGCTGCAGTAACTGTACCTGTAATGTCTTTCTCTTGTCCAAAAGAAAGCTGCATTACAAACGCCATAAAAAGCGTTAATAACCATGTTAACTTTAATTTCATAAAACAATTATTTGAGTTAGTCTTCCGCAAACATCATAATAAAATATTAAAAAAACAAGGGAATAGCACAAAAAAATGTTAAAGAAAGACCTATAAAACCTAATAATACAGTAATAAGGACTTACTCACATTGTTTAATTGAAATTAATATGACATTATTATTGATATTTTGACAATTGCCTGTATTTTTAAATCCTTATTATTATGGGATTGATAAATAGTTTTTATTCAGAAAAAAATGAATGCGGAACAGACGAAGCAGGTCGCGGTTGCCTTGCTGGGCCTGTTACCGCTGCAGCTGTAATTCTAGCACCTGAGTTTAATAACTCATTGCTTAATGATTCTAAACAACTTTCTGAAAGTAAACGCCTCCTCCTAAAGCCAATTATCGAGAGCAAAGCTATATCTTATGGCGTCGCACATGTGTTCGAAGATGAAATCGATAGTGTAAATATCCTAAACGCCTCGATTCTTGCCATGCATAGAGCTATTGATAAGTTAAAAGCAAGACCAGAATTTATTATTGTAGATGGCAATAAGTTTAAACCTTATAATAACATCCCGCACAAAACTATAATAAAAGGAGACAGTAAATACCTGAGTATTGCTGCCGCATCTATATTAGCTAAAACGTACAGAGACTTATATATGGAGAAAATTCATGAAGAATTCCCTATGTATAACTGGAAAAAAAATAAAGGCTATCCAACTAAGGAACATAGAGCCGCCATAAAAAAATATGGAATTACTAAATATCATCGTAAATCGTTTCGATTACTTCCTGAACAGTACCGATTAGATTTTTGAGTCTTATATATTTGTAGAAAATTAATTCATTGATGAAAAAATATATTCCCTTCTTAGTATTGTCTTTCATCTTACTATCATGTAACGAGCGTTACAAAACAGAAGCACATGTATCAGAAGTGATACCAGAGAACTACAACTCTGTTTTAAAAATTAATTCTCTGAATGATTTTAGAGCTTTGTCTACAGGTAATATTCCTTTTAATGAATTGCAACAAGAACCTTACAATAAAATTGATTTTTTAAAAACTGATTCTCCTATATATATATGTATTGTAGATAGTAGCGCTTTTTTTATCACGAAACATCTTGGATCTACAAATCAAAATGATTCTATACAGCCCCTAATTATTGGTAACAAAAAAAGAAATTTTCTGTTGCATAAGGAAGATACCATTTACAAAAAGCTGGTGGATGGCTATCATTTATATACTACTAATTATAAACTGAACGAAACAAAGAGGGCTAAAAACCCAGAATTAAAAAAACTAATTTCAACAAGTGCTTCAGAAGAAATAGCAACTTTAATATTTAGAAATAAAGCCACCAATGGTTTGCTCCTTAGAAATAAGGATTCAATTTTTAAAAACACACATGACCTTATAGATGTTAAATCTAATGGCGACAACATTACATTTAGCGGTATTTCTAAAAGCATTGACAGCTTATCTTATATTAATGTATTTAAAAACACCGCTCCTCAAAAATTTGAACTTGCAACAATTATACCTTCAAACACCAATAGTGTAACTAGACTAGCTTTTGATGATTATTCCATATTTACTCAAAACCTTTCTACCATCAGCGGAAGACATACGGATTCAATTTCTGACATTTTAACCATACAAAACGAAATTGCCCTTATTGAAAACAATAAAGGTAAAGCAATTGTTATGCATGCGCTAGATGCAGAACTTTTAAGAGAGCAGTTTCTTTCATTTGAATCGAATGAAAGTTTTCGAGGCATACCCATTTTTACTATGCAAGAGAAGGATTTATTTAAACATGCATTATCTCCCTTTTTCTCTTTAGACGAAATATCATTTGGCTTTATATATGAAAGTTTTTCTGTTTTTGCTAATGATATTAAAACGCTTGAAGCTATAATATCTTCAAAACTTAATAATCAGACCTTATCTACATTTGACAAATTTAAAAGCTTAAATGAAGAGCTTGCAGCCGAATCGTCCCTACTGTACTACAAAGATGGAGAAGGCTTATACAATTTTCTAAAAAAACCGATTAAGGGCTTCAATGCCAACGCGGTTCAATACGTTTATGAATCAGATTTTGCTCATATTAATGGCGTATTTATGAAGTATAAAGGTAAAAGGGAATCTAACGCTATTGTTGAAGATTTTTCTACATCGATAGATGCAGATATATTGTCACCTCCTCAATTGGTAAAGAACCATAGAAATAACACTCATGAAGTAGTGGTACAAGATATAAATAACACACTTTATCTGATTTCAAACAGCGGTAAAATTTTATGGACTAAACAACTACAAGGTCCTATTTTAGGAAAAATAAATCAGATTGATATTTATAAAAATGATAGGTTACAGATGGTATTTGCTACACCAAATCATATTTATGTAATAGATAGAAACGGTAATGATGTTGGTCCATTTCCTAAAAAATTTAATGACCAAATTACCCAACCGCTTTCAGTGTTTGATTATGACAGCAGAAAAAACTACCGTTTGCTTGTAACGCAAGACAAGACCCTACTCATGCTTGATGTCAATGCAAAACGCATCATGGGTTTTAACTATAAGAAAGCACAAAACACAATAAGTAGTCAACCAAAACATTTTAGAATTGGCAGTAAAGATTACATTGCCTTTGCACAAGGCTCTAAACTAGAAATACTTAACAGGCAGGGTAAAGAGCGAATTAATGTGAAATCCAAAATTGATTTTTCTTCAAATTCTATATTTCTATATCAAAATAAATTTACAACCTTAGATAAAAATGGTATTCTCGTACAAGTAGATACTAAAGGTAGCGTAAATAATAAAAACATAAAATTAACTAGTGGCGCTCAACTATTTACCACAAGCAAAACTTTAGTCGCTTTAAACGATAATAAACTTAAAATTAAAGACCAAATTGTCGATTTAGATTATGGAAATTATACAAATCCTCAAATATTTTATTTAAATGATAAAATATACATTTCTGTAACCGATCTTCAGTCAAAAAAAGTATATCTTTTTGATAGCGCAGGAAAACCACTTCCAAATTTTCCTGTTTTTGGTACAGCAGCAATTCAACTTCAAAATTTAGATAAAAAAAGAGGTTTAGAACTTGTGACTCAAGCCGACGAAAAAACGATTTTAACCTATAAAATCAATTAATTTTTTGGTCATTTTATGATGGTGATTTTCGTACTATTGTAATTCTAGATTTTAACGCCAAATAAACACATGATAAAACGTCAAAAAGCTTCAATAAAAAACTTAATTATCCATAAAGTTGGCAACAAATTTAACGGTACAAAAAATGCATTTTCTAATGCGGCAGTTCATTTTGACGAAGCCACCTATCAACTTATTTTACCTTATCTTTTAAAACCTTTTGTAAGTGTCGCAGAAACGTACCGATTCAATCATCATTCTGATATTAACCTCAATGAAATAAATACATACAGCGAACAATTATTTTCAGAAGACTCAGATTTTATTGAAGTGTCTAAGCATATAGTTACCCACCTTTTTGAGCAAAGTAATTCTGCTCAAATAAAGACAGGAGATGTGATTGTGTGTCATTTTGAAAATATACAATATCAAGATTATTTTACGGATGCTATTGGCGTATTTAAAATTGAAAATAAAACTGAATTTTTTCAGACCTATCTAGAACAAAATAGCTATGATATTTTGGTCCAAAAAGGGATACAAGCGAAGAAAGTAGATAAGGGTTGTTTAATTTTAAACACCGCGGATATG
The DNA here is from genome assembly GCA_964492855.1 of uncultured Flavobacteriaceae bacterium. GTDB lineage: Bacteria > Bacteroidota > Bacteroidia > Flavobacteriales > Flavobacteriaceae > Winogradskyella. Next base: position 3,992 of record CAZBMY010000095.1, read on the forward strand.
GAAGGTAAAATAGTCCTCAGTGTAGATAACAATAATTACGATGCGCAATATTGGATAAAAAGCTTTTTGAATATAAAATATCCCGACGATAGTAACCAGCATACTAAAAATTATATTGAGCTTTGCCGTGAGTTTTCAAAGGACGTATTACAACCAAACTTTGGTGGCCAAGAGCAGAGTAATTTTTTAGCAAAAACGGTAGATTTCTTCAAGGAGAATGAAATTGTAAATGTCGAAACGTTTAAAGAAGATATTTTTGAGTCCGAAGACCAAATTAGACAGTTCGAGGATTATAAAAAATCCTATGAAAAAGACCATAGTGTCTTAATACGCAATCAATTTGATGTCTCTGAAATTGCTTTAAAAAAGCAAAAGCAAAAAATTAGAACAGAGATAAAACTTGATACTAATATTCAGATAAAACTCGATATCGATGCACCAGATGCTTCTGCAGAATATCTAGAACGCGGCTATGATGAAGCTAAAAAAATGCATTATTACAAGGTGTTTTTCAATGAGGAAGGGTAAACAAATTCTGCTTCAAAAAGTGTTTTAAAATGCTTCAATAGTTTTGCTTTTACTTCGCTTTCATCAACCGTGTCTACACCTAATTCTACATTTAAGGATGTCACTGCTTTTCCTCTTATACCGCAAGGAATGATATTATCAAAATAGCCTAAATCTGCATTCACATTAAGTGCAAATCCATGCATGGTTACCCAACGACTTGCTCTAACGCCCATAGCACAAATTTTTCGCGCAGAAGGGGTCCCTACATCTAACCAAACGCCAGTCTCACCCGGACTACGTTCTGTAGTTAAACCATACTCCTTAAGTGTAAGAATTATACATTCTTCAAGAAATCTTAGATACTTATGTATATCGGTAAAAAAATTGTCCAAATCCAAGATAGGATACCCTACGATTTGCCCCGGACCATGATATGTAATATCGCCACCACGATTTATTTTATAGAAGGTCGCTCCTTTTTCTGTCAACTGTTTTTCAGAAAGTAGAAGATTAGATAAGTCTCCGCTTTTTCCTAAAGTATAGACATGCGGATGCTCTACAAATAAAAAATGATTGTCAGTTTCTAGACCAGCATCTTCTCTCCTATTCCTAATTTTGGTATCCAAAATTGCTTTAAAAAGTTGTTCTTGATAATCCCAAGTTTCTTTAAAGTCTTTTGAACCTAAATCTTCTACTCGAATGTTTTTATTCATACTGCAAAATTACAGTTTTTTAGAAGATTTTATCTAACAGAAGTTAAGTACTAATTTTCTGGGTTATTAAGAATAACCAAAGCTGCAATAACACCTGGCACCCAACCACAAAGCCATAATAAAAAGACAATTAATATAGAGCCACAGCCTTTACCTATTACAGATAGTGGTGGACAAATAATAGCGAGAAGGACTCTCCAGAAACTCATAATTTTGTTTTTTGATGTTGATGTAACTATTTGACGCTTTCTACTTTAAAATGTTACACTAAGATTAATGAAAGCTAATTATTAAAAAATCCTTAGATTCGTTATATGAGATTAAAAATCTTTACACTGTTTCTTTTTATGTGTACCTTATCTAATGCACAGTACTCCTTTTCGGGATATATAGAACCTGATGAATGGCAAAATTCGGTTTACCTGTCTATTGTTGAAGACTACAGGAAAATTTCAGGTGTTTATTCAGAACAAATCATTGCTAAAACAAGTGCTGATTCTACTGGCTTCTTTGAGTTTAAAGGCAATATGTTAAATACAAAAAATCGTATTTATCGTATACATGTAGATAAATGCTCTGAGACTACACAAGATGCTAACCATTTTAATGGCCATTGTAGCGACAGTAAGGCTATTATTTTTATCGCCAATAATACAGACACTTTAAAATTACCGTTTTCGTTTGAAAATCAAGTCTTCTGTGATATAGAATCTACTAATGCAAAAGCAAATGCCTTTGTGCGGATAGATTCTTTAAAAGCGGATATGAGATTTGCATATGGCGAATTTCGAAGTGAAGCCAATCGTAAGCTCAACAACAAAAAGTGGTTTAAGACTTTGCAAAACTTTGGTCAATCTCTAGAAGAACCATTAGCAGAACTTTACATTTACGCATATCTTTCAGATAGAGCTAGCGACTTACATTCCTACTATTCCAAAGACCTTTTAGAAAATAATTATTACAATAATCTTCAAGAAAGATTACTCGCCAAATATCCAGAGTCTGCTTATACTTCTCAGTACAAAAACGAATTAGCTTCGGATAAATTCATGCTTCAAACAAGCAAAGCTGAAGCTAAATCATTCAACTGGGTTTATATTCTACTCACGCTGCTATTGTTGTCCGTTTTATTAAATGTGTTTCTCATCCTTCAAAAGCAAAAAGCTAAAAAAGAAACATCTCATAAATTAAAAGAAAAACTATCTAAACAAGAGCGTGTGGTTTTAGAGCTAATTCTACAAGACAAAAGCAACAAAGACATTGCAGAATCTTTGTTTTTAAGTGTTAGTACCGTAAAAACGCATACCAATAATATTTATAAAAAGCTAAATGTACAATCCAGAGAAGAATCTAAAGCACTGTTTTATAAATAGTTAAAAAATTACACCCAGGTACTAGTACCGATTTCCAACCTTAGCATTTCCTTATTAACCTTTCATTTTTTGATTTTTGAAGCCTAATCATTTTCAAAATTTAAAATCATGAAACGAACCTATTTAATTATTCTAGCAACAGTATCTTTTTTTGCTTGTAAGTCCCAAAAATTAAATACCGAATTTAAACCTGAAGGCAAAACACCATACCTCATTGGTAAAATTGACAAATCAGGATTAGAAAGTGAAACCTACAACCATTGGTTTAGCAAAAATTACGATGCTTATAGTCCAGATTCTGAAACGATTAAAGCTTTAAAAGAAAATCTAGAAGATTATGAAATAACTTTATTTATGGGAACATGGTGCGGCGATAGTAAACGAGAGGTTCCAAAATTTTATAAAATATTAGAAGCTGCAGATTACCCGATGAAACAATTAACATCAGTTGCTTTAAGCCGCGAAAAAGAAACTTATAAAGAAAGTCCACAACACGAAGAAGCTGGTCTAAATATTGTGCGCGTACCTACATTTATCTTTTTTAAAAACGGAAAAGAAGTAAATAGAATCATTGAGCGTCCTATTGAAAATTTAGAAAAGGACATTCTAAAAATCATGACCACTAATGACTACAAAAGCAATTATTTTGGTGTAAAACGAAAGCAAAAAAACGCTAAGAAATAGCTGTCGTTAAATTGATATTAAAAGTTGGATGCTAATTTTTGTAAATAGTGTAATTTTGCACTGAACTCATCTTGACTTTTTGTTTTTAACCGAAAATGAAATAAAAATTGTTCAGATGAAGCTATTTTTGCAAGTCATAGCATCGCTATGAAGAATAAAATAGCTAAAATATGAGCGAGTTTTAGTCATTTTTCAGGAAACAGAAAAAGTGAAGATGAGTTCATTATTAAAAACACAAAAAATGCAGCTTTCAGAACAAGAATTAGTTAGACGCGACAAATTAGCCAAATTAAGAGCTATGGATATTAATCCATATCCAGCAGATTTATACCCAGTAAATAATACTTCAGGAAAAATTAAACAAGATTTCGAAGAAGGCAAACAGGTTGTTATCGCTGGTCGTTTAATGTCTAGACGTATTCAAGGAAAAGCTTCTTTTGCGGAGTTGCAGGATTCTGAAGGTCGTATTCAAGTATATTTTAACCGCGATGAAATCTGCTCTGGCGACGATAAAACCCTTTACAATGAGGTTTACAAAAAGCTTTTAGATATTGGCGATTTTATAGGTATAGAAGGCGAATTATTTACCACCCAAGTTGGTGAAAAAACAGTGATGGTAAAGGACTTTACACTACTAAGTAAATCTCTAAAACCACTCCCACTTCCAAAACAAGATGCTGAGGGAAATAGCTATGATGAGTTTAACGACCCAGAAATGCGCTACCGCCAACGTTATGCAGATTTGGCTGTAAATCCTCATGTGAAAGAGGTTTTTGTAAAGCGTACAAAGCTATTTAACGCAATGCGAAACTTCTTCAATGACGCTGGTTATTTTGAAGTGGAAACGCCAAT
>CAZBMY010000096.1:0-1676 GCA_964492855.1 uncultured Flavobacteriaceae bacterium
GGGTCAATTCGTAATTGTGACCATAATTCATTCTCTGTGATAGATTTATCTAATGTTAAGTTTTGATCAGCTTCTGACTGAAAGTAGGAGTGCGATACAATTTCAAAGTTTTCCCTGTTATTAAGTTGCGCATACACTTGTCCACACCATTCTTGTATTGAAGCAGATATCTTTACAGCATGTGTATTGTTGGATACAGGATAAAATGTGCTTTGCATTATAGAATAGGGGTAAATCCCTGTATTGAAATTCTTTGTAGCATTTAATTTTAGGACAGGAATATTATCTGCATTATAGTTATCTGCTTTTACCTGAAGTTCTGGATGAAAATCCTCGGTAACAAAAACTAAAACTGCATTACCATCTCGCATTTGGCCGTAACGTGCTTGTTCTAACTTATAAGACGATATTTCTGCTTCACCAGCATACCAATACGCTTTAAACTCTTTTGAGATAGGCGTACTAGGTTTTATGATTTCTGTAGCTATACTTGCTTCAGCTACTTCTGGGCTTTTAACCACCGTTTGTTGTTCATCTTTACAAGACGCAACAGTTACTAATGTAGATAAAACACTAACAAAAACAGTTATACTTTTTATAGATGTATTCATTTTCAAAATTTTTAAATAAAGGTACATTGCTAATTACTTTCAGCAATGCCAATTAACGTTTCGTAAAGTAAATGTGTTGGTAAGCCTACAACATTATTATAAGACCCTTCTATACCTATAATGCCTATAGCTCCAATCCATTCTTGTATGCCATAAGCTCCAGCCTTATCGAATGGTTTGAAGTTTTTAATGTAATACCAAATTTCATCATTAGTTAAAGGTTTAAAGCTTACTCTAGTGTTAGTATTTACTACAATTTGTTCTGATTTTAGGGTGAAACAAACCGACGTAATAACCTCATGGGTGGCATTACTCATAGATTTAAGCATATAAAAAGCCTCATCTGCATTTTTAGGCTTACCTAATGCTTTGTTATTATGCCAAACTATAGTGTCACTAGTTACTAAAATGGTGTTCTCTTTTAGTTCATTTTGAAAGGGTTCAGCTTTTAATTTTGATAAATAATCGGTAATAGTTTCACGTTTTAAATGCTCAGGATAAACTTCATCAACAGGTTTTAGACGAACTTCAAAGTCTAAATCCAAACTCTTAAAAAAGGCATGACGCCTCGGTGAACCTGAAGCTAAAATGATATGGTAATCTTTTAATATGTCTTTGAGCATAATTTACTTAGACTTACTTTATCAAAATAAACTGAAATAGTATAAGCGATAAAACTCCAGTTAGCATTACTAGTTTTAGGACATTGCTAATCACTTTGTATTCAGTTTTTAGTTCTGCTGTGTATAGTTTTATTGTTACATAAATTAGTGGAGCTATGATAAATAGCAAAACATAACTCATAGCTAGAGGTTGTTTATAAAGATTATTGGATAAGTATAAAATAATAACAGCAAGTGGAATAAATGATAGAAAGAAAACTAGTTTCGTGGTTCGAAATCGTCCTAAAACAATCGGTAAACTCTGAACACCCATTTTATAATCGCCATCTATATCTTCGATATCTTTTATGATTTCACGAAGTAAATTAAGCATAAAAGCAAAAACGGCATAATCCTTTATCAAGTCTAGAAAAAAGAACTGTGTAGATCTATTTGATAATGT
>CAZBMY010000096.1:1776-8102 GCA_964492855.1 uncultured Flavobacteriaceae bacterium
CATAATCCTTTATCAAGTCTAGAAAAAAGAACTGTGTAGATCTATTTGATAATGTAGCAACAGGAATTAAATCAAAAATACCAACTAAATAAATGCTTAAACTTATTACACCAGCAACAACAATATTACCAATAAGGGTTATGCTTTTGAGATAAGTAGAATAGATGTAAAGTAAAGCTGAAGCCAAAACAAAAAGCATAAGAAAAGAAGGTCGTCCAACTGCTCTAGAAATTATAAAACCCATAACAACGCCCAATAGATTAAGGCCTATAAATAAATACGTAGCTGTTTGTTCAGTAATGTGTTTACCAATAATAACCGATTGCGGTTTATTAATTTTATCAGCTTCCACATCTTCAATGTCATTAATAATATAGCCCGCTGCAGCAATACAAACTGTAGCTAAAGCTAAAAGAGCAAAACCAGAAGTAGTCATAGACGTTTCTATACCGTATTGCAGTTTTAATGGCTCTAATAATGCATACTTTACTAAAACTTGGGTTAGAATCAAAAGTAAAAGATTCTTCCAGCGAATTAAATTAAAAAAATGAATCATAGTCTTATAGCAACATTATTTTTATAATAAGTTTAAACATGCCATAGACCTTAATCGTATCTTGCATTAAAATTCCCACTCCACTTACCTTGGACTTTCATCACTTGTTCGATGACATCTCGTGCAGCGCCTTCGCCTCCGTTTTTATGCGAAATATATTTTGAAATGGCTTTTATTTCTGGTACAGCATCCTGTGGGCAGCAAGGTAATGCTACTAATTTCATAACAGGGTAATCGGGGATATCATCACCCATATACAAGGTTTGATTATCAGCAATATTATTTTTACTGAAATAATCATTGAGTTGTTCAATTTTATTGTGAGCTCCAAGATATATGTCTTTAATACCCAAATGTTGCAAACGTTTACGGACGCCTTCATTAGACCCTCCTGAGATAATACACACATTAAAACCTGACTCAACAGCGATTTTTAAAGCATACCCATCTTTAATATTAAATTTACGGAGCATTTCACCCTCTGTAGTTACTGTAACTGTACCATCTGTAAGTACACCATCAACGTCAAAAATAAAGGTGGTAATGTCCTTGAGATATTCTTTGTAGCTTTTATCGTTCATTATTCTTTTTTTCGTTTTATGTCAAAGCGGTATTTAATACCATGAGTTTTTTGAATTGACTTGGTCATCAATTTATAAATGTCTTGATGCTCTTCGTTTTTAATAAGCTTCAGATGCTTTTTTAAAGTTTTTTTATCGTTTCGTTTTGCAGGACCCGTTTGTGCCATATATGGCGATATATCCTGAACTTTATTTGCAGTCTCTAGTATAAGTGGTTTCAACAAATCGAATTCTATATTTTCCGCATCACTAATTTCATGAGCAATACGGTATAATTGATTGGTAAAATTATTTATAAATACCGCCGAAACATGAAGTGTTTTACGTTGCTCTGTTGTAATTTTATAATACTTGCTTTCAAGGGCAAATGCTAAATCTTTTAGCATTTGCATTTTAGATTTATTTTCGACTTCGATACAAAAAGGTACTTTTTTAAAGTCTATATCGGCATCTTTAGAAAAACTCTGTAACGGATAGAATACACCACGGTTATTTTTCTTTTCCATATCATACATGCTGACTGTCCCAGAGGTATGAACTATAAATCTATTTTTAAAAGGTAATGCTTCAGATAAGCTAGAAATAGCGTCATCACTTACGGCTAAAATGTAAATATCTGCCTCTTTTAAAAGCTGTAAATCATGAATAACTTCAGTTGAATTTTTATAACTCTTTATTGCGTCAAAACTCCGATTATACCACTGCTTTACAGTGATGCTATCCGAATTAGAAAATGCTTTAAATAGGTGTGAAGCGACATTGCCAGCTCCAAGTAATACTACCGATATCATACTGCTAAAGTAGTAAACATTGCGGGGGAATAAAAATGTATAATTATGTATAAATTAGGGGAGTTGAATTATATTGCTAACATATAATTATACAATGGCAAAAACAGACATATCAAATAGAGAAGACATTTTAATGTTAGTTGAGTTGTTCTATTCAAAAGTTAGAAAAAACAATACTTTAGGTTGCTTTTTCGAATCAATACAAGATTGGGATGCACACTTGGAGCATTTGACTACGTTTTGGGAATCAAGTTTATTTTTAAAGACAAAGTTTACAGGTAATCCACTTCAGGTTCATGTCAAAGTAGATAAAGCACATAATAATAGTATTACAGAATTACATTTTGGCATATGGCTTAACCTATGGTTTGAGACTATAGATGAATTATTTGAAGGTGATTATGCCGAAAATGCTAAGCAACGTGCCCGTAAAATGAGCACATTTCTTTATTTAAAATTATTTGAAGAGCGTAAATAATAAATCAAAATTTTATCAATTTAATACAATACTTTATATGAAATTACTTAACGAATTTAAAGAGTTTGCAGTTAAAGGCAACATGATGGATATGGCCATTGGTATAATAATAGGTGCATCCTTTAATAAAGTCATAGATGTTTTGGCTAAGCAGGTATTATTACCACCATTATCATTACTGTCAGAAGGAGTAAACCTTAGAGATCAAAAGCTTATATTAAGAGACCAAGTGATTGGTAATGAAGGTGTAGTTGAAATATCAGAAGTTGCTGTGGCTTATGGTAAACTTGCTGAGGTTTTTCTAGATTTTTTAATTATTGGATTTACCATTTTTATTGTAGTTAAGTTTATGAATAAGTTAAAACGTAAAGCTCAAGATACAACAGACAATACAGTTTCTACACCTAAAGATATTGAATTACTTACTAATTTAACTGAATTAATGGAGGAACAAAATGCACTTCTAAGAGCTCAGAAACCTTCATGATTTCTGAAAGAACTTTAACAACTTTTAGTAATAATTTATGGTGATAAAAATCCCTTAAAAGCCTTATCTTTGCAGGAGCTTAAAATAAGCCATTCGCTATGCAAAAGAAAATCGCTAATTTCCTATTCTCCACAAGACTTACTGCTGTTTTATTTATCGTTTTTGCTGTTGCTATGGCAACAGGAACCATATTAGACCGTAATATGGATACGTCTCCTACACCATTTACGAGACACTACATCTATAATGCATGGTGGTTTGAAACTATCATGGTCTTTTTTGTTATCAATTTCATTGGGAATATTGGACGATATAGATTATGGCGTAAAGAAAAGTGGGCCACATTAATTCTACACTTGTCATGGATATTAATCATCGTTGGTGCAGCCGTAACGCGATATGTTGGATATGAAGGGGCGCTTGCTATTAGAGAAGGCGCAACAGAAAACCAAATGCTATCGCTAAAAACATATATTAAAGGTCGTATTGTAGGTGATTATAAAGTTAACGGACAATTACAGCAACGTAATTTTGAAGAAGAAGTTGATTTCTCAGAGCGTTTAGATAATGATTTTTCGGAGACTTTTGTTTATGGTAATACGCCAGTTAAAGTTTCAGTTAAAGAATTTATTAAAGGTGCAGAGAAAGATATTATACCAAGTAAAGAAGGAGAACGATATCTCAAAATTGTAGAAGCAGGAAACGGAAGACCGCACAATCATTTTCTAAAAGAAGGCGAAACTCAACAAATACATAATGTGTTATTTACGTTAAATAAATTTCAGGAGGGTGCAATAAATATTACAAATACCGATGAAGGCGTTTTTATAAATTCTCCTTTTGAAGGCGAATATTTAACGATGGCTACAATGGCTCAAGGCAAATTAATTAAAGATAGTTTACAGCCATTAGCATTACGATCGAGATATATTATTGGCAATATGCAGATGGTATTTCCTAAACCTGTTGTAAAAGGAGAATTTTCAGTAGTTAAAAAATCTCAGATTCTTAAGAATGATGAAGATGGTATTATTATAGATATTACCGCCAATGGTGAAACTAAAGAGCTTGGCTTAATAGGAGGGCAAGGTACCAATAATGGCTTTGAAAATATTAGTGTTGGTGGTTTAGATATTGATATTCAATATGGGTCTAAACTTATTGAGTTGCCTTTTTCTATTAAGTTGAATGATTTTATAGCCGAAAAATATCCAGGTACAGAAAATCAATATTCTTCATACGAGAGTAAAGTAACAGTAGTAGATAATGTTGAAGATAATTTTGATTATCATATTTATATGAACCATGTTTTAGACCATCGCGGTTATCGCTTCTTTCAATCAGGTTTTGACCCTGATGAATTAGGGACCATATTATCTGTAAACCATGATATGTGGGGAACTTATATTACCTATGCAGGTTATATGTTACTTTATTTTGGTCTTTTGGCTATTATGTTTGCACGTCATACGCGTTTTGACGAATTACGTAAGCAATTAATAAAAATCAAAAGGAAGAAAAAAAACATGTTAAGTGTGCTTCTACTTTCGTTAAGTTTATGTGGTTTCGCACAAGAGCATTCGGCCAACGATGGTCATAATCACGGCATGCAACTACAAAAGCAGCAAATTGATTCTATACTTAATGCTAACATTACACCTAAAGCGCATGCGGATAAGTTTTCTAAAATGGTAATACAAGATGTAAGTGGTCGCATGATGCCAATGCATACGTTTGCTTCTGAGATTCTTCGTAAACTTAGTAAAAGTGATACCTATGAGAGTTTTGATGCGACTCAAGTATTCTTATCCATGCAAGAAAGCCCTCAGTTGTGGAGTAATGCTCCAATTATTTATTTGAGGCCTATGGAGTCGGATTCTGTTCGAAATGTCATAGGTGTAGATAAATCTGTAAAACACGCTAGGTTTGTTGATTTTTTTGATGAACGAGGACGTTACAAATTAGAACCATATTTAGCAGAGGCATACAAAACGCAGACACCAACAGGTCATCAGAAAAAATTTAGAGAAACAAACGACCGAGTTCGTTTATTGTTTGATGTTATCGAAGGGAATTCCCTGAAAATTTTCCCAGTACCCGAAGATGAAAATAATAAATGGATTTCATCAGATGAGTTTAGGCTAGGGAATTATAGAAGTAAAATTAAGGATACACTTTATGGTAATTTTATTAATAACGGTTTTAGTGCTTACTTAATGACGCTTAATCAAGCAAAGCAAACAGGAGATTTTTCTCAAGCAGAAGCGTTATTAAATGGATTTAAAAAATCTCAGCAGAAGTATGGTAGTGAAGTTATGTTGTCTGACGAAAAGATTGAGACTGAAATAGCTTACAATACATACGATATTTTTAAGAAGTTATTTAGTTGGTATATGTATGCTGGCACACTTTTGTTTATTCTTATAATCATACAGATTTTCAAATATAAAAGTGTATGGTTAAAAAATACTGTTAAGTCTTTTATTGGTGGCATTATCTTTTTGTTTGCTCTACATACAGGAGGTTTAATAGTACGTTGGTATCTGTCCGGTCATGCGCCTTGGAGTGATGCATACGAATCTATGATTTACGTAGCTTGGTCGGTTATGCTGTTTGGGCTTTTGTTTGGGAGAAAAAGTAGTTTGACTATTGCTTCATCTGCATTTATCACCTCAATGATTCTAATGATTGCACATTGGAATTGGATGGACCCTGCAATTGCTAATCTTCAGCCTGTATTACAGGGCTATTGGTTAATGATACACGTCTCTGTTATTGTTGGTAGCTATGGTCCATTTGCCTTGGGAATGATTTTAGGGTTGGTTGCTTTATTACTAATGATTTTCACCAATAAAGAGAATAAAGAACGTATGCTTATAAATATAAAAGAACTTACTATTATCAATGAATTAGCGCTTACTGTAGGTTTAGTAATGCTTACCATTGGAAATTTCCTAGGCGGTATGTGGGCTAATGAGAGTTGGGGGCGTTATTGGGGTTGGGATCCAAAAGAGACTTGGGCATTGATTAGTATTATGATATATGCTTTTGTAATACATATGCGTTTAATTCCTGGTTTGCGCAGTCGATGGATATATAGTTTAATGTCAGTCTTAGCATTCGGAAGTATTTTAATGACCTATTTTGGAGTTAATTTTTACCTTTCGGGATTGCATAGTTATGCAAGTGGTGATCAGATTTTGAGCTTTCAGTTTATAGCAATAACACTTGGTATTATTGCTGTTATTGCTTTCTTTGCCTATAGAAAGTATAAGACGCATTACAAATAGAGTAAATGTCTTACGACAGAGTATTTATTGGGTCAAGTCTTAATTTTATGTAACTTGCTAACGTTAAATTAACTAATTAGATGAATTACTTCAAAAAATTAGGCACAGCAAATTTGCTAATATTAGCCCTTTGTGCTGTCATA
>CAZBMY010000097.1:0-8085 GCA_964492855.1 uncultured Flavobacteriaceae bacterium
GAAATGATTTTTGAAGATTATGAGAACAATAGAAAAAGAAGAATTAAAGGATAATTAGCTATTAGCCTTTAGGTGTTAGCTTCTAGCTCTAATTTTGAGCACGCTAAGAACTAAAAGCTGAAAGCCAAAAGCTATAAAATGAAAGATATTAAAACACTAGGTGAATTAAAAAAATCGGGATATCAATCGAAATCTATTAAAGATGAATTGAGAGATAATCTGATTGAAAATATAAAACACAAAAAAAACACATTTAAGGGCATTCATGGGTATGAAAATACGGTAATCCCTGAATTAGAGCGTGCAATATTATCACGACATAATATTAATCTTTTAGGATTAAGAGGGCAAGCTAAGACAAGATTAGCACGTATGATGGTGAATTTGCTAGATGAATATATTCCTGTAGTTGAAGGTTCCGAAATTAATGACGACCCATTACAACCGATTTCAAGATTTGCTACAGAATTAATCGAAGAAAAAGGCGATAAGACACCTATCATATGGTTGCATCGTGATGAGCGTTTTGCTGAAAAATTAGCAACGCCAGATGTAACCGTGGCGGATATTATTGGCGATGTTGACCCCATAAAAGCGGCGAATTTAAAACTGAGTTATGCCGATGATAGGGTGATTCATTACGGGATGATTCCGAGAGCCAATCGTTGCATTTTCGTTATAAATGAATTGCCAGATTTACAAGCGCGTATCCAAGTCGCTTTATTCAATATTCTACAAGAAGGCGATATTCAAATTAGAGGATTTAAGTTACGTTTGCCATTAGATATGCAGTTTGTATTTACGGCAAATCCTGAAGATTATACCAATCGTGGTAGTATAGTTACACCGTTAAAAGATAGAATAGGTTCTCAGATTTTAACGCATTATCCAGATAATGTTGATACGGCACGTACGATTACCTCTCAAGAAGCTAAACTAGATGAGCGTCAGTCGGAAGCAATTCATATTCCTGATTTAGCAAAAGATTTATTAGAACAGATTAGTTTTGAAGCTCGTGAGAGCGAATATGTAGACGTTAAAAGTGGGGTGAGTGCCAGAATGAGTATTACGGCATTTCAGAACTTATTGAGTACAACAGAGCGTCGTGCATTATTATCTGGAGACGCTAAAACTACGGTCCGATTATCTGATTTTATTGGTGTCATTCCTGCAATTACAGGTAAAGTAGAATTGGTGTATGAAGGCGAACAAGAAGGTGCAGATTTTGTGGCTAATGCGTTATTAGACAATGCGATTAAAACATTGTTTCCGAGATATTTCCCAAAAGTTGAAAAATTACAAAAGCAAGATGAAGAAACACCTTATGACGATTTAATCTCATGGTTTTTTAATTCTGATGGCTTTGAACTGTTAGATAATCTTAATGATGTTGATTATAAAACAAAACTAGATGAGGTAACACCTCTTGATGCTTTGCTTGCCGACTATCAACCAGATATCGAAAAAGAAGACATATATTTTGAAAAGGAGTTTATTCTTTGGGGACTAACACAGTTTAAAAAATTAAGTAAATACAAATACTCCGAAGGGTTAAAGTTTCAAGATCCATACGGAAGTTATATTAGTGGCTTATAGTTTTACCACGTATCCCGACTTTTTATATTAGCATCGCAAAGTCTTATGATTTCTGCGATTCTTTTTTGTTTGGTGTCTTCGCGTTTTGCACTATGTAACCAAGATAAATAGCTTTTTCTATAGCCTTTTGAGAAGTTTTGGTAATTTTCAAAAGCACGTGGGTTTTTATTAAAAGCATTTTGAAGATTCTCTGGAATCACACCATTTTCAACATCATCCATGGCTGTCCATGTACCTGTTTCTTTTGCTAAATCAATCATTCTCCATCCAGCATCTTGAATCAAACGTTTTTCTTCTAATTCTGCAATATATTTTTTATTAAGAGCACTCCATGTGCTTTTAGGATTACGATGTGTAAAATATTGAATGCGTTTCCCACCACCCAAGCTTTTTACAGTAGCATCAATCCAACCAAAACATAGGGCCACTTTTACTGCTTCTTCCCATCGCATAGTTGGTATTTTGGTATCCAATTTGTAGAAAACGAGATAAACAGCTTTATGTGTGTTATGATTAGTTAAAAGCCAATCGTACCAATCAACATCACGTTCAAAATAAAGCTCAGGATAATTCATTTTTATGTTTTACACCCCTAAAGTCCCCTCAAGGGGACAGTTGTAAAGATTAACTTCTTGGATTGTCCCCTTGAGGGGACTTTAGGGGTGTGATTCATTTTAAATTTGTTTTGAATAGATATAATAATCTCTATCTATTTTAAAATCTGATACTTTTACGGATTTACTTTTCCATTCTGAATTAGGAAAAATCCATTCTGACGCTCCATTGATTTCAACTTCGATAGGCATATCAAAATCATCTACAATGTCTACATATCTAAATTGTAGTTGGTTGTTTTCAATTTTATATTCTAAAGTAGGAATACTTGTATCACGCAAATACTGATTAAAGAACGCGCTCAAATCTTTTTTAGTCATCTGACTCATATAATTTTCTACCTGTTTTGTGGTTACCGTTTTGTGGTAGAACTCTTTATTTAAGCCTCGCAGAATTTCTCGCCATAATTCATCATCTTCAATGAGCTGTCTGAGTGTATGTAACATATTTGCACCCTTGTAATACATGTCACCAGAGCCTTCCTTGTTTACATTATAATGACCAATCACAGGTTTATTATTTCTAATATTTCCTCTTGTACCAATGACATAATCTGCAGAAGCGTCTTTTCCATAATAATAATCTAAAAACAGATTTTCGGAATAGGCTGTAAATCCCTCGTGAATCCACATATCAGCAGCATCTTTATAGGTGATGTTATTAGCAAACCATTCGTGCCCAGCTTCATGAATAATGATAAAATCAAATTTTAAACCCCAACCAGTTCTAGACAAATCATTACCTAAATATCCTTTTTTATATTGGTTACCATAAGTTACCGAGCTTTGATGTTCCATACCTAAATAAGGGACTTCAACCAATTTAAAGCTGTCTTCATAAAATGGATAAGGTCCAAACCAATGCTCAAATGCTTTCATCATTTTTGGTGCATCTTTAAAATGCACTTTTGCTTTCTCGAGATTATCTTTAAGTACCCAATAATCCATATCTAGTCCTCCCTTTTCACCATCATAAACCTCAAAAAAATTGACGTAGTCTCCAATATTTATATTTACACCATAATTATTAATAGGGTTTCGTACAAACCAATGTGATTTTACTTTCTCACCTAAATCTTCAAGTTTTCTGAGTCTGCCATTAGATACATTGGTCAGTCCTTTAGGGTTAGTAACACTAATAAGCATACTATCTACTTCATCGTACATATGATCTTTATTTGGCCACCATACGCTGGCTCCCAAGCCTTGGCAAGACGTAGCTACAAAGTCTTTTCCGTTATTATCCTTTTTCCAAGATAAACCACCATCCCAAGGTGCACGTTTGGCCTCACGTGGATGACCTTCGTAATGCACAATAACCGAGTTTACACTCCCAATCTTTTGAGTGTTTCTTAAAGTTACAAAATGAGCATTTCCATCATGTTTTACATCAAGAGGTTTTCCATCTTGTAATACCTTGGTTATTTGCATAGGCGATTGCAAATCTATTTGCATTACCTGATGTGGTTGTAATACTTTATATTGAATGGTGTTTTTTCCTGAAATAAATTTCTCATCCGGCTTTACTTCAATATCCAAGTGATAATACGTTAAGTCCCACCATTCGCGCTCTGGCGTAATACTTCCTCTTAAGGTGTCTTGTCTTGTAAATTGTGTTTTGTCTTGAAGCAATTGTGCTGAAACAACTGTTGAAACTAAAAGCACAGTAGCAAGAAGGCTAGTTTTTATAACTTTCATTATTCTGATATAATTGCATTTGTCTGAGTATAAAGTTACAGTAATTGAAATAAATACCTAAATACTAGAGTTACAAATATTGAATTGTATTATATATGCTATACGACTATTGAAAGCTATTATTTATCAAATAATAAATCTATAATAGGCTTAATCGGGTCGAGATCTTTATCGTTAGTTGCTATAGATTCCAATAGGCTTGTACCTACAATTTTAAAATTTGCTTTTAAGTCTGAAATAAATGTTGTAGCATCATCTACACTAATACCATTATTTACATTAAAATAGGCGCTTTTATAAGAGTTAGGGTCCAAACAATCTACATCAAAATGAATATACAAATGCGTAATGTTTTTAGATTTTAAAGTTTGAATTAGATGACTAGATTCTGAATTTAGCGGTGCGTAAATATTATCCTTTTCAATCCGAATCTGCTCTGGTTTATCAATGCTTCTTAATCCTACATAATGAATTTGCGATGGTTTTATTTCTGTAAATAGAAGTGCTTTTAACTCATCATTACCTTCTCCTAGTAGTGTGCGAAGCGGCATACCATGAAAATTTTTGCTAGGCGATTCTTCGGGTAAATTAATATCGGCATGAGCGTCAAACCAAATAACACCCAGATTGTCGTAAGTAGACGCTAGATAACTTACGGGTATAATTTCTAAACCGCAATCACCACCAATAGTTTGCAGTGTTTTTGGCTGCACAGTTTTTAAAGTACTTTTAAAATTACTTAACTGTTCAATTAAAGCACTTTGTCCGTTAATATTAGCAGTCTGAACTAATTCTTTACGCGATAGAGGAATGGTTTTAACGTCTCGGTTTAAATAGTGTAGTACAGTTTCTGCACCATCTTTCATAGATTTTCCTGTGCCAGAACCTTGCCACTGTGGGAAATATACAATCATTTAACGTATAATCTTATTTGGGAAAACAACAATACTTTCATGGCCATCTTTACCAATTGCCGAAACACCAAAGAAGAAGTTGTCTACAACAATACCATCTAATGTATGCTCTGTGACATCACCAACAAATCGACTATTATCCCAAGTAGGTGAGGTTGTATCTCTCCAGTAAATCTTGTAACCTACAGCACCATCTACTTTATCCCAACTAAATTTGGCCGAAGGTCTTACAATACCGCCAATGCCAACATTTTTAGGCGATGGCGGAGCAGAAGCAATACTAGCTAAATTAATCGCATTTACTGCTGTTAGCTTTTTACAGTACGGAAAATTAACATGCTCAAACGTATCGCCATAGTTAATACCATCTTCTGTTCTAATATCTTGGTGTTGCTGTGTGTAATTTTCATGTGCTTCCATAATACGAATACCTGCAAAACCAACATCATTAAATGGTCTGTGATGCCCACCACGGCCAAAACGGTCTAACCTGTAAATCATCATTGGATTCATTTCTGGCATATATGTTTTTACGGTTTTGTGAACATAACGTGCTAATTGACGCGAAATACCATCAACTTCACCGCCATAAAAGCGTCTTGCTCTGCGCGCACGCTCACTTTCGTTTGCAGGAACAGGTTCTGAGAAAATTCTAAATGTGCGGTTATCAATGACACCATCGACACCTGTGATATTACCAATCATATCGTTGTTAAGAATACCAACGACATCCCAATTGTTATCTTGAGCATATTTAGCTAAACCTTGGCCGCCAAATAAACCTTGTTCCTCTCCAGATAAACCAACATAGATAATACTACTTTCAAACTTATACTTTGATAATACGCGAGCAGCTTCTATAGCGCCAGCCATACCAGAAGCATTATCATTGGCTCCAGGAGAATCTGATGTGAAATCTGTAGGGTTGGAGACACGAGAGTCTATATCGCCACTCATAATGATAAAACGGTTGGGGTATTTTGTGCCTCGTTGTATGGCTACTACATTAACCACCATAACGTCTTTAACAATACGTTGGTTGGTTCCCTTTTTTACTAAATCTTGTTGATAAAAGACTTCTAAACAGTCGTTACAGTCTTTTGAAATATTATCAAACTGAGATTTTATCCAACGACGTGCTGCACCGATACCACGAGTATCAGATAAAGTGTCACTAAGCGTGTGTCGCGTTCCAAAATCGGCAAGTGTTTTTACATCGTTTCGAAGACGTTCTTCGGATACAGCATCAATAATATCATAGATTTTTGGGTCTGTTTGTGATTGTCCAAAAGCAAAACAAAGTGCCACTAAGGCAAAGCATAATTTTTTCATAACATGGCGGTTATTTTCAAAGTTTAAAAATAAGTGTTTAGTCAAAGAGAGGGGTTTAAAAATTTGTTAATAGATTGGTCTAATCATTGGCATCTACTAGTTGTAAAGTACCAAAGATATTAGCGTCAATCCAACCTCTGTCTTTATCTGGTCCTTTTACAAAAACTGATCCTATAAAATTCTCACGATTTTTGCTGGTATCATTATCGCAATAGGCGAGGGCAAAACCAATTGTTTTACCAATTTTCAATTGAACACTTTTGTTGTTTTTATTAGGTGTAAAACTATCATCAAAAAGTAATATTTTGGTTTCCCAAATGGTTGTATTACCCTCAGTTTGTCTTGCTGAGGTTACATGCGAATTGTATAAAACACCTTGTTTTGAGTTATCTACATCTACAACATTACCATCTAAGTCTACATGATAGGCAAAGGCATTATTGTTGTATTGGTGATTACCACCACTATTATCTTCATCGATAAAAATTTCTAAGCAATCTTCGTCCCACCACCGCTCTAGAGGATTGTCATAGACATCTCTAAGTTGATTGTCTGTAATTTCGGCTAACAAATATAAGGCGTCTTTTGTCCAGGATAATTTATATCGCCCCTCAAAATCATCTGCTGTAAATGGTGCTCCTAACCAAAGCTGATTAATGGGATACCATTCGGTGTTTTGCCATATTTGTTCGGTAGCTTTTCCATCTATAATTGGATTAGCTGCAGCTTTTTTTACTTGTATGAGTTGTTTTGTAGGCTTCTCTTTTTTATAGCTAAATTTCACGGTTTCAACCTTGTCATTTTCTTTAATATCTACATAAACATTCATTTCGGTGTTTGAGACTTTTTCAAAAGTCATACCTTCAAAAATGACCTTTTTTTCGGTGATTTCTTTTAACGGGAAGTCTACGGTTTCGTCTTTGGTTTCCCAACCTTTAAGGTCATTGTTAAAATGTTTAAGTTGTAATACTAACGAATTTTCTATTTCTCTGATGATTTCTATTTCGTAGAATTGGACTTTGCCATCGACAATTAATTTAAATGTCGCCATCATAGAACCACCAGAAGGTTCGCTCCAAATTTCTTCGGTTTTGCCACCAAAAGCTTCGCCATGCCAGGTGCCAGATATCCAAGCGATGTTTTCTAATTTTGGCTCTAGAGTTTTATTTTGAGCCTGGGAAGCACTAGTGATTATAATTAAAAGCGTAAGTAGTTCTTTCATGTTTTATTAAATTAAGATAATAAGGTGTTTACTCATTATTACTCTCTGTAATTAAGATTAGGTCATTAACTAAACTTAAAGTCTCTGAATATCTTCTAAGGCATTCGTCAACAAAAAATATGTAATTTTCTAGTATGTTTTCAAACTCTAAATCGTTTAATACAAAATTATAATTTGTAGGTAATTTTCCTTCTGTAGACCAGTTGTAATTGTTTCTAACACCTATATCTCTCCAGGATACATATTTATTGAGATAAGGCAGCATCTCTAACATAATCCAACCATCTAATTTTTCTTCTCTTGCTCCCAAAGTGTATATTAAGGTTTTCCAATCAGATAGTTTTGATGATAGTTTAGCGTTTTCTAGAGTTTTTAATTTACCAGATTGAATAATGTCTTCTATAGCATTATTAGAAGGTAGGTAATCTACTGACGGAAAAATACCATCTAGCAAAACATTAATAGTGTCTAACTGCTTTTGATTAAGCTCTTTTGTACCAATCCATTGCATTAATCTAATACTTGCTTTTTTGGAATTAGCATACTTGTTAACAATGTCTTGAAACTGTTTTTTATTTTGTTTAAATTCTGAGTTGAGACCTTTTAGTAATTGTGTTCTTTCTATTGCGCTGAGTCGTTCTTGATTCCAAGTATTTATTTGTAATGCAATTAGAATTCCAATGACTACGAGGACAATTTCTCCAATAGC
>CAZBMY010000098.1:0-4097 GCA_964492855.1 uncultured Flavobacteriaceae bacterium
GACAAGGTCACGCTCAAGAACAAGAGGATAAAATATTTTTTTGATTGGTTAGTTAGAATATCCTGTAAGTATCTTGCAGGATATTCTTGTTTATAGAAATGACAGATACTTTTTTAATTGCATATTTATATCTTCAGAAACATTAAACTTATAAATAGCAATAACATAGACTAGTCCAGTAATTAATGATTTTAGAAAGATATTTAGTATGGGATGAAAACTAAATTCAAAAAAATACAAACCAAACCCTAAGATAATTATAAGCCCAAGAATTTTAAACGTACCTATACCAAAAGGCTGCATATTTAATTTTAGTTTCACAAATACAAGTTTAAGTGTATTATATATAGCTATGGCTAAAAATGTTGCAAACGCAGCACCATTAAGGCCATACAACGGAATAAATATAATATTGAATACTATTGCAAATAATGCTAGTAATACTCCGAAAAACAATACCATACGATAATAATCACTATTAAATAATATAGCATTATTACTCCCTAAGGCATTGTCATAAAGTTTAGCTAATGACACTAATAATACAACAAATAAACCCCCAGTAAATTTTTCTGGTAAAATCTCAAATAACATATTAATGTTTAATACTATCAGTAAAAATATTAGACCGCTAATAACCAAAAGATTTAAAGCGCTTTTTTGATAAAGCGATTTAAGCTCGTCATGCTCACCATTGTTCAAAAACTGAGCACATAGCGGCATCATAATTTGATGCATAGAACGTTGAGGCACTGATATAACAGTAGCTATAAATATGGCCACACTATAATAAGCTACGTTTTCAATCTCAAGATATTTGCCTATCATAAATTTATCTAAATCTAAAATTACCATAGCGATAGAACCTGCTAGTATAATTAAAAAACTATACTTTAATATGGAAGACACATTAGTTATTTTATTAAATTTAAGTATTGGGAAGCGTAATGAAAATGCATATAATTTCATAATAATCATCCTCAAAAGATAAACGCCAACAACGCCATTAATAAAAATTTTGACATCAATCCATCCCAGATAAACACAGACCAAGAGTATTGTAATACATAAGCGATGAAAAACTTCTCGCATCACATTCCCAAAAACAGTTTTCATTTGAACTTTTGACCAAGCAAAAAATATTTCGAAATATGCCATAGCAATTGCAGTTAGATAAATGTGCCAAGCATAATCATAAATCAAAGCATTTTTTTCTGACAAGAATCCAGCAATAACATCATAGCCTATAATTCCTAAAAATCCTGTAGGAATTATAAATACCAAAGGCAAAAACAACATAAGGGTTAAAAAACTGTTTAAGCTATTCTTGGTTTTAAAAGAAGAGTAAAACTTTATGAGAGCATTATGCACACCAAACGCCATAAAAGGCAACATAATGTTTGCAGCAGACAAGATGAATGCAACTAAGCCGTAATACTCATCAGTTAAAAAACTTGTGTATAGGAAAAGTGTATTTATTGCACCTATACCAAAACCAAAATAGGTGCTTAACGTATTTCTAAACGATTGTTTTATTACTATTCCCACAGAATTAAATGTACAATTTTTTAAAAGATTTACAGGCCTTTTAAGGTATGAGCTAACTTCTCAGTTAAAGAACTTCTACTATATTGCTCTAAGCCTATTGGATTTGTATGTAATGCTTTTGTTTTATAAAGATTAAAAGCTTTAAGTAATTGGGTTTTTAATTCAGTCTTATCTGAATATGTAAAATAGTGTCCTGTATTCGTTTTTTTAATAATATCATCTACATCAGAGGATTCCGGACCAATAGCAATAATAGGAGTTTCGGAAATCATGTATTCAAATAACTTACCAGGAATTATAGCTTTTGTGTCCTCAGAATCAATTTCAATTAATAATAGTAATTGAGATGCTTTCTGAAAAGCAATAGCTTCATCATGACTCACATAACCAACACAATTTAGATATTCTCCTAATCCATAATTCTGAATAGTCTCTATAATTACCTCACTGACAACACCAACAAGGTTAAGTTTAAAATTATTTGAAAACGTTTTATTTTCTTTGACTAATTCTGAAAGTACTTCCCATAAAATCAAAGGGTTTCTATCCGATAACAAAGATCCAATGTGAGATATTGTAAAATCAGAATCTTTCTCTTTTACAACAACATAACTAGCATCATAACCATTTGTAATAACCTCTATTGGCCGACTTGTTTTGTTGGCAAACTCATTCTTTGTATGATGGCTAGTTACTATAATTTGGTCTGCAGAATTTAAAACATCTTCTTCTAATTTTAGATGATTTTGTTTAGCCTTATTACTTAATTTCAAAGCCTTATGATACCCAATTGTTGTCCAAGGATCCCTAAAATCAGTAACCCATTTTACATTAAGATTTTGCTTCAAATTTAGTCCTATTAGATGCATACTGTGCGGTGGTCCTGTTGTAATTACAACATCAATTGCGTGCTCTTGTATGTATTCTGAAAGAAACTTTACCGAAGGTTTAACCCAATTTTTGCGAGCATCTGGTATAAAGAAATTTCCTCTTACATAGAGGAGTAATCGTTCTACTATAGATTGCCTTTCCTTTTTGGGAATAACACCAGAGCTAATACGCTTTGAGCTCTTTTTAGATAGGATATTTGCAAAACGATAAGGTTCAGATATAGGCTGTTTTATCACTTTAACAGCTTTAGGCAATTCATTTAGCAAACTATTATCTGTAATGGGATAACTTGGATTAGATGGGCAGTAAACTGTGGGTTCTATTCCAAATTCGGGTAAATAGGTTACAAATTTAAGCCAGCGCTGTACACCTGGTCCACCAGCAGGAGGCCAATAATAGGTGACAATAAGGACCTTTTTACCAGACATGAATTACGACGTCGTCTTTTTTCTTTTGAATTGAAAGCCTATACCAAGAAGTAATAAAACAGTAAATAAGACTGAGCTTCCAAGTGTTATTTTACTTCCTGTTTTAACCACTTTAGGCTCAAATTTAAATTCTACACTATGTTTACCGGCTGGGATTTCTAATGCACGTAACGCATAGTTTACCCTTAGATGTGGTATTAACTTACCATCAATGTATGCATTCCAACCTTTATAATAATATAATTCTGAAAATACGGCCAAGCCATCATTTGTGTTTTCTGATTGATATTTTAAATGATTAGGTTTATGGGAAAGCAACTTAATAGTTGCAGTACTATCGGTATTATATTTATTTTTTAGGCCAAACTCATTAAATAACG
Source organism: uncultured Flavobacteriaceae bacterium (assembly GCA_964492855.1). Taxonomy (GTDB): domain Bacteria; phylum Bacteroidota; class Bacteroidia; order Flavobacteriales; family Flavobacteriaceae; genus Winogradskyella. The sequence goes on from CAZBMY010000098.1 coordinate 3,248, forward strand.
ACGTATTGATTACAGCAGTTGATTTTGTATTCAAACTATCCAAAGCTAAAACTTCTTCATTACCCGTATCCACAACTTTTAATTCACCTACAAACCAGGCGTTTCCGTTTGGTTGCGTGTAACGTGTTGAAGCCTCTACTCTACCACTTTCATCTCCAACAATAACATATTTTGTATTTAGCATATTGAGGACTTCAGGATTGCTTCTGTAAATATGAAAATTTAAAAGCGCGTCAAAACGATTTAATTTTGCTGCATGATACCCTGATAACGAATTATGAAAATATGCTGCTCGTGCAGGCTTTCGTTGCCCTTCTTGCGAGGCATCAAATACTCTGAAGTATTCCTTATCTTTCAAAATTACTTTGTCGGCAGAAGTGGCTTGATATGGTTTATCTACGCGCCTTGCTGCTATAAAATTTTCTGTATTTACATATTGTCTATCAACAGAGACCAAATCAAATAAAATAAGCACAGCAAAAGCGATAACTAAAGCAATCTCAGATAGTTTTTCTTTCAAGAAATAATACAATACTCCAGCAGATAATAATACCAAAACAAGTGTTCTAATAGTATCTGATACAAAAAGTGATTTTCTATCTGCGACAAAAGCATCCGCTAATGCCTTGGGAGCATTTTCATCTACTGCACCTTTAAAATCAAACAAAAACGAATGTCCAATTAAAAATAATGTAGCAAGACCACCCACAATTAATGTAGCGTTCTTTAGCGCTTTAAGTTTCTCTTCTTTTTTATGAAAATCATTAAACCATCGTGATAATGCAAAAATTCCCAAAACTGGCATACACAACTCTAAAATAACTTGAATAGAACTAACCGCTCGGAACTT
>CAZBMY010000098.1:4197-7986 GCA_964492855.1 uncultured Flavobacteriaceae bacterium
ATATGCTTCGTATGTTTCGGAATCTTTACCAACGTCTTCTCCACTTCCACCTCCCATAAATTTTGGGATGAATAAGTTAAAAGATTCTATAAGACCATAACTGTATTCTGTAATATAATCTCGATCTAAACCTTCTGTATTAGTTTTTTGGCTACCATCAGCATTTATAGTTAGGTCACTTTTACCACGTGTACTTTCCTTAACATATTCTTGAGTTGCCATAATATTAGTGGCATTAAGTCCAACAGCTAAAATAGCGGCAATTGATAACAACCCTACAGATTTAAAAAAATGAGGCAATCGTTTCTTTTTATAAGCATCTATTAAATAAGCTAAACCCAATACTAATACCAAAAGCAATAAATAATATGTCATTTGGTAATGATTAGCTACAATCTCTAAGCCTAGTGCTATTACGGTAAGTAAAAACCCTAAAATGTATTTCTTTCTAAACGTTAGTATAATTCCTGATAATACTAATGGCATATAAGCTATGGCATGCGCTTTAGCATTGTGTCCAACACCTAAAATAATAATCATGTAGGTAGAAAACCCAAAAGCTAGCGCTCCCAAAGCAGAGAGTCTGTAGTCAACCTTTAAGCTCAATAGAAGGATATAAAATCCCATAAAATATAAGAACAAATAATCTGCAGGTCGTGGTAAAAACCGTATGGTTAAATCTAATTTTTTTATATAATTGTGTGGATACTTAGCACCGAGTTGATATGTAGGCATTCCGCCAAAAGCACTATTTGTCCAATACGTCTCTTCACCTGTTTTCTTGGCATAGTCTTTATGTTGCTCAGCCATACCAATATAATGTAGGATATCACTTTGATAGATTTTTTTCCCTTGCAAAACAGGGCTAAAATATGCTAGAGATAGTACTACAAAACCTAGCAACACCAGTATATGAGGCAGAAATCGCTTTAAGTATGATAACATGAAAACGTATTAAATGAATATAGTGGAAAATTAATCAATTTCTTCGTAATCGATATACTCGCCAACGTTTTTGTTTGAACTGTTAGTATCAGAAGGCATTTTATCAATTACAGTCTCGCCTTCATTCTCTTTTGCAGGTTGTGATTGTTGTTGCCTATTAAACTGTTGCCCAAATCGTTGTTCCATTTTCTTAGCAGCATAACGCATTAAAAAAGGAGCAAAAAGACGAGATAATATTTTAACTATGAAGTATATGGCTAAAATCCAAATCAAAGTTCTAGCAACTCCAACAATTGACAAGGTAAAAATCATAAATATTAATTATAGTTCAAAAATACAATTATCACTATTTATAATCCGTTATAATTATCTAAAAAAACTATAAAATATCTATATTTGAATTCTAACCTATTTATCATGCAACATATAAAGTCCATTTTAGTTTTAGGGTTTCTTTTTGTTTCTTCAGCTTCAATTGCCCAATATACCGAAGTTATTAACTCTAATAGACCTGGCGTTTCTAAGGCTGCATTTTCTGTAGGCACAAATGTGCTACAGTTTGAATTGGGCGCTTTTAGTGTTAAAGAAGAACATACTCCACTTAACTATGATGTGTCTGGTTTTGGAATCGATTTTGCCGCTAGATTTGGTCTTCTTTTAGAAGAGCTAGAAATTAATGTAGAAGGTGTCTATCAAAACGACTCATTCTCTTTTAATAATGCTGCAGAATCATCACGTTCTAATTTTAGAAGCTTTACCATAGGCGCTAAATATTTAGTATATGACCCTTATAAAAATGCAGAAGAAGACAAGCCAAACCTATACAGCTATCATGCAAATAGAAAATTTAAATGGAAATCGTTAATACCTGCAGTTTCTGTATTTCTAGGTGGTAACTTCGATACAGAAAACAACCCGTTTGTGCCTTACAATCCTATATTTCCTAGGTCTAACGAAGGTGGGTTTAGTCCAAAAGTGATGATTGCTACGCAAAATAATTTTTCGGGAGGCTGGGTATTTGTTATGAATTTTTTAAAAGATCGTATAGGTACAGATTTCTCTGATTTTCAATACATATTAACACTAACGCACTCCTTTTCAGACCAATGGGTCGTCTTTGGAGAAGCGCAAGGTATTCAAAGTGATTTTTATGCTGATAATATATTTAGATTTGGTGGCGCTTATCTTTGGTCTAAAGACTTTCAGTTAGACGCTAACATTGCTTTCAATACAAAAGATACACCTTCAGTTTTTAATATTGCTTTTGGAGCATCTTATCGTCTAGACTGGCATAAAGACAAAGAAATTGATAATGGTGGTAATTCGGACGATAAAACTGATACCTCAAATCGAAAAAGAAATAAGCGTAAAAAGAAAACTGATTTTGGTAAATAATATTCTAGCTTAATGATTGAAATTAAAGAAGCTATCTCTAAAAAGGAGCTTAAACAATTTGTTAAATTTCCTTTTAAACTTTATAAAGACTCAAAATATTGGGTCCCTCCAATCATTAGTGAAGAGTTAAAGACTTTTGACAAAGCTGAAAATCCTGTTTTTAATGATGCTGATGCTAGATTCTTTTTAGCATACCGTGGTAATAAAATTGTTGGTCGCATAGCAGCTATAGTCAATTGGTTAGAAATTAAGAATCAAGACATACAGAAAATGCGTTTTGGGTGGTTTGATTTTATTGATGACTTAACGGTAAGTAAAGCTCTACTCGAAAAAGTTATTACAATAGGAAAGGAGCATCAATTAACGTATGCAGAAGGTCCCGTAGGTTTCTCAAACTTAGACAAGGTTGGTGTAATGACAGAGGGTTTTGATAGTATTGCTCCTATGATTACATGGTATAACCATCCTTATTATGTAGAGCATTATTTAGCACACGGATTTAAAGTAGAAAAGGCATACTCTGAGAGTAAATTTCCTTTTGAAAATGTAAAACCTGTATTCTTTAAAAAAGCCCAAGACCTTATCAAACGACGCTATAAGTTGAAAGCATTAAACTTTACTGAAACAAGTGAAGTTATGCCTTATGCCGACCGTATGTTTGATTTATTTAATGATAGTTATGCTTCCTTATCGTCTTTTGTTGAAATCACTGATATCCAAAAAGAATACTTTAAGAAGAAATTTATCAGTTTTGTAAATCCGGAGTATATTAAATTTGTTATTGATGAAAATGATAAGCTCGTAGCCTTTGCTATTGTAATGCCTCGTTTTGCAGAAGCGCTTCAAAAAACCAAAGGAAAATTATTCCCTTTTGGATTTATGCATATCCTAAAAGCTAAAAAAAGTAGTAAGGATGTCGTATTTTACCTCATTGGTGTTCATCCAGATTATCAAAACAAAGGTGTACACGCTGTTCTATTTAATGAGATGTATGAAACGTTTACTGCAAAAGGCATTGACTATTGCTACAGAACTCCTGAGCTTGAAGATAATGAGGCTATTCATAAAATCTGGAAACATTTCTACCCAGAAGTATATAAGAGACGTAAAACTTTTAGAAAAGATTTATAACAAAAAAAGCTACCAACGGTAGCTTTTTTTGTTATAATAGTTATTAATTACTCACCCATGGCTGCCATTAATGCTGCAGACATACGCTTGTAAGTTCCATTATCTAAGCGTTCTCTGATTGCATCAAACGCATCTAATGTTCTATTTACATCATCTAAAGTATGTGTTGACGTAGGTATCATTCTGAGTAGAATTAAACCTTTAGGTATAACTGGGTAAACTACTATAGAACAGAATATTCCATGATTCTCTCTTAAATCTCTTACTAAAGCCATAGCCTCAGGAATACTACCTTTTAAATACACAGGTGTAACACAA
>CAZBMY010000099.1:0-7984 GCA_964492855.1 uncultured Flavobacteriaceae bacterium
TATAGATAACAAAGAGGTAAAGGAAAGTTTTGAGTTTATTAAAGCTGAATTAAACAAGTATTTAGATAAAGATTTAAATTAAAATAAGATGGCGTTATTTTTAGGGAGTTGCGATTTAGGTAAAAAACCTGCAAGTCGGCAAACATATTTAAAACCGTATCACATAGATGGGTTGTTAATTGGTAAAGTTTCTTTTCGAGATGATGATCGCACCAAGTGGCGATCCTTTAGAGAAGGCAGTACTACCGAAGTTAGAGATTTACAGCAATTTTTAAAGAATGTTGGTTTTATGCCAAGAGCCAATTTAGATGGTGTATTTGGCTATGTTACGCAAGCAGCAGTGCGCTTGTTTCAGGAATATGTTCGCACGATAGAAGGCGTGTCTTCTATGATACCAGATGGTATTGTTGGAAGAGGTACGATGGCTCATGTAAACCGTTGGAAACAAAATGGTATTGTATCGCAGTGGGGGCAAATGAATTCTGGTAACCCGTCTCAACATTATCTAGATTGGATGCAATTATTGCAAAAGGCGAAGACACATTACGAGGCAAATCCTGGACCAGTTTTAAAGAGTGTGAACGGATTGCAAAACACATTTTCTACTCGAAAAGTTAAAGATTGGGCCTTTGATCATGATGCGATTCATTTAATAGGTGTGCGACGTAAACAAACTCAGAGCACGCTGCGCAGAGATAATGATGATTTATTTTTTTTGTTAATTAATGGTATGGTGTTTACCTTTTGGGGTTCAACAGATTCTAGTGTAAACATGGCACAAAGAGATCATGAAGCTTTTCTAGTAGAAGGACAACATGAATACCGGTTTGGATGGCATAAAATATCGGTTGAAAAGAAAATCTATAGAGCCCTTAAGCCGGAAAAATCAAGCGGTGTGCTAATGATTCGTGATTGGGATAACGATAATGCCTTTACAGATAACGATGTACATGTAAGTTTATCTGGGAATAGAAAAACGATTAATGTAAATAATTCTATTAATATACACTGGACAGGTATTGGACGTTCTAATTTCTCGGCAGGATGTCAAGTAATTGCTGGGAAAAGCTATATAAATCATAACAACGAATTACAAGATTGTTCTAAGTTTGCTTCAACCAGTTACAGTGGGTTAACAGATTCTAAAAAGAAAACAAAAGGCGCTTACAATGTGTTTACAGATTTAATGTTGTGTTATGCAAAACCAAATACTATGGGCATTTTGTATACGCTTGGTAGAGAAGAATCGCTTGATTTAGATGGAAATTTTGGTGCTAATTATGCCGTAGATGCTTTAAATAGGCTTAGGTCTGTGTAAAAAAAGAGGCTATCTATAAAGTAGTTATTTTGTCAATCTGAACTTGTTTCAGATTCTGAAATAAATTCAGAATGACAGTTGTTCTTACTTCTTAAATAGCCCCTTTTAACGTGTTAAATATAAATAGTCATTAATTCTATAAGTTAAAACTTAAAGACAATGTAATATTATCATTTGTTCTGTTTATTGCTGTAGAATCTGTCAAACCAACATTGAATAATTGCTGGTTAAAATCTCTTTCAGAAGCATCATAGGTAAGGTCTAATTTTGTATTTCCAAAGTTATAGCCTATTCCAAAAGAATATCCTGTTAGATCGCCATAAAAATCGTCATCTTCATAAGGGCTTTCTTCAAGTCTGTAACCACCTCTAAAACTAAATTGGTTGTATTTGTATTCACCACCAATACGATAGGTGTTTGCAACTTTTAAAAAATCAGAGATTAGCGCATTTTGCTGAGCGAAAACAGCATCAGATGAAGGTTTAAATTTGGTTTTACTAAAATCTTTTCTAGAATAATCAAAACTTAACAATCCTTGTTTGCCAAAAATAATGGCGGCGCTTCCGGTAAGTTTAGCAGGCGTTTGTAATCTGTAATCAGGAAAAATATTTACAACTCTTGGGTCTACTATAAACGTTTCGTTTGGCGTACCCGTAATACCATCTATACTAAATGTTTCTAAATATTGTGTAGTTTCATCCCTAATGGTATACCAAGTTGGCGAGTCGTAAGTGAGACCTAAGCGTAAATGTTGATTTACTTTTATAATACTACCCAATTGAAACGAGAATCCAGCTCCAGTGGTAGATAATGTGTTTTCAAAAAATATATCATTTATCACAGAACCCACATCGTCGTTAGTTTCAGATAAACGCGTTAAACGATCATAATTAATAAAGTGCGAGTTGAGGTTCAGCCCTAAATAAATTCGATCTTGGTATTGTGTGGCAATGTTAAAGCTTACTTTTCCATTATAACCAGTTTCTGCATACACATATTCTTGGTCGTAAGGACCTTGCCCAACATTAGACGTGTAGTTTGTGTTATTATCATCATTGATGTCATCTGGCTCAAGAATAAATGATTCAAAACCTAAAAAAGCCTGTTGATTTTGAGTTCCTAAATCTTGACCAATATTTATATATGCATCAATTAAAGATTCTCCATTTATGGCAGAGATATCGGCTAGACGCAGTCCTTGAGCATTTTGTAAAAAATAGCTATCAATAGATCTTTGGTTGTTTGTGCCTCTACTTGTCCAATCTGTATCAAAATTATTAGTTTTATCGTAAGCAACGCTTAAAACTATTTTTTTCCATGGAGAATTATTGGCACTTGTAAATACGAAAGCCGCACCCGCTTGATGAAAATCAAAGTCAGAATTAGAAGCTGACGTTGTATTATTAAAATACGTTAGGTCGTTATTAACATTTAAGTTAGATATAGAAAACGACACATGATTGTTATTAAATATTGCCGAACCAGCAGGGTTTAATCCTACGGCAGACATATCGCCGCCAAGGGCTCCAAAAGCGCCACTTAATGCTCTAAATCTTGCTGTACCTTGAATGTCACTTTGTGCATAACGTAAAGCATCTGTGATATCCTGTGCGTTTAAATTTAACATAGGGAGTACTCCTATGAAAAGTGCAAACAACTTTTTCATAATGTATTAGTTTTTTGAATGTGATTGAATTGATGTTTATCCGCGTCGTCTACTACCTGAGCTTCTAGACGAAGATCTACTACTTGATCTACTTGGAGATGAGTAGCTTCTACTAGATGAGCTTCTTGAGCTTCTAGAATAACTGTTACTACGTCTTGAATTACTAGATTTAGCACGAGAACGTGATTGATTTGAGCTAGGTCTTGTAACCTTAGGTCTCGATTGAGAATTAGGCCTTGTAACTTTAGGTCTAGATTGAGAATTAGGTCTTGTAACGCGACGTCTAGATTGCGTATTTCTTGCGCCATCGTATCTGCTGTTTATACCTCTTCTAGAAATAGTGCGTCTTGAATTATTTACACTACTTCTTCTGTTATTAGCGTTAGTGTTTCTACTATAAATACTATTACGTCTTCCCGTATTGTAAGCCACGTCATTTCTGTAGCTATTATGTTGCGCACCATAGTTGTTATAAGGTCTATAGAAACCATAGTTGTTCCAAGGTCTCCAAAAACTACCAAAGCCAAAACCACCATAACCATAGCCACCGTAAAAAGTTGGACACCAGAAAGGATCGTAAAATCCATAACCAAGTCCATATCCAAAGCGACCCCAAGGGCGACCCCATCCAAAACCAAATCCACCAAATCCGCCAAATCCATAATTTGGTCTAGTATATACATTAATTTCTACATTGTCATTTGCTTGTCCCCAGCCTCCATAACTTTCTTGAGTTCTTGTAGAATCTACTTCAACAGCATAATCTCCTTCGTAAGCATCTATATCGGTAAATACGGCATTTGGGTCATTAACATCTGCATATTGATCTTTTTCTTCAAAATAATTCTTGTAGTATGTACCGTTATTTGTTGCTTGGGGTTGTGTTTCAACAGTTGTTGAACGTGTGTTAGAATCGTAAATCCCGTCATTATCAGCACCAACGTATTGATAAGATCCACATGAGCTTACACCAATAAACAAGCTTAAAACGGCAAGGATTGGCAATTTTGTTTTTAAAATGTAAGAAAATTGCATAACTGTAGTAATTTAATTGTTGAACATTACAAAAATAGTTAGTTTTGTTGAACTATTTTTTTATTTAACACAGTCACAATATTTGTGCCAAAGTACTATATATGAGCAAAAATATTACCAGTAGAAGTGAAGATTATTCCAAATGGTATAATGAATTAGTTGTAAAAGCTGACTTAGCCGAAAATTCAGCTGTGAGAGGATGCATGGTTATTAAGCCTTATGGGTTTGCAATTTGGGAAAAAATGCAAGCCGAATTAGATCGTATGTTTAAAGAAACAGGGCATCAAAATGCGTATTTTCCACTTTTTGTGCCTAAAAGTTTATTTGAAGCTGAAGAAAAAAATGCCGAAGGCTTTGCTAAAGAATGTGCTGTTGTTACACATTATAGATTACAAACTGATCCTGAGAGAGAAGGCAAGTTACGTGTTGACCCTGAAGCAAGATTAGAAGAAGAGTTGATTGTAAGACCTACCAGTGAAGCCATTATTTGGAATACCTATAAAGGTTGGATACAATCTTACAGGGATTTACCATTACTTATTAATCAATGGGCAAATGTAGTACGTTGGGAAATGCGTACACGGTTATTTTTGCGAACTGCTGAGTTTTTATGGCAAGAAGGACATACAGCTCATGAAACAAAGGAGGAGGCTATTGCTGAAACGCAACAAATGAATCAAGTATATGCTACTTTTGTAGAAAATTTCATGGCAATTCCTGTTATTCAAGGGGTAAAAACAGAAAGCGAGCGTTTTGCCGGAGCAGAAGACACCTATTGTATTGAAGCACTTATGCAAGATGGAAAAGCGTTACAGGCTGGTACGTCTCATTTTTTAGGACAAAATTTTGCTAAGGCTTTTGATGTGAAGTTTGCGAATAAAGAAGGTAAGCAAGATTATGTATGGGCTACTTCTTGGGGAGTGTCTACAAGACTTATGGGTGCTTTAATTATGACGCATAGTGATGATAAAGGGCTGGTGTTGCCACCTAATTTAGCACCGTATCAAGTAGTGATTGTTCCTATATATAAATCTGATGAGCAATTAGAAGAAATCTCTAAGGTTGCTAACGAGTTAATGGCGAATATGAGAGCCAAAGGTGTCACTGTAAAGTTTGATGATAGAACAACAAGGCGACCAGGCGCTAAGTTTGCGCAACATGAATTACAAGGTGTACCTTTAAGAATAGCCATTGGTCCTAAAGATTTAGAAAATGGTACTGTTGAGGTGGCGCGAAGAGATACGCTAGAGAAAACAAGTTACCCTATCGATGGGATAGAAGCTAAAATAGAGGATCTGTTGAAAGACATTCAAACAAGTTTGTTCACTAAGGCATTAGAATTTAGAAACACACATATAACAGAGGTAGAAACCTTTGATGAATTTAAAAAAGTACTAGAAAGTAAAACTGGATTTATTTCGGCGCACTGGGATGGTACTGCAGAGACTGAAGACAAAATTAAAGAATTAACAAAAGCAACAATTCGATGCATTCCTTTAGACGCAAAAGAAGAAAAAGGAACCTGTATTTATAGTGGAAACCCATCTCAAAAAAGAGTGCTTTTTGCTAAGGCGTATTAATTTTTTGTTTTTTTTTTAGTTAAGAGTTGCAATAGTTGAAAATTGTTGTATTTTTGCATCCGCAATCATGGGTTGCGTGTTCATTTATAAAATGAGAATATATAAATGGCCCGTTCGTCTATCGGCTAGGACGCCAGGTTTTCATCCTGGTAAGAGGGGTTCGATTCCCCTACGGGCTACAATTTTTATTAAAAAAATAAAACAGTAATAATGGCAAATCATAAGTCAGCATTAAAAAGAATTAGAAGTAACGAGACTAGACGTATTAGAAATCGTTACCAACACAAAACAACGCGTAATGCAATTAAGAAATTACGTGATATGACTAATAAAAAAGATGCAGAAGGCTTATTTCCTTCAGTTGCAAGTATGATAGATAAATTAGCAAAACGCAATATTATCCATACAAATAAAGCGGCTAACTTAAAATCTGGATTAGCGAAGCACGTAGCTTCGTTATAGTAAGATAGTCATACAATATTATAAGCCTCTCTTCGTGAGAGGCTTTTTTTATACATAGTTTTTATTAAGTTTTGTTCAAAAAAAATGCCTTGAATCTCAAGGCATTTTTTTTTGATTATATTTAAATGAAGATTAACTATTCATAGAGATTAAAAACTCTTCATTATTTTTAGTTTGCTTGAAACGTTGGTTAATAAATTCCATGGCTTCAACTGGATTCATATCTGCTAAGTATTTACGCATTACCCACATTCTTTGAATCGTGTTATCATCAAGTAATAAATCATCACGACGCGTACTTGATGAGGTAAGGTCAATAGCAGGGAAAATTCTACGATTAGATATTTTTCTATCTAATTGCAGTTCCATATTACCAGTTCCTTTAAATTCTTCAAAAATTACTTCATCCATTTTAGATCCTGTTTCTGTTAAGGCTGTTGCGATAATAGATAGTGATCCGCCATTTTCAATATTTCTTGCGGCACCAAAGAAACGTTTTGGTCTGTGTAATGCATTTGCGTCTACACCACCACTTAATATTTTCCCAGATGCTGGTTGAACGGTGTTGTACGCTCTTGCTAAACGGGTAATTGAATCTAAAAGTATAACGACATCATGACCACATTCAACCAAACGTTTTGCTTTCTCTAAAACGATATTCGCAATTTTAACATGTTCATGTGCTTCTTTATCAAAGGTAGAGGCTACTACTTCACCACGCACATTACGTTGCATATCTGTAACTTCTTCTGGACGCTCATCAATTAATAAGATGATTTGATATACCTCAGGATGATTTGCGGCAATACCATTGGCAATATCCTTTAGTAACATTGTTTTACCAGTCTTTGGCTGCGACACAATCATACCACGCTGTCCTTTTCCTATTGGAGAGAATAAATCCATGATACGTGTTGATATCGTGCTTTGTCTTTCGGCAATGTTAAATTTTTCTTTTGGAAACAAAGGTGTAAGATGCTCAAAAGAAACACGGTCCCTTACAACTTGAGGGTCTTGACCATTTATTTTATTTACCTTAATTAAAGGGAAGTATTTTTCACCTTCTTTAGGAGGGCGCACATTACCCAATACAGTATCTCCAGTTTTTAAACCAAATAAACGTATTTGCGATTGTGACACATAAATATCATCTGGAGATGATAAGTAATTATAATCTGATGATCTTAAAAAACCATAACCATCTTGCATGATATCTAATACACCTTCACTTTCAATAATAGCATCAAATTCAAAGTCTGGTTCACGATAACGGTTACGCGTATCTTTATTACCATTAGGACCTTTTTGTTGGTGCTTATTATTGTTTTTATTATTGTTTTGACGCTTGTTATGGCGCTGTTCTTTCTTTTCCTCAGGTTTATTTTGAGAAGTATCTTTAGACTCAGTATCCAGTTTTAGCTGTTTTCCAGCTTCTTGTTTAGGAGCCTGTTTTTGATGCTCTTGTTTAGGAGCTTGTTGTTTTTGATTTTGGTTCTCCTGTTTTTGATTCTCTTGTTTAGGAGCTTGTTCTTTTACTTCTGGTGCCTTCTTAGTTTGTGGTTGATTGCGTTGTACACGTTCTCTACGTTTTTTTTGAGGCTTCTCTTGTGCTGGTGCTTCTTTAGCAGCAACTTCTTTAACGGCTTTAGGATTTGCCGCTTGGTGATCTAAAATTTGATATACTAGATCTAACTTTTTTAGAGATCTGAATTTAGGGATACTTAATTTTTGAGCTATTTCCTGTAATTCAGTAAGTTTTTTTTCTTTTAATTGTGAAATTTCAAACATTGATATACAATAATATAATAAGTGAGGTTATTTGATTTTAAAATCTTTTCTACAGTAAATTGAGAAATTTTTTCTTTTTTGAAGAATTTTAAGATGTTGAAAACCTTAGCATTGGCTTACATCTATGCAATTATA
>CAZBMY010000100.1:0-1952 GCA_964492855.1 uncultured Flavobacteriaceae bacterium
TATCTAATTTGTAAATAGTGCATTTTGTATAACAAAACTTTAATTATAAATACATATGTTATACAAAACGCATGTGTGTTTATGAATAATGTTATACAAAATACCTGTAATTAGTTATACATCTCTCGTACACGTTTTAATTTGTTTTTCCAGGTGTCTAGAGATACTTTATGCTTTGCAATATTTTTATGTACATCTTTTACTAGCGGATTATCGGCATTGACATTTGAGAAAAACTGTAAATTATTTTCTAATTGATTAATTTCAGATTTAACATCATCAATTTTTTTGCGAATAAAGATTTGCTCATTATCTAATTGACGTGTATCCTCAGTCCCCGAAAGGTTTTCTAAACGGCCTTCAAAACGCATCATTTCTAGCTTAGATTTGTCCACTTTTAGCTTGTCAAATGCAGCATCAATTGTTTTGTAGAATTTGCCGTCTATGTAACGCTTGTTCTGTGGCACAAAGCCTATAGACCTGAATGTTTTGGTATATTCTTGAAGCTTTTTAATATCTGTTTTAACATCATCAGAAAACTCAAACCCTTTTACAGTATCTAGTAAGGCTTGCTTTTTATCAAAAGCATCATAAAGCTCTTGGTTTTCGGCTTTACGTTCTGCATGCATGCGGTCGAAATAATGATTGCATGCATTTTTAAATTGCTTCCAAATCTTATCAGAATCCTTTCGTGGTACATGACCAATAGACTTCCATTTGTTTTGTATGGATTTCATCAAAGGTGTAACGGTTTTAAAATCGTCACTATCTTTATGCTCCTCAGCTACTTTTATTAATTCTAACTTTTCCTGAAGATTAGCGTATTGGTCTTTCTTTAGGTTTTTATAGAATTTATTTTTATTTCGGTTAAAGGTTCTAACAGCATCTTTAAACTTTTTCCAAGTCGCTTCGTTTTGTTTTAGAGGTACTTTTCCGGCATTAAAAAATGCTTCACGCTGAGCTTCAATAGCTTTAATACGTTTTTGTAGCGCTCCATGGGATGTGTTCTCTTCAGCATTTAGCGCATTTATGTTTTCAATAATTTCTTCTTTGCGCACTAGGTTTTTTTCATACGCTTTATCCAAGTCTTTATAGTAATCTTGCCGCTTATCATGTATTATTTTTGTGGCGTTACTAAAGCGTTCCCAAATATCTTCTCGCTGCTCTTTTGCTACCGGACCCAATTCTTCTTTCCATAATTTGTGTAAAACCTGAAGTTCTCTAAAAGAATGATTAATGTTCTCTTCTTTAGCTAATTCTTCTGCACGGTTAATAATTTTAAGCTTTTGGTCATAGTTGTGCTTAAAATCCATATCACGTAAATCGCGATTAAGGTGCAAAAAATCATAAAAACGTTCAACATGGTGGTGATAAGTATTCCATGCATTATTGTATTTGTCTCGCGGAATTGGACCCGCATTACGCCAGTTTTCTTGAAGTGTTTTAAATTGTTTGTAGGTTTCTCCCATGTTTTCCTCAACACCAACAAGACCTTTAATCTCTTCTATAATTGCCAGACGATTTTCAAGATTTTGTTTTAGAGATTGCTCGCGGTCTCTGTAATACGCATTTATAGCTTGTTTATAATCTTTAACAGCAGAATTAAAACGTTTTTTTGTATCGTTTGAATAAAAGAAATCTATAGGGTTACCACCATCGGCTTCAAATTCAGCCTTTTTTTCTTCTAATAACACAGCGTATTTTGCTTTATACTCTGTCTTAATTTCATTAACATGAGAAGAAATGGTTTGAATTTTTTGATTTTTTAGAAGTGTCTCAAATTCTAAAACCAAAGCATCCATAGACATGGTGTGATAATCCTTATCCTCTAACTTATGACGCTCGGCGTTAGACTCGTCTTCTGCATCTTCTGCATTTGAGTTTTCAATTTCGACAACGTGGGAAGCATCATCTTCCTTAATTTCTTCAGTTGCAGCTTCAGTTGTTTCTTC
>CAZBMY010000100.1:2052-7956 GCA_964492855.1 uncultured Flavobacteriaceae bacterium
TTCTTCAACTTTTAGAGTAGTTTCGTTTTCTGTTGGTGTTGTTGCAGTGTTAGTTGCTTCAACCTCGTTTTTTCCATCTGCATCTTGCAGGTTATCTTTCTCAGACATGTGTCGTTAATTTTAAATGTGGACGTTAAAGATAACAAATGCCCAGTAATTACAAAGCTTTTGACAAGAAACAAAGCTGAAATTAGCTATACTATTTATTCCAAATTTGCCAAGATTTTTCGGCTTGTAACTCTAACATTTTTAGACCATTTATAGTAATGGCGTTTTGAGATTTACCCAATTGTAAAAATTTTGTTTCCTCAGGGTTGTAAATAAGGTCATAAAGAATATGGTATTCACTAACACCATCATAAGGAATATCGAGACAGGCATTGATATTAGGATATGTGCCTACTGGAGAACAATTTATCAAAATCTGATGCGATGCAATAGTATCTTCTGTAAGTTCAGAATAGGTATAAGTACTATTCTTTTTTTTAGTCCGAGATACAAAATAGAACTCTATCTTTAATTTTTTTAAAGCATACGCAATGGCTTTTGATGCACCGCCTGTACCAAATATGAGCGCTTTTTTATGATGCTTTTTTAAGTGAGGTTCTAATGATTTTTTAAAACCATAAAAGTCAGTGTTATAACCAATTAGTTTTCCATTTTTTGAAATTTTTATGGTATTTATGGCACCAATCTTTTTGGCACGTTTATTTAATTTATCTACATAGGGAATAACGGCTTCTTTATACGGAATAGTAACGTTTAAACCTTTAATATTTTCTGAATCTTGAAAAATAGAGCTAAATTCTGAAATGCTTTGAAGGTCAAAGTTAACATAAGAATGTGGTAAATCTTCAGCCTGAAACTTTTCGGCAAAATACCCTCTAGAGAACGAGTAATCGATATCCTTACCTATTAATCCGTATGTGTTATTTGATTTGTTTTGTACGTTGTCCATACCATTCTAAGGCTAAAACGATTAAAATTCCTAAAATAATATATGTTAGTGCTATAAAAGTTTCGGTAGTAAACTCTGGTAAAAAGCGTTGGTAATTTTCTATGATTGGAGAACCTAAAGAATCAGTCACGGTTGAACCATCTGCATTCAATCTATAGATTGTTCTTTTCCAAGGCCAAACTACACCCAAAGACCCAATTATAAAACCAATTATGGTAGCTAGTGTAATACTTTTATAATGTTTGAGAATATAATTTAAAACATGCGAAAATGTGACTAAACCAGTAACCGACCCAAGTGTAAATACGGCTAAAACATTTAACATGCGGATTCGAGCTTGGTTTTTAACAAATTCAAAATCGCCCATAAATAGATCTCTGACGGTATCATAAAGCGCATTTACAGAGTCGACTAAAAGGAGCACATAATTACCTAAAAGAATCAAAATAAATGATCCTGAAAAGCCAGGTAATGTCATCCCCGAAACACTAATTATACCACAAAAGAATACAAAAAACAGATTGTCGTTTTCTTTTGCAGGGTCTAAAAAACTAATACTAATTCCAATAATTGCTCCGATGATTAGGCTAATAACTGTTTTAGTATTCCACTCTTTAAAGTCTTTATTAATATAATAGATAGAGCCTAATATCATCCCAAAAAAAGCACTCCAAACGTAGAGCTGGTAATGCTCTATGAGATAGTCTAATAGCTTTGATACGCTAAAATAGCTAATTATCATCCCTAAGAACAGCATAAACAGAAACTTACCGTTTATGTAATTATAAAAGCTTTTAAACCGACCACTAAAAAATAACTTAAAAGCGGTTTTGTTTACACGTTGCAATGAGTAGATAAATTCTTCATAAAAACCAGCGACAAAAGCAACAACTCCACCAGAAACACCAGGAACTTTATTGGCAGCACCCATGGCTAAGCCTTTAATGACAAGGAATATTTTGTCTTTTAAAGTTCTTGTGTTTTCCATCTAAGCTTCAGTATTGGTTTTATCTTTTCCTAAACGTTCTAGAATAAGAATGGTTAAAAATCCAACAATCATAAATACTAAGGCCATGACTAATTGATTATCACCATCAAAATTAGCAGGTCTTATACTTTCTTCTAAAAGCGGTATTTCGACGCCTTCCGAATTAATCCGAGTTGAAATAGTAGCTTTCCATGGCCATATTTTATTTAAGGACCCAATCATAAAACCTGTGAGTATGGCTAACGTGATGTTCTTTTTGTGTTTAAACATCCAATTGAGGATTTTGCTAAAGACCTTAATGCCAATAATTGCCCCTAATGCTAGTAATACAAAATTTATAAGCGCATCTTTAAACAATTCCATATTGCCTGTAAATAGACCCTCACGTAAATTATTTATTGTGTCTATTGCAGTTTGATATGCCCCGAGAATCAGCAATATAAAAGCTCCGGAAACTCCAGGGAGAATCATGGCTATTATAGCAATAAATCCACAGAACAATAAGTAATATGGGCTGTCGGGAGATGCAAAAGGTTCAGCAAGAGTAATGTAATAAGAGAGTACCGAAGTGATTATTATGGCTACTAATACCATAGGCGACCATGTTTTTATTTGTTTGGCGATGTATAATATACTTGCTAAGACTAAGCCAAAGAAAAAGGACCATAATAAAACAGGTTCATTATGGAGTAACCATTTAATAAGTTTTGCTAAAGACAAAATACTGATGGCTATCCCAGAGAATAAAGCGAGTAAGAATGTGCCATTAATAGATGCCCATGCGGTTTTTAAGCCTTTGGTTCTCCATACTTTAAATACACTGAGATTAACCTTATCTATACTATCGATAAGTTCTTCGTAAATACCAGAAATAAAGGCAATTGTACCACCAGATACTCCAGGTACAACATCAGCTGCACCCATGGCAATTCCTTTAAACAGTATAGTTAAATAGCTAAAAAAGCTGCGTTGCATAGTTTTTATTATGATGAAACGCTAAGGTATGGATTTTTAGCCTTAAGATTTTTTAGAAGATAAAATAATATCTTTTACTATAGGTCTATTTTTTAGATTAGGAAATAACTCATCTATAATAAAATCATAATCTTGATTTATACGTAACGCATTTTTGAGATGATAACGCCCTTTGTCTGTTTGCATTAATTTAAAATATAACCCACCGAGTCTGTATTCTATCTCCTCAGATTCAGGGTAAAACTCAATAGCTTGCAGTAAATTAAATACAGCTGCATCGTATTCGCCAAGTTTTATAAGAATATCAGTGCGACTTATCCATGTGTCTAATTCGTAATTACCCAATTCTAATGTACGCTTAAAGCCTTCTTCAGCCTCTTCTAAAAAGTTAAGACGTAGGTTAATAGTAGCGTAAAGTTTCCAATACAACACATTATCACCATCTATATTTACAGCTTTTTTAATGTAATGTAATGCCTTAGGGTAATTTCGTTTTTTGTTATAAAATTTGGTGATAGCAATCCAACCTTTATCTAAAAGAGGGTCTTCTTCAACAGTTCTATTAAAAAACTGAACAGCCAAATCATCTTCTCCTAATTTTTCATAACAATAGCCTATTCTTAGTAATGCAAATGAGGTAGGGTCTTCTAACGCTAAGGTTATCTTGTAATTTTCTATAGCTTCTGTATACTTTTTTTGCTTTTCTAAAACCTTTCCTTTTTCTAGATAGGCGCCAACAAAAGTATCGTCAGATATAATAGCAAAATCAAAAGCTGTGCTTGCACGTTTATAGTCTTTTAAAGAAAAATATTGCCGTCCTAGTTGATGCCAGGCTACCTCACAATATGGGTTTATATCAAGATAGGTATTTAAAAAATCTATGGCTTCTTGATTCTTATCCAAAAAATCGAAACAATAAATAACATTGTGCAAAGCGGAATAATCAGTATAATCTACTTCTAAACATTTCTGAAAATACAGAAGCGCATTTTCAAATTGCTCTAAAAACAAGTATTCCATACCAATAAGCCCATACAAATCACTTTCGCCTTCTATGGTATCAGACAAATCTAGAGCCATTAAAAGTGCATTAATAGCTTGTTGATGTAAATCTTGCTTTGACAATACATTGGCCTTCTGAATAAAGATTTCTTCGTTATTAGGTTCTAAATAATGAAGTTCCTCTAGTATTATATTAGCGTCGTCAAACTTATTTTCTATAACAAGAATTTCAATTTTAAATAGACGAAGGTTTATCGAAGTCGGATGCTGTTGTAAGCCAAGTTTAATGGCTTTTTTAGCTAGTGAAATTTTACCATTCTCTAGGTAGTGATGAATGATGTTTTCAAATTCGTTTGAATCAAAAAACAAAATATCATTTGTCTTTAACATGGACTCAAACTTTGTGAGGGATATGTTATTAAAATTTTCGTTTTGACTATACTCCATAGGCAGATGTGATATTCAACAAAATAAATTTACTGTTATAGTTTTAAGTTTGAGATTAGAAAGTTTAATGTTTTTAACAAAGTAGTTAACAGTGTAATTCTGTTTTAGTATCACAATAGTTATACCATAAGTAATAAACTTTCAGGTATTTGCAAATTAAAGTACGTCTAGAATATCTGTAATAATTTTACAGCCTTTAGCAATCTCTTCATTAGAAATTGTTAGTGGTGGTGTAATACGAATGGCTTTTGGTTCAAAAAGTAGCCAAAATAAAATTAAGCCTTGGTCTTTTGCTTTTAGTATAACAGAATTAGTAATCTCAGCAGAATCGGTAATTGCTGCTAACATTAATCCTCGACCCCTGATTTCTTTTATTTTAGGATGTCGAAGTGACTCACGGATAAGTTGCTCTTTTTCTAAAGTCTGATTTATAAGATTAGACTCTGTCAATTCTTTTAATGTAGCAAGTGCTGCCGCAGCTATAACGGGATGACCTCCAAAAGTAGTGATATGTCCTAGTTTGGGATTGTTACTTAAGGTATTCATCATTTGATGAGATGCTGTAAATGCGCCAATAGGCATACCACCTCCGAGACCTTTTCCTGTTACTAAAATATCAGGTATGCAGTCATAATGTTCAAAACCAAAGAGTTTGCCTGTACGTCCAAAACCAGGTTGGATTTCATCCAAAATTAATAATGCGCCAACATCATTACAGCGTTCTCTTACTTTTTTTAAATACCCATTTGTAGGTTCTATAAAACCAGCTCCGCCTTGTATGGTTTCTAAAATTACGGCAGCTGTATGTTCTGTAATATGCTGTAAGCAAAACTCACAATTAAATGAGATATGCTTTACATTAGGTATTAATGGTAAAAACGGTCGTTTACGTTCTTGGTAGTCCATTAAACTCAAAGCCCCCATTGTATTACCATGGTAGGCATTTTTTGCGGCTATAATTTCGCTTCTTCCAGTGACGCGTCGTGCTAATTTAAGACTACCTTCAATAGCTTCAGTACCAGAGTTAACCAGATATGTTGTGTTTAAAGATTCTGGTAAATGGTTTGCTAAAAGTTTGGTTAACGCTACTGCAGGCTCTTGGATGTATTCGCCATACACCATAACATGTAAATACTTATCCAATTGATTTTTAATAGCAGAAATCACTTTAGGGTGTCTATGTCCTAATGGCGTAGCAGAAACGCCAGCAACAAAATCTAAATGTGCCTTTCCTTTATGGTCATATATGTAAGATCCTTCTGCGTGACTAATTTGCATACCGAGTGGGTGAGGAGTCGTCTGCGCTTGGTATTTAAAAAAATCGTCTTGCATTTTTAATTGCCTGATTTTTTCTTTTTAGTTAGTTTAGGTTCTTCTTTTAGCTTCTTTTTTTCGGGAATATTTCGTGCCGCTTTATTTTCAGCGCTGTCGTCCTTAGGTTTTGCGTTTTCAATACGCTCTAAGAGATTGTCATCAAAAAAGTCTTCTGGTGGAATATAATCATCTAAACCTTTAATAACAGGAAGTTTAACAG
>CAZBMY010000101.1:0-2998 GCA_964492855.1 uncultured Flavobacteriaceae bacterium
TACTTGTTATTGCTTATGTAGTTTCTGGAGGAGACCCAAGAGCATACAAATTACAAGATGGTATTGCAACTGATGGTCAATCTCAAATGGTAGGTGCTGGCTTAGTAGCTTTTTACATATTATTAGCTATCGCTGCAGTTTCTATGATTTTCTCAGGAGTTAAAAAAATATTAAGTAAATAGTAGTATTATGGCAAAAAGAGCAGCACCAGAGGTTAATGCCGGTTCAATGGCTGACATTGCTTTCTTACTATTGATATTTTTCTTAGTTACAACAACAATAGAGAAAGATAAAGGTATCTTAAGGAGTTTACCACCTATTGAAGATAATACTGAACCTCCAATAATTAAACAGAAAAACTTGTTTACAATTCTTGTAGGTAGAGATGACAGATTATTTGTGGAAGAAGAGATAATGGATATCAAGGATCTTAAGCAAGCAGCAATAGACTTCTTAGATAATGGAGGAGATGTCAACGCGGAAGGTGAATCTTGTACATATTGCAAAGGAGACAAAGACCCTGCGTCATCGGATCATCCTGATAAAGCGATTATTACATTAAAGCATGATCGAGAAACCTCTTATGGCAGATATATTGAAGTACAAAATGAGTTAGTTGCAGCTTACAACTTTTTAAGAGAAAGAGAAGCTCAACGAATTTTTAATCGCTCTTTTGCTTCAATGTTAGAAGAAAAAGAAAAAAATCAGTTTAATAAAGACGAGAAACTTAATGAAGATATCCAAAGAATTAAGGATATGTATCCATTAAAACTCTCAGAAGCAGAACCTGATAAAAATTAAATTGTATGTCTAAGTTTAAGAAGAAAAAAGGTGGTGAATTACCGGCGATATCGACGGCATCTTTACCAGACATTGTATTTATGTTATTATTCTTTTTTATGGTTGCAACCGTAATGAGAGATAACTCTACAATGGTAGAAAATACGCTTCCAACGGCTAATCAAATAGAGAAGCTTAAAAAGGATAGAACAATGTTTATTTTTGCAGGAAAGCCTAGTGAGCAGTTCAGAAATGTTGGTACCGAAGCACGTATTCAAATAAATGATGCTTTTGTTGGTTTAGAAGCTATACAACCATCAGTTTTTGAATACATTGCTACGCTTAATGAAGGCTTAAAAGATAGAGTTGTAGTTGGGCTAAAGGTCGACGAAAACACTAACGCTGGCTTAATATCAGATGTAAAACAAGAACTTCGTGAAGCTAACGCACTTAAAATAATGTACGTTACAGGAACAAAACAAGAAGATTAGATATATCTTAATTTATAAAAAAAGCGTTATGATTTTAATCATAACGCTTTTTTTATACCCTAAAGTTATTGTTATTTTTTAGCTTTACATTATGAGATATTATATACTACTGTCTGTTTTAATATTTGGTTTTCTTTCTTTTTCTCAAGCAAAGGATAGTATAAACAGTAATTTGGATGATAAGTATAGAGAAGATCAGTTTTATGCTTCAATTACGTACAATACATTAGTAGACAACCCAGAAGGTGTTTCGCAAGGTGATTTTTCTACAGGGTTTCATTTTGGTTTTATAAGAGACATGCCTTTTAATAAAAAACGAAATTGGTCAGTTGGATTAGGCATAGGGATATCTTCAAATTCATATAATCAGAATTTACTAATAATAGAAAATGTAGGGTTAACCAGTTTTTCTGTTGATGATGGTGCTCTTGGGAATGTGAGTAAAAACAAGTTTACAACATATCTTATTGACGTTCCTTTTGAATTGCGATGGCGAACTTCAAATAAAGAAACCTATAAATTTTGGCGAATCTATCCAGGATTTAAGTTTAGTTATCTAGTGTATAATTCTACTAAGCTTAATAGCGAGCTCTTAGATGTGAAGCTTTCAAACTCAGATGTTTTTAATCGTATACAATATGGGTTAACACTTAGTGCGGGTTATGGTACTTGGAATTTTCAACTTTACTATGGCCTTAATTCCATATTTGAAAATTCGGCAAATTTAAATAATCAGCCTATAAATTCTAGGGCTTTGCGTGTAGGTCTAATGTTTTATATTTTATAACCAAAACTGAAATAAAATAAGTTGTGGCAGAAGACCAACAAGGCTGCCTATAATAAGCTCCTTATTTGTGTGCGCCTTTAGGTGCAATCTAGATGTAGCTATAGCTCCTAACAAGACTGTCATAAGAGCTAAAGTTCCGTTTACATTTATTTTAAAATGTAAACTTAGTATTAACGTAAACATAAAAAATCCAGAAGCGGCCAACATATGTATACTTGCTTTTATTTTAAAAACAGCTAGTGCAAAACATAGTAAATTTGAGATAAGAACACCTACAAAAAAATAATGCAATTCAATAATTTCTTCTGCAGTAAACACTCGCGAAATTATTAAATAAACAATTATAGCGTTTATTAATAGCGGTAGTTTCCTTTCGTTAGTAGATTTTAAGTAGATGCTTTCAACCCTGTTTAGTGTTCTTAAAAGATAGTAAATGAGTATGGGAAGTATAATTGTAAGTAATGCTGTTGAAAATAGTTTAGCATACATTAACGGTTCTGGAATAAAACGAGGTGTTTTTGTAAAATAAAACAGCACACCTAATATAGGCATGATGAGTGGGTGCAGAACGTACGATATGCTTTTTAAAATAAAATTCATATCTTCTTTCTAAGTCTCGCCACAGGAATATCTAATTGCTCACGATATTTTGCAACGGTACGTCTTGCGATAGGATACCCCTTTTCTTTTAATATACCAGCAAGCTTATCATCTGTTAGAGGTTTCTTTTTGTCTTCCTCTTCGATAACTGTTTCAAGAATTTTCTTTATTTCACGTGTAGAGACTTCTTCCCCTTGATCATTTGTCATGGATTCAGAAAAGTATTCCTTTATTAGCTTAGTACCATAAGGTGTATCAACATATTTGCTATTGGCTACACGAGACACTGTTGAGACATCCATTTCAATCTCGTCAGCAATATCTTTTAGGATCATTGGTC
>CAZBMY010000101.1:3098-7938 GCA_964492855.1 uncultured Flavobacteriaceae bacterium
CCATCAACGATTTTAATAGCAAAATCAGGTACCACATGCTCAACCATTCTATTGTTTCCAGAATATGAGCCGCCAGGTTTTGGATTAAGATGCTCAACTTCCTCTATAGCATCTTTAAGCTGGTCTTCAGTTATATTGAATTTTTGCATCAACTTTTTATAGTGCTTCTTTGTAAATTGCTCAAAAGCTTTGTCGATTATTTTGGTGGCCAATTCTACATCGGGATGCTGTTCTTTTCTATGAAGTTGAATGCTTAAACACTCTTGAAGGTTTCGTGCTCCAACTCCAGCTGGGTCAAGTTGATGCACAATAGAAAGAATTTTTTCAACATCTTCTTCTGTGGTATATACATTCTGTGTAAATGCTAAGTCGTCCGTTATATCAGATAAAGACCTACGTATGTAACCACTTTCATCTACACTACCAACTAAAAATTGAGCAATTTGATATTCTTGGTCGTTTAGTCGAAATGTATTGAGTTGATTGGTTAAATGCTGTGTAAATGATGTGCCAGATGCATATGGTATCGACTTTTCGTCATCATCTGCGCTGTAGTTGTTAGCGTGTGTTCTATAGTCTGGTATTTCATCATCACTCAAATATTCATCGACGTTAATATCGCCAGCATCTATAGTTTCATTGTCGTTATAATCATCTTGAGAATTATCAAATTCATCAAACTCATCTTTAGCTTCATTTTCTTTACCTGTATCTAATGCAGGATTCTCTTCTAGCTCTTGCTTTAAACGTTGCTCAAAAGCTTGAGTGGGTAGCTGAATCAACTTCATAAGTTGAATTTGCTGTGGTGATAGCTTCTGAGATAACTTAAATTGTAAGTACTGTTTAAGCATGTGTTGGTTTCGATTTAGTTAAAAATAAAAAAACAATCTAAAACTATACCGTTATTAGATTGTTTTCTGAAAATTTTAAATCTTTTTTAAAACTCTGCATTTTGTGGTGTTCTAGGATATGGAATTACATCTCTAATATTACCCATGCCTGTGGAGAACATAACAAGACGTTCAAAACCCAAACCAAATCCAGAATGTACTGCTGTACCGTATTTACGTAAATCTAAATACCACCATAATTCTTCTTCAGGAATATCTAATTCCGCCATTTTCTCTTTTAGTATATCTAAGCGTTCTTCACGTTGAGAGCCGCCTACAATCTCTCCAATACCTGGAAATAAGACATCCATGGCTCTAACTGTTTTTTCATCTTCATTTAAGCGCATATAGAAAGCCTTAATATTAGCAGGGTAATCAAATAATATTACAGGGCATTTAAAATGCTTTTCTACTAAAAAGCGCTCGTGTTCTGACTGTAAATCTGCACCCCATTCATTTATAGGGTATTTAAATTTTTTCTTTTTATTAGGCTTAGAATTTCTGAGTATATCTATAGCTTCTGTGTAACTAACGCGCTTAAAATTATTATCTGTTACAAATTTTAATTTTTCAATAAGTCGCATTGGACTTCGTTCTGTTTGAGGCTTTGATTTTTCTTCGTTGAACAAGCGGTCATCTAAGAATTGTAAGTCTTCTTTATTGTGTTCTAGAACATAACTAATAACCGACTTCATAAAATCTTCAGCTAAATCCATATTTCCTGCCAAATCCATAAAAGCGACTTCTGGTTCTACCATCCAAAATTCCGCTAAGTGTCTAGACGTATTAGAATTTTCAGCTCTAAATGTAGGGCCAAATGTATACACTTTGCCTAGAGACATAGCGTATGTTTCAGCCTCTAATTGACCAGAAACGGTAAGATTAGCTTCTTTTCCAAAGAAATCTTCCTTATAATCAACGTCACCATTTTCATCTAAAGGTGGATTTTTTGCATCTAATGTTGTGATACGAAACATTTCGCCTGCACCTTCTGCATCACTACCTGTAATCATAGGTGTATGCATGTTGTAAAATCCATTTTCTGTAAAATATTTGTGTATAGCAAAAGACAACGATGATTTTACGCGCATAACAGCACTAAACGTATTAGTTCTGGTACGTAAGTGTGCATTTTCTCTTAGAAACTCAAAAGAGTGTTTCTTAGGTTGAATTGGGTATGTTTCTGGATCAGAATCTCCTAAAATCTCTATTGCTGATACAACAATCTCAACCTTTTGCCCTTTTCCTTGACTCTCTACTAACTCACCACTAATATGCAAAGCAGCACCTGTAGTTACACGTTTTAGAAGTGCTTCATCAAAATTTTCGAAATCAACGACACATTGAATATTATTGATGGTTGAACCATCGTTAAGTGCAATAAAACGGTTAGCTCTAAATGTACGTACCCAACCTTTTACACTTACATTTTGAAGTGTCATATCTTCAGCTAATAATTCTGATACGGTTTTCGTATTCATAGTGTAATTATTTAAATTCTTTTATACTGCTTTATTATTCCTCTTCCTCGTTATCGTCTGGAATAATATTTATAGCAGGCTCTTTTAAAACTTCTTTATTTGCAATACTGCGTTCTAACGATAACAATAATGACGGTAATAATAGTAAATTAGATAGCATAGCAAAAAGTAAAGTTGCAGAAACTAATCCTCCTAATGCAACTGTGCCCCCAAAACTAGAAATCATAAATACTGAAAAACCGAAAAACAAAACTATAGACGTATAGAACATACTTACTCCGGTTTCTCTTAATGCGGCGTAAACTGATTTCCTAATTTTCCAATTATTTGCTTGTAACTCTTGTCTATACTTTGCTAAAAAATGAATAGTATCATCTACAGAAATACCAAAAGCAATACTAAATACTAAAATGGTAGATGGCTTTATAGGAACTCCTAAATACCCCATTAAACCTGCTGTAATTAATAATGGTAATAAGTTAGGTATTAGAGATACCACAATCATTCTTACAGATCTAAACATATAAGCCATGAAAATTGAAATTAATACAATGGCCAATGTTAAAGAAATAACCAAATTGCGGACTAAGTATTTTGTTCCTTTTTGAAACACTAAGGCTTTACCTGTCATGGTGACTTCGTAGCGTTCTTCAGGGAAGAGTTTATTTATTTTATTTTGAAGGTCTTCTTCAATGCGTTCCATTTTATCTGTGCCAATATCTTTCATAAAAGTAGTGATACGCGCATACTGACCAGTGCTGTCTACAAAGTTTTTTAGTAAATCAATATCGGAAGAAGATTTTTTGACATAAGAACTGATAAATAAATTTTCTTGACTCGTCGGTAATTGATAATATTTAGGATTTCCATTTGTGTAAGCCTGTTTGGCATATTTAACTAGGCTAACAACTGAGATTGGTCTCGATAATTCTGGAATTTCTTCAATCAATTCTTCCAGTTGATTCATGCGCTTTATTGTGGCGAGTTTCATAACACCCTTTTTGCGTTTGGTGTCTATCATTATCTCCATTGGCATGATGCCATTAAACTCGGATTCAAAAAAACGTATGTCTTGAAAGAATTCTGTTTTCTTCGGCATATCCTCAATAAGGCTACCAGAGATAATAATTTTATTTATACCTAATAGGCTGGCGATAAGAAGTATTAGAGCAGTAACGTAAATGGTAATTTTTTTGTGTTTTACCATGCGTTCCATCCAATCAACAAATCCATTAATCCAACGCTTGTTTAGATGTTCTAAATGGCGTGGCTTGGGGTATGGTAAAAACGTGTAAAGAATAGGAATAATAAGTAAGCAAAGTATAAAAATAGCGAGTATGCTCAACGAGGCTACAATACCAAACTCTTTTAATAATTGACTTTCTGTAAGAATAAATGTTGCAAATCCTGAAGCTGTAGTAACGTTGGTCATCAGTGTCGCATTTCCAACCTTTGTGATGACACGTTGTAATGATTTTACTTTGTTGCCATGTAGTCTTACTTCATGTTGATATTTGTTAATTAAAAAAATACAATTAGGAATACCAATAACGATAATGAGTGGTGGAATTAACGCTGTAAGTACTGTGATTTCATATTTTAAAAGGCCTAAAATTCCAAATGTCCACATTACACCAATGCTTACAACTATTAGTGATATAATAGTTGCTCTAAAAGATCTAAAGAAGAAAAAGAAAATTAAAGAGGTAATGCCCAAGGCAGCTCCTATAAAAAGACTTATCTCATCAACAATATTCTGAGAGTTTAAAGTGCGTATATAGGGCATTCCAGAGACTCTAACATCGAGATCTGTTTGTGTTTCAAAATCACTAATTTTTTGTTTTAGTGTTTTGATTACAAAGTCTTTTCGTAAAGGTGTGTTTACAATTTCTTTCTTTAAATAAATGGCTGTTCGGATAGTTTTAGTTTCTTTATTGAATAAGAAATTATCATAAAACGGATATTTTTTGAATAGCTCTTCTTGTAAAAGTTCAATTTGACTTATTGAAGAAATAGAATCTTTTATAAATGGTTCTAAGTCAAATTTTTCTTCTTTATTATTTTTTATAAGTTTTTGTAAATCTTTTATTGATATAACGGTTTCAACTTCGTCATAAGATTTAAAATCTTCTGAAAGCTGGTTCCAAGCATTAAGTTTTTTAACTGTAAAAAATGTAGAATCTTTAACGCCGAGCAGAATTAGGTTTCCTTCTTCCCCGAAAATTTCTAAAAAATTGTTGTAAGTTAAATTTACTTCGTGCTCATCTGGCAAGAGGTTAGCTTCTGTATATGTGAAACGCATATGTTTCCATTGCATACTGAAAAATATAGTATACAAGATTACTGTTATGAGAATAGCAATTTTGTTACGCAAAATTAATCGCGCAACAGTTTCCCAAAAGCCAGTAGTCAATAGTTTAAACATGCGTTAGCAAAATGAGCGGCAAAGGTAGAAAAAACCTAGAGATT
>CAZBMY010000102.1:0-7933 GCA_964492855.1 uncultured Flavobacteriaceae bacterium
CACCTAACACCTATCCTACAAATCCTCTCTAAAAAATATAGCATTCATTAATAAGCGATTTGTACCATACCAAAATGCTCTAAAATTAGTGTTATCTGTAAATGCTACAATATTTCCACGTCCTAAATTCCCGATTTTTAGTGGTACTGTTTTAGCAATACTATCTAAATTTTGTTTTGATATATAGCCACTCAACAATGGGTTTTCAGTATACTGTAAAGGATTATCGTAACTATTCTTGTTTGGTTTTACAAATAGTGTTGTGTTTCTAAATAGAGGTAATGTGTTGTTTTTGTAACCAAAGTTTATAGGGTGCGAACGGTCTATGTCGGCTTCAAAAATTGCACCACCGATAACCTGAGCACCTCTAAAATCGGCACGCTGTTCTCTTGTGATATTTTTTGCTATTAGCTTAGATTTCTTAAACTCAATTTTCATTAGCTTTTTACTATTGATGTAATTAAGCGCACGTCTGTAACCAATAAGTGTACCTCCATTTCTAATCCAAGATTGCAGTTTTTTTGTGTTACCATCATTAAGACCAGAGCCATTAACCATAATTATGGTATTGTATCTGCTAATGTCTGCTCTAGAGAAATTTTTAGTATCTAGTTTTGTAACAGGAATATCATACCGCGTATCTAATAGGTGCCATATCTCTCCAGCATCATAGGACGTCATTCCGTCACCAACTAATAATGCTATACTTGGGGTTTCTAAAGGTCTAAAATTATTACTACCAAGGTCAATACCATCGTTTAAACCTGTGGATACAGCGTCTAAAGTTATATGGCTTTCTTGAGCTAATTCATTTAAGTAGGTATATAAATCATTCTGAGATATTTTTTGATTTTGAGCAGGAATCATTAGTGTTCCATAGTCATAGGATTTACCATTAGCTTTAAACTGTTTCTGACTAACTTTGGCGCGAATACCTTTTTTTAATAAAGCGTATAAGAACTTAGGTGTGTAATACTCATGCCATTCTGTTAAGTAGGCATAATTACTTTTAGAGTTAGCACCTCCATTTTTAAATTTTAAATCTGAAATCAAAGCGCCAGCCTTAGTAGTTGTAGTCTCAGCATAATCTAGATTGAAAGCCAACGGGAAAGCCCAAGCCGAAATATCATAAAATAAGCTATCTTGGAATGTTGTGCGCTTCTCAAACATAGCATTTATCAATCTTGTGTTATTTTGGTTTTTGGGAACAATATAACTGTAGCCTTTTTTGAAACGTTTACCATCAACTTCAAAATCATTGTCAATATCATGAAATTTGATATTGTGACGGTTAAGAATTTCAGCCATATGATATGTACGTGCAGCATCTTTTTCATCACCAAATACTATAGCTTTGTTGCCTTCTTTTTTAGCTTCATTTCTTGCATTTTTGAAGAAACTTGACTGGTAATTTAAAATAGTTTCTCGCATACCATTTGCAGCTTCAAGTGTTGATAATGCAGCCGTAAATTGATTTCTTATGGTAAACGGAAAGGTGAGTAGTCCGTTATCACTTTCTTGTATATGTCCACGTGAACTAGCTTGCTCAAATAGAATACCAATACCACCATTAACATCTGGGAATGTAGATCCTTTTCCATAATAAAAGTCATCAAAACTTTCTTCAGAATAATAAAGCGATCCTATTTTATCTAAAGCCTTAGCATGGTATGTAGCTATTTGTTTAGTTAGTTCTTGATTTAATTTCGGAGTTAGAGGATGAGTTCTTGAAGGAATACCTGGTTGAAAGAAAAAACTAGAGTTAGTTCCCATTTCGTGATGATCTGTCAAGATATTTGGCATCCAATCATGGAACGTTTTAATGCGTGCTCGAGACTCTGGTAATTGTACAGGTAACCAATCCCTATTCATATCAAACCAATAATGATTAGTTCGTCCTCCGGGCCATATTTCACTATATTCTCTATCGTTAGGGTCTGGGTTCAAATTTTGACTTCTATTTGTATTTGCCCAGTAAGCAAAGCGTTGTAAACCATCTGGATTAAATGAAGGGTCAAAAAGAATTACGGTATTATCTAGCAAGTCATTAATTTTTGTTCCTTGAGCAGCAGCTAAATAGTAAGCAGCAGCTAATGATGCATTTGAACCACTAGGCTCATTACCATGGATGGAAAATCCTTGATATACGACTATAGGTCGGTCAGTTGTAGCATTGTCATTTTTAGTAGCATTAACATGTGCCTTTTTAATAGCTTCTAAATTCCTGTGATTCTTTGGTGATGTGATTGTTAATAGTAATAAAGGTCTATCTTCAAAAGTTTTTCCTCTATTTTTAATCGTAATTCGCTCAGAAGCATTTGCAAGAGCGTACATGTATTGTACAAGTTTATCGTGTGTTACATGCCATTCACCAACCTCGTGACCAATAACACTTTTTGGTGTTGGTATTTCAGAATTATACTGAACATCTTGAGGGAGATAATAGGATAAATCAAGTTTTTCTTGACTGAAGGTAACTGTAGAAATAGCTGTAAATACTAGAAATAGAATACGGCGCATGGTATTGGTTTGGTTAGTTGTTTAATAAGTCATAAAAATAAAAAAACCGTTACTGCTGTAACGGTTTTTAATATTATTTAACAAGATTGTTTTTAAATGTCATCAAAGCTGATGTCTGTAAAACTATCTGTGCTTTTGTCTTCAGGTGTTTTTGTCTCTTGAGCGACAAAATCATTATCGTCCCGTTTGTAGTCTTTTTGGTGACGTTCACTGATGACTTCAGTGCCTTTTTCGTTAATGATATAGTCTGTCATTTCGTTTAGAATTTCTCTAAATTCTATAAAGTCTTCTTTATATAAGTAGATTTTATGCTTCTTGTAATGAAAAGAACCATCATCATTAGTAAACTTTTTACTTTCTGTAATTGTTAAGTAGTAGTCACCTGCTTTAGTCGCTCGTACATCAAAGAAATATGTTCTGCGTCCAGCACGTAATACTTTAGAGTAAATTTCTTCCTTGTCCATCATTTCGTAATCGCCCATAATTTGAATTTGAGTGTTTTAATTCAAATCCAAAAATCTAAAAAAAAAGTAAAGTAAGCAACAAATAATTACATTTCTTTTTCAGACCGCTGCTTTATGTAAAGATCTTGGTAGTAACCTTTAGTTTTCTTAAGGGTTTGGTGAGTTCCTGTCTGAATAATCTTACCGTCATCTAGTACAATTATTTTATCCGCGTTCTTAGCCGAAGATATACGATGACTTACAATTAGAGTAGTTTTGTTTTTTGAAACACGTTCTAGGTTCTTTAAAATCTTTTCTTCGGTCTCAGTGTCTACTGCAGATAGGCAATCGTCAAATAATAAAATTTCAGGAGATTTAATAATAGCTCTAGCAATAGATACACGCTGTTTTTGACCACCAGATAGTGTGATGCCTCTTTCACCTAAAATTGTATTGTAACCGTTTTTAAAGCCTATAATATTTTTATGCACTTTAGCATTTTTTGCAGCTTCTATAACGTCTTCTTCAGTTGCATTTTCTTTACCAAACTTTATATTGTTTAATATAGAGTCAGAAAACAAAAACGCATCTTGTGGAACATAGCCAGTACTTTTTCTAAGATTATGTAAATTTAAATTAGCTATAGGTTTGCCATCAATTAATATTTCACCTTCTTGCGTATCATACAAACGACCAATTAAATCTAGAATAGTAGATTTACCAGAGCCTGTCATTCCTAAAATGGCTAATTTTTCACCAGATTCAACATTAAAACTTATGTGTTTTAAAGCAGTAATATTTGTATCAGGATACGTAAAGGTTACATTCTTAAATTCAATTGAGCCATCGATTTCTGAGACGTTATTATTGGTGTTTTTTATCTCAGGCTCTTGCTTTAAAAATTCATTAATACGCTTCTGAGAAGCTTCTGCTTGCTGAACAATAGAAGTGACCCAGCCTACTGTAGCTACAGGCCAAGTTAGCATATTTACGTAAATGATAAACTCAGCTATAGTTCCAATATTTTCAATCTCACCATTGATATACTGCATACCGCCGATATATATGACCAATAGATTACTTATACCTATAAGCAAAATCATTAGGGGGAAGAAAAATGCTTGAACTTTAGCTAAATCAATTTGCTTTTGTCGATTTTCTGCAGAAAGCGTTTCAAATTCAGTATTCACACTAGATTCTATGGTGTACGATTTTATAACAGAAATACCACTAAACTGTTCTTGAGTAAATGATGATAACGTTGACAATGATTCTTGAACCACTTTACTACGCTGATTAATAAGTCGGCTTAGTTTATATATAATAAAAGACAGAACAGGTAACGGCAGCATTGTATACAATGTTAGCTTTGGCGCGGTACTTATCATTTGTGTTAAGGCAACAGTAAAAAGAGTTACCGTATTAATGGTGTACATAATTGCTGGGCCAGCATACATGCGAACTTTACCAACATCTTCGCTTATACGATTCATTAAATCTCCAGTACGATTGGCCTTATAAAAACTTAGTGACAAGACTTGGTAATGCTTGTAGATTTCATTTTTTAAATCAAACTCAATATAACGAGATACATTTATAATAGTTTGTCTCATCAAAAATGTAAATGCACCTGCAATAACTGCTGCGCCAACAATATAGAGTCCAGTTTTTAATAAATCGTTTTTAGCGAATTCTAATGTAATATCATCTTCTAAGTAAGCTTCTAATATGTTTATAGATTTGCCAATAAGTCGAGGCGTAAACAGCGCAAATATTTTGGCTATTATCGTAATAAAAATACCAATGATAAGTCTATATCGGTATTTGAAAAAGTATTTATTAAGATGTTTTAGGGCTTTCATTAAAATTAAAAGAAAACAAATCTATTGTTATAATCTTATTTTTCAGTTAATATTTTGCTAATGCTTCAATTATCGTTTATTTTTGCATGCTGTTTTTAAATAAAATGCAATAAACTACTAAATCATAAAAAACATGATGACAGACGTTTTAGACGTAAAAGACCTCGTAAAAGTCGACCCAGTTTTTGGTCAATTATCATTTGATGAGCATGAGCAAATCGTATTTTGCAATGACAAAGATACGGGTTTAAAGGCAATAATAGGAATACACAATACAGTTTTAGGTCCAGCACTTGGCGGTACAAGAATGTGGCAATATAATAGTGAGTGGGATGCATTAAATGATGTTTTACGCTTGTCTAGAGGTATGACCTTTAAATCTGCAATTACTGGATTGAATCTCGGTGGCGGAAAGGCAGTTATTATAGGTGATGCTAAGACACAGAAAACACCAGAGTTAATGCGTCGTTTTGGTGAGTTTGTACATTCTTTAAGCGGACGATATATTACGGCAGAAGATGTAGGTATGGCAACTGAAGATATGGATACAGTAAGAGAAGTTACACCTTTTGTTACTGGCATATCAGAGGCTAAAGGAGGAGCAGGTAACCCCTCTCCAATAACGGCTTATGGCGTGTTTATGGGAATGAAAGCGGCAGCAGAATATAGATATGGGTCAAATATCTTAGAAGATAAGAATGTTTTTGTTCAAGGCATAGGTAATGTAGGTGAAGCACTAGTCGAGCATTTGGTAAATGAAGGCGCTAAAGTGACGATTTCAGATATTAGTGAAGAACGATTAGAAGCCGTTAAAGCTAAGTATGATGTAAATATTTATAATGGTAATGATATCTACACAGAAGATATGGATATTTATGCCCCTTGTGCTTTAGGTGCAACTATAAACGATGACACTATACACAAATTAAGAGCTGATATTGTTGCCGGTGCTGCAAATAATCAATTGGCTGATGAGCTGAAACATGGTAGATTATTGCAAGATAGAGGTATCGTTTATGCTCCAGATTTCTTAATCAATGCAGGTGGAATTATCAATGTATATGCTGAGCTAGAAAACTATGATAGAGCAGAGATTGTGCGTAAGACTGAAAATATTTACAATACAACTCTAGAGATTTTAGAGAATGCCAAAGTGAATAATTTAACAACACACAACGCGGCTTTGAATATAGCAAAGAATCGTATTGCAACTCGTAAAATAGAAAATACGAAATAATTTTTTTGAATAGTAAGAAATACTATTTTTGCAAGGTGAAACTAAATATGGTTTCACCTTTTTTAATGATTTTAAAATAAGTTCTTTACATATGCTCAATAGACGACACATTCGTATTAAAGTTATGCAATCTTTATTTGCATTTTCAGGAACAGAAAGTGATGATTTCAAGAAAGATGAACGATTTCTTTTTCTAAGTATAGAAAAAATGTCTGACTTATACGTTTCAATACTTGCTTTAATGATTGAGCTTCAAAAGAAAGCAAATTCAAAATTAGCCTTATCTCAAAAAAAGATGCTTGCTACGGAAGCGGATATTAATCCCAACCGAAAGTTTGCAGACAATGCTGTACTCAATTTTATTTCGAATAATTCAATGTTAAAGGATATCATTGAAAAACGAAAACTCAATTTTTGGGATTTAGATTTCGAATATGTAGACATTATTTACAAAGCTATTTTAGAAAGTGATATTTATAAAGAGTATATGTCTAAAGGACCCTCAGATTTAAAAGAAGATAAAGACTTTATTATAGATATCTATTCTGAAATTATTGCACCAAATGAAAAGCTGTCTGATTACTTAGAAGACAAACAAATTACTTGGGTAGATGATTTTCCGGTCGTTAATACTGCAATAGTAAAGGTGCTTACTAAACTAAAACTTTCAAAACCAGATACGTTTTTAATCCCAGACTTGTATAAAGATGAAGATGATAAAACGTTTGCAAAAGACTTATTAAATAAAACACTTCTTAATCAAACTAAGTTTACAAAAGAAATAGCTGATAAAACAACGAATTGGGATGCTGATAGATTGGCAAGTTTAGATGGTGTATTATTACAGATGGCGCTTTGTGAGTTTCAAAAATTCCCATCAATACCTGTTAAGGTTACTATTAATGAATATTT
Source organism: uncultured Flavobacteriaceae bacterium (assembly GCA_964492855.1). Lineage (GTDB taxonomy): Bacteria > Bacteroidota > Bacteroidia > Flavobacteriales > Flavobacteriaceae > Winogradskyella. The sequence continues at coordinate 6,975 of CAZBMY010000102.1, forward strand.
AGAAGTTGCAAAAGAATACTCAACACCAAAAAGTAGTGTGTTTATTAATGGTATTTTAGACAAGATTGTAAAAGAGTATAAACAGAATAATATTCACAACAAAACTGGGCGTGGCTTAATGTAAAATGCTCATTAATTCTATAGTTTCATATCTGTTAATGACCTATTAAAAGTTTTTATTAGATGAAATTATTATTACATTTGGCGATAGATTAAAAAGTATTTAAAATTAATTTTAAAAATAAAGCGATGAAAAAAGTTATTTTAGGTCTTGGTGCATTATGTATGATTGCCTTTACATCTTGTAAAGATAACGCAGCAAGCAAAGTAAATTCAGACAATGTAGCCTTAGCAGCAGAACGTGATGCTAATGCAGGAGATTTGCCAGTAATTTCTTTTGACAAAGAAAATCACGATTTCGGAACTATCGAAAACGGTACTCCAGTACAAACAACATTTAAGTACACAAACACAGGTAACTCTATGTTAGTTGTAAGTAATGTAAAAAGTACATGTGGTTGTACAGTACCATCAAATTACACAAGACAAGTTGCTCCTGGTGAAACAGGTGAGTTTAGTGTAGAGTTTAATGGTAAAGGTAATGGTAATAAAGTAACAAAAGCTATCACAATGACTACGAATACAGCAAAAGGTAATGAGCAAGTAAAAATTACTGCTTTTGTAGAAAAGGATCCTAATGCAGCAACTCCTGCAGCAGCTAATGGTGCATCTAGTATTTTACAAACGCCAGTAAGAAAATCTAGCACTCAGCCAGGTCACGAAGGTCATAACCACGATTAATACAAATCCATGGGAGAAGGTATAAGTTCATTTTTACCATTCATAGCTATGTTTGCTGTGGTATACTTTTTTATGATAGCACCGCAAATGAAGCGTGCTAAAAAAGAAAAAGCGTTTGCAGCATCTTTAAAACGTGGTGATAAAGTTATTACCAAAAG
>CAZBMY010000103.1:0-3451 GCA_964492855.1 uncultured Flavobacteriaceae bacterium
ATTTTCTGATTTTAGACAGGATACCTTGCTTGTCATTTTCATGATAAGCATTGCCATAAGTACCGTAGCCATAGCCATAGCCATAGCCATAGCCATAGCCAGATCCTTTTTTATGACGGTAAAAATTAAGCAATAAGTTTACATTCTTTAGCTCTCCTTTTTTAACCTTGCTATTAATTAAATTGAGCATACCCTTTTTTGTGTAATTGAGTCGCACCATAAAAACACTAGCATCAGTATATTGGGCTAATTCTAAAGCATCTGTCACTAAACCCAATGGTGGTGTATCTAATACAATCATATCGTACTTGGTTTTTAGCTCCGCTATGAGTTCTCCCATACGCTCGCTCATTAACAACTCTGAAGGGTTTGGTGGTATTGGTCCAGATAATATGACATCTAAATTAGGAATATGGGTTTGATGTGTAATGTCTGCTAAATCACTATCATTAATCAAATAATTAACGGCGCCTTTGTCATTTTTTACCTCAAAATCCTCAAAGATTTTTGGCTTACGCAAATCCAAACCAACAATGACCGTTTTTTTACCCGACAGTGCATATACTGTAGCCACATTAATAGAGCAAAAGGTTTTTCCTTCACCACTAATGGAGGAGGTAAACATAAGGGTTTTTGAGCCGTGAGGGTCTTTTTGGTTCTTGTAAATAAATTGCAAACTAGACCGTACAGCTCTAAAAGACTCAGCAACAGCAGACTTGGGTTTCTCAAAAGCCACCAAATTATTCTTATAGGCATATTTACCAACAAGACCAATGATGGGTAACTTAGATAAACGTTCTACATCGTCACTGGTATGAATATTACGATCGAGTATAAAAATTATAAATATTGCAATAACAGGGAGTACCCCCCCAACCAATAAAGCCATTAGATAGTTTAAAGATTTTTTAGGGCCAACTGGTCCATTTCCTACATCTTTAGCCGCGTCAATCATGGCAATATCAGATACATTGGCAGCCTTCACAATCTGTGCTTCAGATAGTTTGGTTTGATAGACATTATAGGCCTCTTGGTTGATGTTAAGCCTACGCTGTATCTTTAAGAATTCTTGCTGCTCTTGGGGTAATTTTTTGAGTTCACTCTCTAATTTAGCAATAGCACTATTAACACTCCCTAATTGAAGATTAATACCACGTCGTGCAGAACTAATTAGCTCAAAAGCAACATTCTTTTCTGCATCAATCTGGCTATCTAAACGGCGTAACAAAATAGAACCCTCACGTGCTGTTTTTTCTTGGTTTTGCCGTTGTATGGCTAATGTATTTAATTTCCCAATACTGCTTAATAAGCCTGCTTCGTCAATTCCTACAGAAGTAGGAGCCGCAATCTTGGTATAATCGGATTTAGCTTGAAGATACGCTTCTAAACTACTGAGGTAATTCAATTTTGTTTTTTCTATGTCTCTTTCTTGTTCAAAGCCTTTGAGCTGCTCTGAGATGGCAGATATTTCGTCAGTCACATTAAACACCTTTTTAGAGGATCGAAAATCATTCATTTGTGCATTAACCAACTTTAAACTATCATTAACACGCCCTAGTGTACTATCAATAAAACGAATTGTATTTGTGGCATATAAATTTTTATTTCTTAGCTCTGTTTCCCGCAGTATCTCAGCTGTCGTATTAATATAATCAACAATCTTGGCTTTATTATTGCCAGCTTGTGCTAAGGACAAGACTGACGAATTCCCTTTAAATGTTGCAACACTTACACTATTTTGATAAGAGGCGACAACACTATCAAAATTTAAAAATCGTATATAAAATAAATCATCATGTCTTGCTATGCGACCGTCAACACGGTTCACCGTAGCATTAAAAAAAGGTAGGATTATAGCTTCACCGTAATTAAACGTTTGCTCAAAACGACCTGGATTCACAGTAATATTTGTTTTTGAGCGGTCTGCATAGCGTTGCCCAATAACACTTTGGGATGCTCCAAAATCATAAATCAATTTGAAACGCTCCTCATCTACATGCTTGATTTCTAGGTTTGCACCCAGTATTTGATAGGCTGATTTATCGATGTACACTTCAAAGGGTGTAGCTTTATAAACATCTACCAAATGGTATTGGCCTTGTTTTAAATATTGTTTGTAAAACTGCAACGAATCCACAACAAGTTCGTTATGACTCCGTGTAGCCAGCGTGGTCATTACTTTACCTACCTGCCCTGAAGCACCGCCCCAATTAAAAGAAATACTTGTATTGGCCGTAAAGAATGGGTTTTGCTCTGCTTCTACAGAGATTAAAGCATTAAGGTAATAAATGTTCTGTTTTCTAACGTTTATATAATAAGCTACACTTAAAGCAATACCCACTGAAATCAAAATAAAATACCAATTTCGTAGAATACGAAACAAAAGTCCTTGAAAATCGAACATTAGGTTTCCTCTACTCTCATCAGATTCTAAATCTTGGTCTATGCTTGCCATTTTATAATCGATCTATTAAAAGAATTGTACTGGTCACTACAGTAATTATACTCAAAATTGTTGTAAAGGTTTGTATACCATTGGTACCCGTACCTAATGATTTTTGCACTAAAGGATCTACAATAATCACGTCATTAGGCTGTATGTAGTAGTAAGGTGATTCCATGACTTTGATATCCGTTAAGTCTAAACGATGTATTTCTTGACCGTGAGGATATTGTCGCAGTATGCGTACTTCTTTTTTATTACCTTCCACAGGAATATCGCCTGCGTTTGCTACAGCTTCTAAAATCGTAGCACGTTCTTGAAAAATTACCTGAGAGCCTGTGCTTCCTATTTCTCCAAGTGTTGTATAACGTAAGCCTGCTAATTTTACTGTGACAAAAATTTGTGCAAATTCTGTAAATTCTTTTTCTAACAATTGCTTTTCAAGGATGACTTTAATCTCTTCTGTAGTCTTATTCAAAACCAAAAATTCACCCAATTGTGGTATTTGAATATTCCCTCTCAAATCTACAGTAAAGCCATCAAAATAGGCACGCTCTAGAGACCCAGCCTGTAAATCACCCTCCCCTGTAGGATTAAAAATCGTAGCGTCGTCTTGATTTAAGACTTTAATCCTAATATTTAAGATGTCATTGATTTGAACGCGATACGGTTTCTGTTGCTGTATCACACTAGGAATGGTATCGTTGGTATTGCCCTTATCTTGCAGATAAATCAAATCTTTTTGTGGGACGCAAGATGTCGAAAAAATAAGGCTCAAAACGAGCAAAGCCAATATATACCGATTCATAAAAAACTGTTTACTCACAAATATAATCTAACGCTAGAAATATCAAAACTATTGGGTGGCTTTTTGGCGATTAGATAAAAACAAAAGTTTTTTTAGTGATTTAATGATGTAAGAAATGGTGTAAAGAAGTATTTAAGTTTCCAAACGTTCTCGATACTAATTTTTCTCATTAAGACTCGAAAAATTCACTCGAACTGACG
>CAZBMY010000103.1:3551-5788 GCA_964492855.1 uncultured Flavobacteriaceae bacterium
GAAGCCAAATCCAAACACCCAAAACCCAATCCACACCGTCACTTCGAGTGATTTGAGAAGCATGAGCAAATTGTATCGAGAAGCCAACTTCCAACTTCAATTTATAATTCCCATCTTTGCAAAAAAAATACACATTGAATTATCTCAACGTCGAAAACATATCCAAATCCTATGGCGAATTAGAACTCTTTCACGGGGTCTCTTTTAGCATACATAAAGACCAAAAAATTGCATTTGTAGCTAAAAATGGAAGTGGAAAAACATCGATACTTAACATACTTTCTGGCAAAGACAACCCAGATACAGGACAAATCGTTGTACGCAAAGGGATACGTCTTGCGTTCTTAGACCAAGAACCTCATCTAGACCCCAAACTAAGCATCGAAGAGACCATTTTCGCAAGTGACTTACCTATTCTTAAGGTTATAGAAACCTATGAAACAGCTTTAAAAACACCAGAAGATACGGAAGCCTACCAAATTGCTTTTGAAGCTATGGACAGACACAATGCTTGGGAATTTGAAACCCAGTTTCAGCAAATTTTATCCCAACTAAAACTGCACGACTTTAGCGCAAAAGTTGCTGCCCTTTCTGGTGGACAAAAAAAACGTTTGGCATTGGCACAAGCGCTGATTAGCAAACCTGATATTTTAATTTTAGATGAGCCTACCAACCATCTCGATTTAGAAATGATAGAATGGTTAGAAGATTACTTTGCCAAAACCCAACAAACCTTGTTTATGGTTACACACGACCGTTATTTCCTAGAACGTGTGTGTAACGAAATTATAGAGTTGGACCATGGTAAACTCTACACTTATAAAGGTAATTACTCCTATTACCTTGAAAAAAAAGAAGAACGCATTGCTAATGAGCAAACCGAAGTAGGCAAAGCAAAACAGCTCTTTAAAAAAGAATTGGATTGGATGCGTCGCCAGCCCAAAGCACGTACTACAAAATCTAAAAGCCGAATTGATGATTTTTTTGAAATAAAATCCAAAGCACATCAAAGACGTAAAGACCATGTGGTACAATTAGAGATTAATATGGAACGCTTGGGCAGTAAAATTGTTGAGTTTCATAAGGTATCCAAAGCATTCAAAGACAAGGTGATTCTAGATGGTTTCGAGTACACCTTTAAAAAAGGCGAACGTATTGGTATCATTGGTAAAAATGGCACAGGCAAATCGACATTTCTAAATATGTTGACCCAAAGTATAGCACCAGATGGCGGCAAAGTCGTTATAGGTGAAACGGTGAAGTTTGGTTACTATACCCAAGGTGGTATTAAAGCAAAACCCAACCAAAAGGTTATTGATGTTGTTAGAGATTATGGCGATTACATTCCACTTGCCAAAGGCCGTCAAATTAGTGCACAACAATTGCTAGAACGCTTTTTATTTGACCGTAAAAAACAATACGACTTTGTAGAAAAATTAAGTGGTGGCGAGCAAAAACGCTTGTACCTCTGTACCGTTTTAATTCAAAATCCTAATGTTCTCATCCTCGATGAGCCCACCAACGATTTGGATATTGTAACCCTTAATGTCTTGGAGAGTTTCTTACTCGATTTCCCAGGGTGTTTGTTAGTCGTATCTCACGACCGCTATTTTATGGATAAAATTGTGGATCACCTTTTTGTGTTTCAAGGTGATGGCGTCGTTGACGACTTTCCCGGTAATTACTCCGATTATCGTGCCTACGAAAGCAGTCAACCCAAACAGAACACTAAAACTGAAAAAATAGAAAGCCCTAAAACGGTTAAAAAAAATAATACCCATAAACTTTCTTATAATGAACAGAAAGAATACAAAAATTTAGAGTCTAAAATACGTGCTTTAGAGTTGGATAAAAAAGCCAAAGAAGCTGAGTTTTTAAATCCTGATTTATCACAAGATGATATCGCCAAGCTTTCAGAAGAGTTGCAAGTTATTATAGATACTATTGAAGAAAAAGAAATGCGGTGGTTTGAATTGGCTGAGAAATTTGAAGGATAGTCTTCAGTTTGCAGCATATGGTCGGTTTTAAGTCTCAGTTGCAGTTAGAAAAAGTTACGTCACTTCGAGTGATTTGTGAAGCATGAACAAATTGTATCGAGAAACAGTCGAAAAAGTAAATTCTATAACTAATTTTATATTAGAGGTTCTCGATACAAATTTAACTCCATTGCATTCGTTAAATTCACTCGAACTGACGACACTATGACCTAATAACACATGCTACGTCACTTCGAGTGG
>CAZBMY010000103.1:5888-7929 GCA_964492855.1 uncultured Flavobacteriaceae bacterium
AAATTGTATCGAGAAGCAGACAACTGCATACCATTCTGTATACTAATTTTATTATCATTCGAAAAATTCACTCGAACTGACGAAAAGGTTAATAGACAAACTGTATCCAAAACTAAATCCAGCCAAATGATTTTAGATAGTTATATTTTAGTTGAATCAAAGTACATTTATTTTACATTAATATCACAAAAACTCCCTAGAACTAATGAAGATTAGTAATTTTACAATAACATCAAATCTAACTAATTGTATCAACTCATATCCTACATAAAATTCCTACTAAAATCCACTAATCAACATGGTGTACATTCCCCGTTTGTATATGATTTTGTAACCAAATGTTTATATGATAAAACTAAATACAAGGCTTATCAAAAGATAAAAACTTATAGAAAACAGCTTCTTAAATCTCAAAGCATCTTAAACATCACTGACTTTGGAGCTGGCTCAAAACAAATGAATGAAAATAAACGTCGTGTTTCAAAAATGGTAAAAAATTCGAGTAGTTCATTAAAAGATTCAAAACTACTTTACAGGATTTCAAATTATTTTCAATTTAAAAACACTTTAGAATTGGGAACTTCTTTAGGTGTTGGCACTCAGGCATTGGCTTTAGGACATCCAAAAAATAAAATCAAAACTATTGAAGGTTGTCCAGAAACGTTTAACTTTTCAAAACATCAATTTGAAACTCAAAATCTTTCAAATATTACTGCTATTAATTCAGATTTTGAACGTGTGATTTCAGAGCTTCAAAATGAAGCGTTCGATTGTATTTTCTTTGATGGTCATCACAGTAAAACGGCTACACTAAATTATTTTAACCAATTGCTATCGAAAGCGCACAATGATTCTGTTTTTATTTTTGATGATATTTATTGGTCAAAAAACATGACCGACGCATGGACTGAAATTATTAATGATAATCGTGTTTCTGTTAGTATTGACACTTTTCATTTTGGGTTTATTTTTTTTAGAAAAGAACAATTAAAACAACATTTTAGAATTCGATTGTAACAACCTTATAATTTTAACGTCATATTGAGATAACAGCTTTTTAAAATCATTTATCTTGCATCTGATTTTAGCTAAAAGACCAACAATATATGAGTGACAATGTCATTGAAATCAGGGATATTATTAGAGATTTTAAACTCGGTCAAGAAACCGTTCATGTTTTAAAAGGTATAGATTTAGACATAAAACGTGGAGAGTATGTTGCCATCATGGGACCTTCTGGTTCTGGCAAGTCTACCTTAATGAATCTTTTAGGTTGTCTCGATACACCTACAGCGGGTAGCTATATGCTTAATGGAAATGATGTGAGTCAAATGACGGATGATGAGTTAGCAGATATTAGAAATACCGAAATTGGTTTTGTCTTTCAGACGTTTAACTTATTACCGCGGACAACAGCTTTAGACAATGTAGCATTACCAATGATTTATGCTGGTCAATCTAAAAAAGCTCGTGAAGAACGTGCTTCAGAAGTACTTACAGATGTCGGTTTAGCCGACCGTATGGATCATAAACCAAATCAACTTTCTGGTGGTCAGCGCCAACGTGTTGCAGTAGGCAGAGCTCTGGTGAATAAGCCTTCAATAATTCTTGCTGATGAGCCTACAGGAAATTTAGATTCTAAAACTGGTACAGAAATCATGGCTCTTTTTGATGAAATCCACTCTAAAGGTAATACCGTTATCATGGTAACTCACGAAGAAGATATTGCTGCACATGCCAAACGTGTTATTCGCTTACGCGATGGTATTATTGAAAGTGATACGTTTAATTAGTGATTAGTGATTAGTGATTAGTGATTAGTGATTAGTGATTAGTGATTAGTGAAATAAATCTTAAATCTACAATCTTTCAAAATCTACTTACTACTTTTGACTTATTACTTTTTACTAAGCAAAGAAAATGAAAGTCTACACAAAAACTGGAGATAAAGGGACAACGGCTCTTTTCGGTGGTACTCGAGTACCCAAACATCATATCCGTATTGAAAGTTATGGTACCATTGATGAACTTAACTCATATA
>CAZBMY010000104.1:0-7863 GCA_964492855.1 uncultured Flavobacteriaceae bacterium
TTTTAGGATAAAATATTTGCCATTACTTCGGCAATTTAAATGCTATTTCAGTTTTTGAAATAGTTAGTGTTTACTATACTTTCAATATTATGCAATCAAATACAATTTCAATAAAACAATTTTTCAAATATTTAAAAATCGCTGTCTCAGGAAAGGAGCAAGATTTTACTAAAGGGAGCATTAGACGTGCCGTTTTCATGCTTTCTATACCCATGATTTTAGAAATGCTCATGGAGTCTATTTTTGCTATAGTTGATATATTTTATGTATCAAAAGTTAGCGTTAATGCCGTTGCCACGATAGGCCTTACAGAATCAGTCATCACATTAGTTTATGCTGTTGCTATAGGTTTAAGTATGGCGGCTACGGCAATTGTTGCAAGACGGACAGGTGAAAAGGATAAAGAAGGAGCATCGCAAGCTGCTGTACAAGTTATTTTCTTGGGTGTTCTTGTAGCAGCCTTAATTAGTGCTATTGGTATTATTTACCCAAAAGAGATTCTTTCTCTTATGGGAGGAGAAGCAGATTTAATTAATGAAGGCTATCGTTACACTCAAATTCTTATTGGAGGAAACATAACTATAATGTTGCTCTTTCTGATTAACGCTATTTTTAGAGGGGCAGGAGATGCATCAGTTGCAATGTGGGCTTTGATTGTCTCAAACGGACTTAATATCATATTAGACCCCATATTTATTTTTGGTTTTGGTCCAATACCAGCTTATGGTGTTCAAGGTGCAGCCATAGCAACAACAATAGGGCGTGGTACTGCTGTAATTTTTCAATTAGGGATATTGTTTTATGGTTGGAGTCGAATAAAAATAGGATTTAAAGATTTGATTATACGAGTTAGTGTTATGCTTAATCTTATAAAAGTTTCGATTGGAGGTATAGGTCAATTTTTAATAGGTACATCATCATGGGTATTTTTAATGCGTATTATGAGCGAATTTGGTAGTGAAGTATTAGCAGGATATACCATTGCTATCCGAGTTATGATGTTTACACTAATGCCTGCGTGGGGTTTAAGTAATGCGGCAGCAACATTAGTTGGACAAAACTTAGGAGCCAAAAAGCCTGATCGTGCCGAAAAATCAGTTTGGAAAACAGGAAAGTATAGTGCCATTTTTATGGGAATAGTCTCAGTAGCTTATTTATTATTTGCGCCACAGATAATTCAATTATTTTCTCAAGAATATGAAGTTGTCAAAAATGGAGCTTTGTGTCTTAGAGTGATAGCTGCAGGTTATGTCTTTTATGGTTATGGTATGGTTGTAATAAATGCATTTAATGGAGCTGGAGATACTAAAACACCAACGTGGATTAATTTTATCTGTTTTTGGTTATTTCAATTACCATTTGCATATTTAATGGCATTGACTTTTGATTTTGGACCAATAGGCGTATTTATGGCAATTACCCTAGCAGAAGTGTTAATTGTTGTTTTAGGAGTTATTTGGTTTAAAAAAGGGTATTGGAAATCTGTTAAAGTCTAAAATCTTTTTGAGTAGTTTCATTATTTTTATGCGAAATTAACAATAAGCATGTCAAAAGATAAATTAGGAGCCAATACAATTTGCACACACGTTGGCGAAATTAAAGATAAACAGTTTAAAGGTGCTGTATCGCCAATGTATTTAAGCTCCTCGTATGAGTTTTTAGATGTAGACGTAAAACGTTACCCTCGCTATTTTAATACACCAAATCAAGAGTATTTATCAAAAAAAATTGCAGCATTAGAAGGTGCAGAAGCCGCTATGATTTTTGGGTCTGGTATGGCTGCAATTAGTCATATGTTTTTAGCTTTCTTGCAGAAAGGAGACCATTTAGTTGTGCAGAATACACTTTATGGTGGTACGGTGAATTTTATAAAAGAAGAATTTCCTAAATACGGAATTGAATATACTTTTACCAATGGTTATAAGGTTGAAGATTTTGAAAACGCTATTCAGTCAAATACAAAGCTTATTCATATTGAAACGCCTTCAAACCCTTTGCTTACAATAACTAATATTAAGGCTATTACAGAATTGGCAAAGTCAAAAGCAATAGTAACGTCTATTGACAACACCTTTGCATCACCTATAAATCAAAACCCGATTGATTATGGTATTGATATGGTGATGCATTCAGCAACTAAGTATTTTGGAGGTCATAGCGATATTTGTGCAGGAGCGGTTGCGAGTTCTAATGCGCATATAGAGCGTATATGGAATGTCTCAAAGAATTTAGGAGGAAGCCTAAGTGATATGACGGTTTGGATGTTAGAGCGTAGTATGAAAACATTAGGACTACGAGTTAAAGCACAGTCAAAAAATGCATACAAACTTGCAAAATGGTTAGATAAACATCCAAAAGTTTCGAAAGTTTATTATCCAGGTTTAAAATCACATCCCGAGCATAAATTAGCAAAAGCCCAAATGAAAGGTTTTGGTGCTATGTTATCTTTTGAATTAGATAAGAATTTAGATTCTGAAAGATTTCAGAAAGCATTAAAGCTTATAAAATCTTCTATGAGTTTAGCAGGAGTAGAGAGTACAGTTATTTCTCCTCATTTGACATCACATGCATTATTAACTCAAGAAGAACGAAATGCTGTAGGTATAAGTGACCAATTGATTCGTTTTTCTGTTGGAATAGAAGACCTTAAGGATTTAAAGAAAGATATTACACAAGCTATGGAGGCGTAGTTTAAGATATTTAAAAATATTATGATGAAATTAGACATATTAGCCATTGGCGCACATCCCGATGATGTAGAGTTAGGATGTGGTGGCACAGTAGCCAAAGAAGTTGCGAATGGAAAAAAAGTAGGTGTTCTTGATTTAACTCGAGGAGAATTAGGTACACGTGGAACAGCAGAAACCAGAGATAAAGAAGCTGCCGATGCTGCAAAAATATTAGGTGTGGCAGTGAGAGAAAATGTGGCTTTTGCTGATGGTTTTTTTGTTAATGATAAGGCACACCAATTAGAAGTCATTAAAATGATTAGAAAGTATCAACCAGAAATTGTGCTTTGTAATGCTATTGATGATAGACACATAGACCATGGTAAAGGAAGTCAATTGGTTAGCGATGCTTGTTTCTTAAGCGGACTTATTAAAATTGAAACGTCTATAGATGGTGTAGCGCAAGATAAATGGCGTCCAAAAGTCGTATACCATTACATTCAATGGAAAGATATAGTACCAGATTTTGTTGTGGATGTTACAGGATTTATGGATAAAAAAATGGATGCAGTAAAAGCATATAAAACACAGTTTTATAATCCTAATGCCAAAGAACCAGAAACACCAATTACTAGTAAAAACTTTATAGATAGTATTGTTTATAGAGCTTCAAATTTTGGAAGGCTAATCGGTACAGAATATGCAGAAGGTTTTACTACAGAACGTTATCCTGCAGTAGATAGTTTATTTGATTTGAAGTAAAAAAAGCTTCCCGATTAAGAGAAGCTTTTTTAATAAGGGTGGAAGACCGGTCTCGAACCGGCGACCTTCGGTACCACAAACCGACGCTCTAACCAACTGAGCTACAACCACCATTTTAATTAGGAATGCAAATGTAATTTAAATCTATTTTTCTTGCAAAGTCTTTTGAATTTAATTTAAAAAAATAAAGCCTTTCTAAATATGTAGAAAGGCTTTGTGATAAATGGTATTGGTAAAACTCTATTCTGGGTTAGCTTTATCAACAACTACTCTTTTATCTCTATTTGCAACTTCCCAAGCGGTATGAAATACCAAACGTGTTCTGTTTTCTAATAGGTCGTATTCTATTTTGTCTGGAGTATCGCTTGGCCTATGATAATCATCGTGAGTACCATTGAAGTAAAAAATTACAGGTACGTTATTCTTAACAAAATTATAGTGGTCCGAACGGTAATAATACCTATTAGGGTCATTTTCGTCATTAAATGTATAATCTAGCTCTACATTTGTATATTTCTTATTTACTTCTTCAGAGAGTTCATGAAGTTCTGTGCTTAATTTGTCGCTACCAATTAAATACACATAATTACGATCACCTTCTTTACGTTTAGGATCTATTCTGCCAATCATATCAATATTTAAATCCGCAACAGTATTCTCTAGAGGAAAAATAGGATTCATATCAGTATAATATCTAGACCCTAATAATCCTTTTTCTTCACCCGTAACATGCAAAAATAAGATAGAACGTCTTGGAGAATATCCATCTTTTACAGCTTGTTGAAATGCTTCAGCAATTTCTAAAACAGCAACTGTGCCAGAGCCATCATCATCAGCACCGTTATATATTTCGCCATCTTTTATACCTTCATGATCAAGATGTGCAGAGATTACCAATATTTCATCTGGCATTTCGGTACCTTTAATAAAAGCAACAACGTTTTCAGAGACAACATCTTCGGCTTTTCTTTCTGCTTTTAATGTCATTTTAGTCGTTATAACTTTAGATGTATTATCATCACTGATTGATGCATGTAATGCACTGGCTAAGTCCTCATTAATCATTAAGAAAGCAAAGTCAGCTTCGTCACTTTTTAAAGCGAGACGCCCTGCAGAACCAGATTCTGCTTGTCTTTGATAAAATGGTGCATATCTAGGAAACAAACTACCATCAAAGTATAAAAAAGCTTTAGCTCCATTATCTCTAGCAGCATTTCTTTTACTAGATAAGGATTGACGTCCATTAGTCCATTTAGTATCATCTGTGTTTCCAGAGGTGATGTAATTTCCTGCAGCATCTTTTGGTTCTCCGGCTTTAGCCAAAATTACTTTTCCTTTAACATCAATACCTTTGTAGTCAGAATAATTTTCATCATCTATACCATAACCAACATATACAATTTCTGATGTGTTAACATCTAGACTTTTTGAAAGTGCCAACACGATATGACTCGTAAAAGCATCAAAAGATTTGCCATTAACACTTATTTCAGCCTTAGCAGCTTTAGCTTTTTGTAAAGGGACTTCTTGGAAATAGTCATCTTTTGATAATGGCGAAGCAATACCCATATCTTGGTATTGTTTTTTCAAATACTCAACGGCCATTTTTTGACCTTTTTCTCCTGTATTACGTCCTTCAAACTCATCAGAAGCATATTTGTAGAGTAATGTTTTTAATTCGTCTTGTGTAATTGTTTTTGCATAATCTACAGGATTAGCATCGCTTACTTTTTTAGACTCACCACTGTTAGTCTTAGTTCCACCGCAAGCTACTAATAAAGCCGATAGACCTAATAAATAGATGGTTTTTTTCATTGTTAATATAGTTTAAAATAAATGTGAATTTGTTTTAATAAAATCAAAGTCTAAAATTAACTAATAAAAAGACAAACCAGTCTGTAGATAAACGCTTTAACAGATTTTAACACTAAAGAACTTCTTTAGTAGGAGGGTGGTCCGCATTGGCAACATACCAAGCTGTAGTGAATATGAGTTGTGTTCTCTTTTTTAAGGCGGAAAAATTAATTTTATCTACTGTATCTGAAGATTTGTGATAATCTTCATGCTCGCCATTAAAGAAAAATATAACAGGAACATTTTGAAGTGCAAAATTATAGTGATCAGACCGATTGTAATACCGATTAGAGTCGTTTAGATCATTATACTTATAATCTAAGTCTAAATGAACAAACTCATCATTTGCCTTACGAACAATATAATCTAACTCAGTACTGATTCTGTCAGAGCCAATAAGATACACATAGTTATCATTACCTTCATGTCTCTTGTCTATTCTACCAATCATATCTGTATTAAGATTGGCGACAGTATTTTCAATTGGGAAAGCGGGGTTTTGTATATAATATTGAGACCCATAAAGCCCAAGTTCTTCGGCAGTAACATGCAAAAACACAATGCTTCGTTTTGGTTTTATACCATTGTTTTCTGCCAATTTAAAGGCTTCGGCAATTTCTAATAAGGCAGAAGTCCCAGAGCCGTTATCATCTGCGCCATTATGAACTAGACCATCTTCTACACCCAAATGATCCGAATGCGCAGAAATAACTAAATACTCGTTAGGGAACTCAGAACCCTCTATATAGGAAATAACATTTTGTGATGTGTTTATACCTTCTGGCAAGAAAGATTTTGGAACAGTCTGGTAGTAAGAAGGATATGCAGGAGGTGCTTCAACCTTAAGTGAGTCATATTCATTTCTTATATAGTCACAAATGGCATTGTGACCAAGTTCACCTGTTTTACGTCCTACATATTTGCTGTCCGTAATTTCATAAAGGTGATTTTTTAAATCCTCTTCTGTTATAGTCTTTAAGTAGGTGTCTACAGTGGTAATGTCATCAAAAACAATAGATTTTTGTACATCTCTAACCTTTTCACTATGTCTTTTATTAGAACACGTCCCAACTAGAAGTAGAAGCGAAGCTACCAGTATCTTCATTATCTGTCTTTTAAGAATTCAAAAATAAATTAAAAAAGAGAATTCTCTTAACAACTAGTCGTCAATTTCAATATCTTCTAAAAGCTCTATGGCATCTTCTTCAGATTCCTCTTCACGCTGTTCTTGTTCTTCTACATTTTCTATTTCGGCTTCGAAAAAAATACTTTTATAAATTGTAAAACTCAATGAAATAATAATTAGTAGAAAGATATATTGAATTGCTTTTGTTTTAAACTGCTTTTTTCTAGAAAGATATACAAGCCCTAAGCCGCATAAAAAAGCAATAATAATAGGGAATAATGCTATTTTAAAGAGAGGCGTTACTGCCAATAAGAGTGCTAAAATTGAAGTTATAAAACCTAGAATAATTAATAATCGTTTCATAATGCTAGTTTAATTTTTTAGACCTGTAGCAGATTTAATCTTTAACTCGCCGTTGCCAACAGGAATTTTAAATTTTGCGAGTACCGGTACTTTATTAGCATCAGCTGTCAACCAAATAAGATTAGAATTATTACCTTGTAATACTTCTGAACCTCTGAGACTAATTGCTATTTTGTAGCACTCTTTTTTTCCGATATTAGTAGAAATAGTTTCTTTTCCAAGGTATTTAAAGATTACAGTAGATTCTTCATTGTCAAATAATACTTTAAAACTAGAGGCATCACCAACCGAAGCTTTGCCGATGTCTAAGTTACGAAGTGTATATAATGTAGCTACCAAATCTTTTGTGCCAGAACTAAAACGAACTTCTTTTTTGTTTTCCCATAGTGTACCATCACTTCGTCTTTTCTTCATAAGACTATTTACAATCTTTGTTCTATGACTGTACTTATACTGCATAAATTTATAATAACCACCTTCATTAATGTCTCTTTTATATAGGTAAGGTGTAAGACTTGTCGGACTCACATAACTCTCATATAAGTCTCTAATTTTAAAAAAACTATCAAAACTACTATAAGTGCTTGCTGAGCACTTAAGACGCATTAAGGTGTTTTTAGAAGTTTTTACTTTACTAGTTTCCATTGTGACTTGCGCGATATCTGTAAGCAAGCCAGACATATTGTATGAGGCTGTAAAAACAAGTTTTTCGCCAAAAGCAATGGTGTTATTTTGAGCAGAAAGTGATAAGCTTAAAAAAAGGCCGATTAATACTAAAAGATGTTTCATGTATTTAAGTTTTTATACTAACGTTTTTAGAATCATTTATTGTGCCGAAAATACAATGGATTATTAAAAGTGAATACTTTTTGTTGAATAATTCCTCTCTAAAGTTATTATTTTAAATAAATAGAAAAAAGCCTTGTCAAAAGCAAAAAAGGATTTTATATTTGCATCCGCATTTAGGGAATACCTAATGAGACACTCAAGGAGAAATGGCAGAGTGGTCGAATGCACCAGTCTTGAAAACTGGCGAGGGTCACACCTCCGGGGGTTCGAATCCCTCTTTCTCCGCCAAGATTTATTCAA
>CAZBMY010000105.1:0-4184 GCA_964492855.1 uncultured Flavobacteriaceae bacterium
ACTTTCTATATATTTTTTCTTACACTATTTATGGAATACTAATTAGCAATGGTATTTCTTCAGGTTTTTTCTATCATTTTCAGTTAGGAAGCATGGCGTTAATGGTACTCTACATTGGCTATTCTGCTAATATTCAACCAAATGTATTTAATGGCGTTATCACTTATACCAATGGTTTGTTTCCAAAATATAAAAAATCGGGGCTAACTACTAGTTTATCAATTGAACTTAAAAATCATTTAGAACATCTATTTAAGAATGAAAAAATTTATAAGGAAAATGATATTAACCTTGAGATGATTGCAGAAAAATTGAATACCACCAGACATAATGCATCTCAAGTTATAAATGAACATTTTAAGGTAAGTTTTCATGAATTGTTAATAAGTTTAGAATTGAAGAGGCAAAAAAAATATTAACTGATGATCAACAAAAAAATCTAAACATTATAGATGTAGCCTATGAAGTAGGTTACAATAACAAAGTAACTTTTAATAAAGCCTTTAAAAAAGACACGCTGTTAACTCCAAGTCAATTTCAAAAGGTAGCACCTCAACTTCAAGCGTAAATAATTAGTAAATATTTATCGGGTTAGTAAATGTTTATAGGACTTTCCCGAAAACCTTTTCCTACACTGTTAATTTGTGTTAATAACATAAAAATGTAGTCAGCCCTGAGATATATAACTTTTTATGAAAATATTAGATTTTGGTCTCATTTTCTATTAGAGTAATTATTTGAATTAGTCATCAAAATTTCAGGGTTGTACTTACATTCTAACTCAAAAAATAGTTAAGTATGAAAAACAGGATTAAATGGTTGTGTATAATCTTTTTAATGGGAATTTTCTCAGTATTTGCACAACAAAAGAATGTAACAGGCGTAGTAAACGATTTTGAAGGACTACCATTGCCTGGAGTAAACGTTGTAGTAAAAGGTACTATAACAGGATCGCAAACTGATTTTAATGGAAACTACCAAATCCAAGCCAATTCTGGTGATGTATTAGTTTTCTCCTATTTAGGATTAAAAACAGTTGAAATTTCTGTAGGTGAATCTAATACTATAAATGTACAGATGGAACAGGATACCCAAGCCCTGGAAGAAATTGTTGTTGTAGCTTATGGTTCGCAAACAAAAGAGAAAATAGTTCAAAACGTTGCTATTGTTAACGAAGAAACTCTTGAGAATTTAGTTGTAAACTCACCAGATCAATTTTTGCAAGGACAAGCAGCTGGGGTTAATTTAACAAATACCTCCGGACTTTTAGGAGGGAACGTAAATATTCAAGTTAGAGGGATAAACACCATTAATGGTGGTAGTGCACCGCTGTTTGTTGTTGATGGTGTTGTTATTACTGATAATAATAATACATTCAATGCTGGAGGGCAAGTTGGTAGTAACCCTTTAACTTTTCTAAATCCAAGCGATATTGCTAGTCTTACAGTTTTAAAAGATGCTGGTGCAACTGCAATATATGGTACAAGAGGAGCTAATGGTGTAGTTTTGATTACTACCAAAAAAGGTAAAATTAATACCGATGCTACTGTAAGCCTTAATAATTATACTCAATTTACAGACATAAATGATTTGTTTGAAGGGCTTACTGCAGATGAATTTAGACAATTTAGAACAGATGTTTCAAATATTCAAAACGGAACTTCTTTATTGCCTCAAGATTTAGGTCTTGGTGCCATTGGTGATCCAGGTACTGATTTTGTTGAGGAAATTTCTAGGACAGGTGTTACTCAACACGTGGATGTATCTGTAAGAGGAGGTAGTGAAAAAACAACTTATTTTGTAAGTGGATCTTTTGATGACGCCGAAAGTTTTGCAATAGGAAATGATTTAACTAGAGCTGCAGTTAGAGTAAATTTAGAGACTCAAGCAAACAATTGGCTAAAAGCAGGTACAAATATTGGTGTTACTAATTCACTTCTTAATACTATTGGACGTGAGAATAATACCTTTGCCCCGTTCACTTCTGCTTTTTTAACAAACCCTACCTTTATACCAAGAGACGCTGATGGGAATTTTGTAAGATCCCCTAATTTTATACCAAATATTGTTGCAGTAGCTGAATTAAATACGGATAGAACAGAAAATACTAGGCTGACTGGTAGTATATTCGGAGAAGTCTCTATTGCGAAGGGATTAAAATTTAGATCAGAGTTTGGTGTTGATAGAATAAATAGCTC
Organism: uncultured Flavobacteriaceae bacterium; assembly: GCA_964492855.1. GTDB lineage: Bacteria > Bacteroidota > Bacteroidia > Flavobacteriales > Flavobacteriaceae > Winogradskyella. Next base: position 2,199 of record CAZBMY010000105.1, read on the forward strand.
ATCTCGCTTAAGAAGCGTAGAGATTGTAACAGCAGGTGGTAGCGCAAATTTCTTTACTGTAGAAGATTATCTTTACAGGGTTACAAATTCCTTAAGTTATACTAATACTTTTGCTGAAAAGCATAACCTAAGTGCACTTGTTTTACAGGAATTTGAAGAACGTCAGAGAAGAACTACCCAAGTTCAAGGTACTGGATTCTTGTCTGATAGTCAAACAAATGTAGGTGCAGCAACTACGCAAACTGTAGTTGGAGCTACCAGAGCAGGAAGTGCCATTAGAGGTTTTTTAGCAAGAGTTTCATATGATTATGACAGCAAATACCTACTTGAATTAACTGGTAGAACAGATCGATCATCAAGGTTAGGAGTAAATAATGACACTGGCTCATTTTATTCAGTAGCCGCTGGTTGGACTCTTACAAATGAAGACTTTTTTAATGTAGATTTTATCGATTTCCTTACTTTGAGAGGAAGTATAGGTACTGCAGGTAATGATAGACTTGGTAATTTTCCTTCTCTAGCATTATTTGGAACTGATCAATTTGGTGGGTTACCAACAGCAAATGTAACATCACCAGCTAATAATGATCTAGGATTTGAGCAGACTAGAACTATAGATTTTGGTTTTAGATCAGCTTTTTTTAATAACAGATTAAATTTAAATCTTTCTTACTACAAAAGAAATACTACAGATTTGTTATTTAATGTTCCTGTACCTAATCAAGCTGGAACAGGTTCCGTTTCACTTAACGCAGGTGAAATTCAAAATTCAGGTTGGGAATTAGAATTATCTTCTACAAATATCAAAACAAATAACTTTGAGTGGTCAACAAGCATAAATTTATCTACTCTTGATAATGAATTAATTGATATTGTTTCTAGTGAAATAGATGCTCAGGGTAGAAGATTTATAGAGACGGGTGGGCAAAGAGCCATTGAAGGTGAATCTCTAAGTAATTTCTTTTTGGTTAGATTCAATGGGATTAATTCTCAAACTGGAGATGCCGAATGGTTAGATATAGACGGTAATGTTACTACAACTCCTAATTTTGATACTGACCGAGTAGTTGCAGGAAGTGCACTACCTGATTTAACAGGTGGTATTACAAATACGATAAGGTATAAAAATTTCGATTTGAGTGGAGTTTTTAATTTTAGCATAGGAAATGAGATTTTGGTTGATGGTTTAAGATTTATTGATGGCTTTGATGCTATTGGAGGTACCATTAACGTAAGAAGAGAAAACCTTAATTTTTGGAGAAATCCAGGAGATCAGGCTTTCTTACCAAGTCCTGCAAGCCCAACTGCTAATAACTTCAATCAGCGTTCTACACAACAATTACTTGATGGAGATTATGCAAGGTTAAAAAATCTTACTTTAGGATATAGACTACCTAAATCCGTATTAGATAGAATTAAATTTATTTCTTCTGTTAGAGTTTATGCTACAGGAACAAATTTATGGACTATCAAAGGAGATGATTTAGATGGAATTGATCCAGAAAATAATGATACTAATAACCCACTAGCTTTAGGAGAGTCATTTTTTACTGCACCGCAAGCAATAACCTATTTAGTTGGTTTAAATGTTCAATTTTAAAAATAAATAGATATGAAACATATTAAAAAAATAAGTTTTTTTATGGCTTTGGCCTTAATTACATTAAATTGTAGTGATAAGATAGATGATATTGTTCCTGAAGACGATTTATCAGCAGATGTTATTTTTTCAACATTTTCAACAATAGAGGCAACAACTGTTGGTATCTATGATGGTATGCAAGACGGTGCATTTATAGGTGTACCTGAAATGATTAATGATTTTACAGCTGATAATGTTGACTTTGTTGGTAGTTTCACTACGTTACAAGACATTAGAGATTTTAATGCAAATGCAACTAATGGTACTATTGCAGGTGCGTGGTTCGATCTTTTTGATGTGATTAGAGATGCTAACAATATACTGGTTAATTTACCTGGTGTAGA
>CAZBMY010000105.1:4284-7765 GCA_964492855.1 uncultured Flavobacteriaceae bacterium
ATAGAACAAGATTTGATAATGGCTATGAACAGCTTACCAGAGTCTAATGGCATACGAGCTAGTAGTACTGCTGCAAGAGCATTACTTGCAAGACTATATTTGTACAGAGAACAATGGACAGATGCTGCAAATATGGCTAATGCGGTTATTAATACTAGTGGGTTTAGTCTTGCACCTGATTTTACATTTTATAATAACCCTTCTACAGAACATATTTTTAGAGTTATTAATCAAGCAGATGATCCAGCATTCGACACTAATTTTGATACTTTTTACAATCCAACATCTAATAATGGAAGGGGGGATTTACCATTTTCTCAAGATTTGATTGATGCATTTATGGCTGAACCAGGAGATTTAAGATTTGATATTTCTATTCTTTCTGTAGATGCAGGTAATAATGATGCTAGATTTACATCTAAATATCCTAATGGTGCAACAGGAGAGTCTGATCCTAACGTTTTAAGAATGGGAGAAGTATATCTTAACAGGGCCGAAGCTAATTTTAGAGGAGGTACAAGTATAGGAGATACACCATTAAATGATGTTAATGCTATAAGAGCTAGAGCAGGTTTAGCACCACTTGCATCAATTACTCTAGATGATATTCTTTTAGAAAGAAGAAAAGAATTATGTTTTGAAGGTCATAGAAGACTTGACTTATTAAGAAATAATTCTAATTTAAAACCAAATAATCCTTCTGCTATATCAGAACCAGGGAGTAATATGGTCATTTTACCTATACCAGCTGATGAGTTGAATATTAATCCAAATATTCAGCAGAATCCTGGATACTAAGTTGAGTGAAATTATTTTTTTCTATAGGAGATTGACTGTAGAGTGGATTTAGTTAGAAATAAATTAAACATTGCTCAAAATCCGAGTAGTTTTTAAATAATTTCATGAATCAAATTAGGAACCATCATTCAATTAAATTGGGTGATGGTTTTTTCATAAATTAAGAGATATACACATACTTTAAGAAAAATAACCAAATATTCTTCTTACAAAGAAACACACCCTATAAAAGGTAATTATATATCGGTATTAAGTAATGGTTTATAAGGATTACCTATAGCTTATTATTTATGCTATTAATTTACATTCAGCTTAACTATATAAGGCGGCTCTGATCTATACTTCTAAAAAAATTTATGTTTCATTTTTAGAGTAATTTATTTGAATTAGCAATCAAAATCTTCAGAGTCGCCTTTATATAGTTTATTTCAAACCTGTTAAATAGGAAATTACTTTATCATTAAAAACAACTGGTTGTTCCACATTTACAACGTGACCACAATTGGCAACAACAGCAAGCTTAGACATATCATGCTTTTTTACTACTTTTTCTATACTTGGAAGAAAAAGATAATCTTCGCTCCCCATAATATATAATGTAGGTATTTTAATATCTACAGTCCTAAAAAAACGAAGAAGAGGATTAATTTCTGAAGTTAATTTAAACCACCTAATAAATTCTTTTTGATATAGTTTTTTTGCTTCTCTAACAAAAAGCGATCGCGATTCTCTATGGTTCTTATTAGGCATAATTACAAAAGCAAAAAATTTGTACAACCAGATATAGGGAACTATAGATTTAAAAATTACACCCAACCGCATTAATACCTGAGAACGTAAATTTAATTTCATAATAGCACCACCCATAACCATACTTGCTACTCTTGTAGGGTGCTTTTCGGCCAGATTGCGTATTAGAATGGTCCCTAATGATATTCCTATAAAATGCGATTTTTTGATATTCTCGTAATCTATAACCTCAACAATATCTTCTGTAATAGAATCAAAAGTGTATTTATCGTTAAAAGCGTCTTTTAGATTAGGTTTAGAATCACCATGCCCTCTTAAGTCTAGCAAGAGTATGTTAAAGTGTTTTTTAAAATCTCTTAATTGCTTATACCAAATTGTAGAACTACCACCCGCACCATGCACAAAGGTCACCCATTCATTAGAAGATTTATGTACGTATTTAGTGTAATGGAGCAATTTAAATTTTTTATAAATGTACGTTAATTTTTACCCAATAAAAGTAGAACTAGTTATCGCAATAGCTAATTCTTAGTTAAAAATTAGACGAACTACCTGATTATTAGGTAAGCAAACCAGTAGTGAGTAGTCTAAAATAGTGTTTTGAACGTATCTTTGTTAGAACAGATCTTATGAATTATGGAAAATCAATATTGTAAAGTTGGAGCAGTGACTCCAATTTTAAAAGGAAATCAATCTATTGCTATCTTACAATATCGTTACGAGAATTTTTTAAGCAAAGCAATGGATGCAAATTACATGGGTACTACCCTAGGAGAATTTTTTGAGCTTAAGGCGCAGAATATTAAAAAAATATTAGAAGATTTAGCTTAATTTTTCTAATTCTTCTTTCATTTGTATTTGAATACCTTTAGCTATTAAAGCTGCTTCCTGGGCATAGTTTTCCTCATTAGAGGCATAAATTATTCCTCGTGAAGAATTCACTAATAGTCCCACATTTGAATTTAGGCCATATTTACACACTTCTTGTAAATTTCCCCCTTGTGCGCCTATGCCTGGTACTAAAAGAAAACTGTCAGGAACAATTTCACGTATGTCTTTTAAATATTCGGCCTTAGTAGCGCCAACAACATACATTAAATGCTCAGCATTCTTATAGGTTTTAGAGGTGGTTAATACTTCTTTATATAACTCTTGCCCATTTACAAGTTTTGTTTGATAATCAAAAGCACCCTGATTAGAAGTTAAGGCAAGTAAAATAGTATGCTTATTTTTAAATGCTAAAAAAGGCTCTACAGAGTCTTTACCCATATATGGCGCTATTGTTATGGAATCAAAAGACAGTTCTTCAAAAAAAGATTTTGCATAGCGAGTGGAGGTATTTCCTATATCTCCTCTTTTTGCATCAGCAATGGTAAATTGTTCGGGATAATTAGTATTTAAATACTGTATTGTTTTCTCTAAAGACTTCCAACCTTTTAAACCATAGGCTTCATAAAAAGCAATATTTGGTTTATAAGCCACACAAAATTCGTGTGTAGCGTCAATTATGGCTTTATTAAAACTAAAAATAGGGTCTTCATCTTTTAAAAGGTGGGCTGGTATCTTATCTAAATCTGTATCTAAACCAACACACAAAAACGATTGTTTCTTTTTAATTTGATTTACAAGGTTTTCTATTTTCATTTTAGCATTCCCTAAAGCACAGTCAGTCAGTTTTTTTGCATAATGCCCATAGTTCTCGACTGCAATTGAACGGACAAGCAAGTCTAATTTAAAATATCTCTGAAGCTTCTCGTAACTTCTCAGTATTCTCTACCAACATTAACTCATCAATAATTTTTTGCACATCGCCATTAATAATGTTTTGCAAGTCGTACAAGGTTAAACCAATTCTGTGGTCTGTAACTCTACCTTGCGGGTAATTATAGGTTCTAATCTTTGCAGAACGGTCACCACTACTTACTTGAGAGTT
>CAZBMY010000106.1:0-7669 GCA_964492855.1 uncultured Flavobacteriaceae bacterium
CTATTTGAACATTACTATCATTGAATACTGCAAAATTTAAACCTGTAACATTTGTGTAAGCATCACTAAATATAGAAATAACATCTTCTGGAGCTCTGACAGGAGGCGTATCTGCACTATCAAAAGAACCTCCTACTTGTAAACTAAGTGACCCTTCTGCTAAAACACCATCTAGTTGCGCAGTGATAATTGCTTCACCCTCACCAATAATACTTATCTCACCAGACTCATTAACTATAGCCACATCTAAGTTTGAGGATTCAAAATCAAAATATGATGATGAAGGAGTAATAGTAACATTACTACCATCTTCTAAATTAAATGTTTGACCTAAATCTGTAACTGTTATTGTTGTACCTGTAAATCCTTCTTGTATTAAATTTTCACCATTAAAAATACTTGGTCTTGATTGACCAATGGTGCCTAGCTTTTCAAAACGCAACTCATCAATCCAAAATGTGAATCCTATCTCATTACCATTAGGTATATTATCTAGTATATCTAAACCACCTGCAGAGAATACAAACATCCCTTTCTCTTGAATTAATCGTGATGGATCAGGAATTGGAACCGTATATTTACGCCAATCTGTTGATAATTGAATATTCTCTCTTTCAACTCTATCTGTACCGCCTTCGAAATCAAATCCGAAACCAACTAAACCAACAGTTGCTGTAGTGGATCCTTTTGCCCAAAAAGTTAAAGCATCAAAACCACTCAAATCTCTACCATTTCCTCTATCCTTAAAAATACCGCCTATAAAGCCCCCATTTGGATCATTTGGTGCAGGAACATCTATTCTTATTGAGGATGTACCTTCAAAAGCTTCGTTATCATCTGTTCCAAACCCTTCTGGGTTTGCTCCTCCAGCAGGATCAAATGATATAAAAAAATCATCCGTAAGACCTACAGGAGCATCTGTAAAAATATCTCCATTACTAGGAAATGATGCAAATTCGGCATCTTCAGATAATCCTCTTTCACAACCTAATACTACTAATCCAAAGATTAGAAGTGATAGTATTTTATTTATGTTATTATTATTTTTCATTTTTAAGATTATTTTCCGATGTTAATGTGTACATAAGTTCTTATTTCCCATTCTTGTCCATTATCAAAACCAACAGCACTAATTGGAGCTACTGGAGGGAATGTATTTGGCGGAACAAAATTAGGTCCAAATCGAGGTGAGAATTCATTTAATGATCTCCATGTTCCTCTTATACCAACCGTAGTACTTGGTAGAATAAACCAATCTGGCTTGCCTAAACTTGTTGAAAGGTCTAACATTAATTGTACTGGGAATGTTAAGTTGAAGTCTCTATGGTAATCAAAAGGACCCCAATCATTAATTTTTACATGTGTTTGTAGCATCATTTTTTTGTAGATAGCTCTTATGTTACCACCAAAACGTTTGATTAGTCTATCGCTATCTCCATTAGCTTGTCCATTACCATAATAAAAGTTACCAATAATACCTAAGTCATTACTAAGCTTAGATACTACTCTTGAGTTAATTTCCCATAAATCTTCTGCTGGAGCAGACTGAGGGAAAGCAAAGAACTGTCTGTTTGCTAAGAAACCAATATGTGCATCAGTTGTTGTTGGCAAACGACGGTATGTAAATCCGAGATTTGCAGCAAACTTTGCGTCTTCTGCTCTATCATTATTCCACTCATACATCCAAGTCCCTGGTGTTGGATCATATGTCAATAACATTTCGTAACCATACGTTTCGCGGTTTCCATCACGTACTGCAAAAGGATCGTCGATTACGTTTCTTAGTCTTCCTGTACCTCCAATGTCATTTGGCATTGGTGCTACAAGAGGTTTTTGATACATAAAATTTGGAGCAATTTGGAAATCTCCTTTTGAAAACGTAAGTCCTGAAAGTACACTAACTCTGTTACCACTTCCAGAATCTCGTAATCTCCAACCTGTAAATGTTTGCGTTTGATCTGCGCCACCATTAGCTACTAAGCCCATGTAACCTGCTTGGCCATACCAATTAAATTTACCGCCTTGGTACATTACTTTAAACTTACCTCCCCAGTTATCACTAGATTGAATTCTGTCATTAAATACGACATAATTGCCAGGTGTTCCTCTAACATCTTGGAAAGATGTACCATTTAATGGGCTTCCTGCCCAGATACCACCAGCCATTACGTTGAATTTTCCAAAATCCTTTTCAACCGCTATTGTAGCTCTCTCTGTAGGAAATGCAGGGATAATACCACTTCGTACCTGATTAGCATCTAATACACGTTGACCTGTAGTTGGATCAATTTGAATATCTGTTTCAAAATCTCTATGATAAATACCTGTAATATCAAACCCTTTAAATTCCTTATGATATTTAAAAAGCATTGTAGGATTAGCACCCCACCAAAGTTGTGGTCCAATAGCTGCTTTTAAACCTTTAAAAGCGCCTTTACCGTCAATTTCTGCACCTAATATTTCACCTCCATAAATATCTAAGTTAGGTCCATAGTTAGCTTCTGGATATAAACCGAAGAAGTCTCCTTCATATCCCCAATGATAATGACCAGTTCTATAAAATCCTCTTAAATCAAATTCTTTAGCGTTCCATTCAAATTCAGCACTATAAACTTGAACTCTATTATTGTCATTTAAAATAATTTCTTCGCCATTAGCCCCTTCTACTGTAATTGGTCTAGCTCTATTTTCATAGAATATTTCATCTATTGGGTTTTGAGCAACATTACCAACAATATTAAAATCTACATTAGCACGCACATTAGGCGCTGGTTTACCTTGAATACCAACAAAATAAGATTGCATGTGATCAAACCCTAATTGATTAGGAAACGATGTAGCGTCTGGGTCTGGATTATCAGGAGTCGTTAGTAAATTCCCTCCTGTGCTGAAGGTTGTAAACCTAGCGCCCAATCTGCTTATACTAATCTTTTGCGAATCACTTCCTCCTAGGGCTGCTTTATCTCCACGAGCTCTTAAGACAGCATCCATTAAATTTATATTCTTAAAGTAATTCTGAACGAATTCTAAATTCACACCATCGCCATAAGGATTTAAAGCATGTGCCTCTTTAAGTGCATAATATGCTGCTCTTGGATATAATGTATATAACCCTCTTGTATTAGTTGGTCCTTTAGCACATATTCCAAACCACTCTTCGTTCATATTATTAGCCCCCGGGAAAGCTTCGTCTAATTTATATCCACCAGCATTCCATGTAGACTCTGTTTGTTGTGTGTCAGCATCTTTTCTATCATCAAATCCTGCTTTCCACCATCCGTCAGAAAATTGAAATGTAAAACCTCCAAGCGAATTTTGTGCTTTAGCTAAACCAGCAGCATTTTCGTAAATTTCTTTCCAGTTATTAACCATGTAATAAGCCTGCATCCTTTGGTCTTCGGCATTTTCGATTGCATTATATGCATCTGAACCAAACTCTGTAAACATGATTGGTTTTCCGTATTCTTTTTTTACTCGCTCAAAAGCATCTCCAAAAGACTCCCCGCGATACATGTTAGTCCCATAGATATCTACGTCTGGGCATTCTTCTGCAATAATTTCAAGAAATAAAAGATCTCCGTTACAAATTGCAACTGGATGCGAAGGGTCTATTTGTTTCATTGCTACAGCTGCCTCATTCATTAACTTGTACATGGGTCTACCTCTTAATTCACCTACAGCATTAATTTTCTCCTCACCGTCAGGAAAATCTTCAGTCTCTGCGCCTTGCCAAAATAAACCATAGTTATTTTCATTACCAATGAGGTACATAAGTATTCCAGGAGTATTTTTATAATCAGTAACCATTTTTTTGATTTCCGACATCAATAACTCTTTTGTTCGTGGGTCTTTGTAATCTGTAATTGGTGTCCAAACACCATCTATTGTTAAACCATAACGTCCAAATGAATCATTTAACATTGTGTAAACCCCATAATTTTCATAAATATATCTTACCCATTTTGCTGGGACTCCGGTATACTGTCTAATGACATTTACATTCATATTCTGCAAGAGCAACATCTCAGCATCTAAACCAGCTTTTATTATGTCATCAGGCTTTTTGTAAAATTCTGCATCTATAACATTGGTTCCTCTTGGAACATAATCCCAATTCATACCATTAATCATAAAGTCTTTACCATCGACAACAAGTCTATCGCCATTTTCATCGCTGACAACTGAAACCTTAGCAGCCTGAGCAAAAATGGAAGTTGAAATTAGGATTGTTAGCAATCCAATAAAAATTTTCTTCATTGTATAAATACTATTTAATATGCATTAATTTGAAAATTGCCATATAAGCACAATTATCAATTTGATAAAACTAGATGCTTTTTTCTAGCGTATTGGTAAAAATATACTTAAATGTTGCGAATCTGTTAAAAAAGACCTCAATAAAAAACATACATCGTAAAAAAATTAAACCAAAAAGCTAAAAACGTTAAACAAAACTTATAATTGATTAATAATTAAAACATTACAAATACATATATTTTAAAAAAACAATGAGTAATCTATGAATGTATAGTTAATGTTGTAGTTTTTTTAACAAATGTTGTATATTATATTTCAAGAATATAACTTGTTAAGCTTGCTTCGTGAGGTAACTGCATCTTTTTTCGCAAACGATATCGCTTAACCTCAACACTTCGATGCGATATATTAAGAAGAGGCGCAATTTCTTTAGAAGATAAATTTAATCGCAGATATGCACAAAGTTTTAAATCATTAGGAGTAAGAGTAGAATGTTTCTTTTTTATTTTTTTCAGGAAATCTTTATCTGCATTATTAAAGGCTTCTTCAAAAAACTTCCAATCTTCATTATTATTAATATTCTTGTCAATTATTTTAATAATCTTATTTAACTCTTTACCTTTTTCGATAGCACTCAACTCTTTTTTAAGTGTATTAAGAAATTCATTCTTTCGTATTAATGTCATAGTTGACAGACCCAATTCTCTGTTTTTATTTTCAATATCTTGCTGAAGACTATTATTCTTATACTCTATAAGTTGTTTCTGAGTCTCTAAGTCTTTTATCTCTAGCTCTCTTTCTTTTGCTTCTAGTAGATTTCTTTTTTGTCTCTTATAATATATACGGTTTAAATACTGTATTAAAGCAGCAACTCCTAAAAACAATAATATATAAGCTATAATGGCATAGGGTTTTAGATACCATGGCTTTTCAATAGAAAATGCATAAGATGCCATATTTGAAGACATATTGCTTCCCACTTTTGCTCTTACTTCAAATTTATAATCGCCATGCGGAAGGTTTTCAAATAAAACATCTGAGATATTAGACCAATTACTCCAGTCATCATAAATACCTATTAATCTATATTGATACAATGACGGGACAAGCTTATCGTAAGCTGCAACACTATAACTAAAATGCAAATCGTTCTGCTTGTTTTTGAGCAATAATTTATCGCTTATATCTATTGGCTGAATATCGCGCTGAAGAGAAGAATAAGAGGCATTATCAATGGTTATTGTGTATTCTCTAGTAGTAAACTTATCTAAATCTATTACTAAATACCCATCTGTTGTTCCTAAGAGATATAAATTATCTTTTAAATACATTATGTTTTCAAAACCAAGTTTGCTATTTCTTAAATCGTTTGGAAGGTCGACAGCATTGATAGTAGGTACATTAGTAAGCTTACCTGACTCTATATAAATTAATTGATTCTTTGAAAAATTCCATAGCTTATCATCATCTTGATTATAAACTAACTTACCTGAAACATAACTAGAGTCCGTGAAAATTGATTTAAAAAATTCATTCTTAACAAAAGCATTACTTAAGTTATCATATAAAAACAAACCTTGCTTGTAATAATAAAGCACATCATTCTTATAATTGACTAGACTTGACCCTATACTCTTACCTATATCTAATTTATCATATCGCAATACATTTAATAAATTGTTATTAAGTTTAATTTTATAAACACCCTTATACTCATGACTCACAAGGATTTCATCATCTCCTATAAACTCAAAATATCTTGATGAAATATCAAAGCCTTTTATCTTATAACTATATCTCCAACGGCCAGTTTGTGATTTTTCTATTATACTCAAGCCATTATAATTACCTTGTATTAATTGATTAGTATTACCTGGGATAGTTTTAATGGACCAAATACCTTCTCCTAAAGAAATAGGTTTGGCTATTGTACCAGAAATCTCAAAGCTTCCTTTGTCATGGCCGCAAAATAAGATCCCATTAATTTCCTTTAAAAACCAAACCTGCCCTTTTGTGCCTTCAACTAACTTAAACTTTTCATCACTATTATAGAGCTTATAAAAGAGTCCTTGGTTTGTTCCTAGATAAAGTATATCGTTAATAGTCTCTGCTGCATAAACAGTACCTAGATAGCCTTCAGTATCGGTATAAACACGATAGGGCGAATTTAAATTTAAAACATTAACACCATTGTCTGAACCTAGCCAAATATTACCTGAAACATCTTGAAAAGCAGAAAGTATCGTATTATTTGATAACCCAGAATTTTTATTAATCTGAAAGAGTAAATTTCCGTCTTTATCCAACTTCACAACACCATTAGATATCGTTCCTAGAATAAAGTTCCCATTTCGCAATCGAATACTATTATAAACACTAATATTTTCTAATAAATCATTAGATGAAATATTCCATTTTTGGAATGTTAGATTTTGGTATTTATAAAAACCATAATCTCTAGTATGAAAAAGCAATGCACTATTTTGCTCAAAAATATTTACAATCTCCTTATCTCTAATTATCAAATCATTAGTAACAAGAATTGGTTTTCCATTCTCAATTTTAGAAACTCCAATACCTTGCTCTTGGTAATATAATGTTTCACCAACCTTAAACGCTTTCACTATCTTAGACTTAGATGTGATTATATTAAAACTACTATTTAAAGTATTGTATATGTAAATACGATCAAGTGACTGAAATAAAACGAATTCCTCAAAAGGGATTATATTCCAAAACTCTTCATCCTCAATCAAATCTTGCTTTAACTTTGATATTAATGAGTTATAAATTAATATGCCATAGTTATTTCTTTTCCAGAATCCAAAATCCATATAACTACCTGTGTATATTAAATCGTGAATTACAGCAACCGACCTAACGATAGTTTGGTTTGGCATTTTATACAAATTCCATCTCGCACCGTTATACTCTAGCAGTCCTTTATTATTTGCGACATAGATATTCTTATCTTCAGCCTGACCAATAGACCAATTTTGATTTCCGGCTTTATAGTCGTTGGGGGAAAAGCTTTCAATTGGCGGGATTTCTTGTGAAAAATTAATAGTAATTGAGAAAAATAAAAAGAAACAAAAAAATGATTTCAGCAAAGAAGTCTTCAACACTCTAAAAAACATATTATTTTTTTTGTTAAGGTAATAAAAAGTTTTAAAATCAGTAATAGCTTGCTTTTTTAAATACTCTATAGCAATTTTGTATGGGTAGTATTTTTAATACAACATGAAGAATATAGCTTAGATTACTATAAACTATTTCATTTTTATATAACAAAAAAGCCTCTATCTAAACAAGATAAAGGCTTTTGTACTGAAGACGGGACTTGAACCCGTACGTCCTAATGGACATTGGATTTTAAGTCCAACGTGTCTACCAATTCCACCACTTCAGCATT
>CAZBMY010000107.1:0-7631 GCA_964492855.1 uncultured Flavobacteriaceae bacterium
AACCGTAATAGTCTCAGCATTTATCTATATCACTTTTCTTGCATTTGGCATTCACTTTTTTACTACAGCTACTCTTATTTTTATACTTATTTTCATTTATTTTTTTTATGTTTTAAAACGGGTTTTTAGAACAAGTTTTTGGTCCACTCTTGGCAGTTTTTTACTAAGTTTAATTTTTATATCAATTCTTGTATTTGTACTAATGATTTTATTATCATTAATGATTGTGATTTACACTAAACTTATTAGATAAAATATGACTTAGATTATGATTAATTGTAAAAACTGTAATACTCAACTAGATACTAAAAGTGAATTTTGCAACACTTGTGGCGGGAAAGTGATAAGAAATCGTTTAACCTTCAGAAATCTTTTTGAACATTTAAGTGAAACTTTCTTTAATTATGATAATAAACTTTTAAGAACATTTATAGATCTTTTTAAAAACCCTGAAGTTGTAATAGACGGTTATATTTCGGGAATAAGAAAACGCTACGTCAATCCTATTAGTTACATGGGTATTGCTTTGACACTATCTGGTGTAACATTCTTTGTAATGAAAAAAATGCAATTAGATATGAACTTTGATGTTTTTAACCAAGGCATCAATGATGACTTTCAAAGTAAAATGAAGAATTTAACCTCTGAATATGCTTCATTTATGTTCTTATCCTATATACCAATCTTTGTCATTTCGAGCTGGTTAATGCTGCAAAAATATAATATCACTGAGCGTATAGTAACATTTACATATGCAATGGCACAGTTTAGTTTATCTGTTTTTATACCTAGCATACTTTTTATACTATTTGCGCCAAGCCATTATATGAATTACTCTTTATTTTCATTGCTGTTTTTGGTACTATATCTAACATGGCTAATGTATAAGACCACTAGATACAAAGGGGTAGAATTTGCAACTCAACTTTTTGTTTTCCTGTTTGTTTCAGGATCAGTATTTATGATATATTCTATTGGTTTGATTGTTATTGGCTTATTAACTGGAGAATTCAGTTTTCAAGATTTTGTGCCAAAAAGATAACTAAACTGCCTCTGCTTTTAAAAACTGAACTTCATAAAGATTTCTGTAATAGCCATCTTCTCTTTCTAGTAAAGTTTGATGCGTACCAATTTCTACAATTTGTCCTGCATCCATAACTATAATTTTATCAGCTTGTTGTATAGTCGCTAATCGGTGTGCTATAATAATAGATGTTCTTCCTTCAGTAATTTTATCCGTAGCATCTTGTATTAATTGTTCTGAATATGAATCTACAGATGAAGTCGCTTCATCTAAAATTAAAATACTTGGATTGGTCATATAAGCACGTAAAAACGAGATTAACTGACGCTGACCAGAAGATAACATAACACCGCGTTCTTTTACATTATAGTGATAGCCATTTGGCAAACTAGATATAAAATTATGGATACCAATAGCTTTTGCGGCTTCAACAACATCTTCCTCTGTAATATTTGAATTATTCAATGTAATGTTATTCAAAATAGTATCTGCAAATAAAAATACATCTTGTAATACAACTGCAATCTGCTCTCTTAAGGAGTTTAAAGAGAACTGCTTAACATTTGTACCATCTACAGAAATTTCACCTGAATTGATATCGTAAAAACGGTTTAATAAATTTATAATTGTTGATTTTCCAGCTCCTGTTGCACCAACGATAGCCACTGTTTCACCAGCTTCAATAGAAACAGAAATACCCTTAAGAACTTCTTCGTCTTTTACATAAGAAAAACGAACGTCTTTAAAAGAGATATCACCTTTGAAATGTGATGCTTCTAATTGTCCATTATCATCAATTTGAGATTCAGTATCTAAAACCTTAAATACACGATCTGCGGCCACCATACCCATTTGTAGCGTATTAAACTTATTGGCAATCTGATTAAGTGGCCTAAACAACATAGGTATGAACATAGTAAAAGACACCAAATCCCCTAAAGTTGTCACTGAATTATCGCCAATAATATTATAGCCACCAACAAATATTATAGTAGCTAAGGTTAGAGATGATAAAAACTCTGCAATAGGGAAAAATATAGAATTATACCAAACGGTTTTTAACCAACCCTTTTTATGACGTTCATTAATCTTAGTGAAATTCTTATACTCTGTTTGCTCTCGAGTAAATAATTGAAGAATCTTCATCCCAGTTACACGTTCTTGCACAAACGAGTTTAGGTTAGAAACTTCTGTACGCACATCTTCAAATGCGCGTTTCATGTACTTCTGAAATATCTTTGTAGCAAATACAATAAGAGGTAAGGTTACAAAAACAATAAGGCTTAATTTAACATTAATAAAAAGCATTACACCTGCCACAACGGCCATCTTAAGAATATCACTAAAGATCATAAATAAACCTTGACCAAAAATATCTGCAATACGTTCCATATCGGTCACAGCTCGTGTTATTAAAATCCCTACCGAAGATTTATCATAATAGGTCATCTTAAACTTAAGCATATGATTAAAAAGCTTAACACGTATATCTTTAACTACAGATTGTCCTAACCAACTTGCGTAATAAATAAACAATAACTGGCAGACAACTTCCAATACAAGAAGACCAATCATTAAAAGCATGTAAAACATAAATCCATCAAATAATCTAGGTTTTATATTTACATCTATAGCTTCTTTTAAAACATAAGGACGTGTTGCACCAAAAACAGCTAGCCCAATAACACATATAATAGACAATACAAAAATTCCTCGATAAGGCTTAATATAATTAAGTAATCTTTTGAATAAGCTTATGTCAAATATTTTCTTTTCTTTTTCTGCCATCTTTGCTTTCCGCTGGGCGGAAATGTATTTTCATTACATTTTAATGTCTTCAGGGTATAGAACTTCTGTCAAATATAAGCCTTTTGCAGGCACCGAAAATCCTGCCTCACTCCTGTCTTTTGAATTTATAATTCGATGCACATCCTTTATATCTAATTTCCCTAAGCCTATATTAACTAAGGTTCCGACAATAGCTCTCACCATATTTCTCAAAAAACGGTCTGCACTAATTGTAAAAACCAACATATGCCCTTCTTGTTTCCATTGTGCATATTCAATCTTACAATTATACGTTTTTACATCTGTATTACGTTTTGAAAAGCATTGAAAATCGTTATACTCCAATAGTAAACTTGCAGCTTCATTCATTTTAGAAACATCTAAATGTTGATGTATGTAGTAAGAATAGTCAAACTCAAAGACATCTTTTTTTAAAGAAATTTTGTAATCATAGCTTCGTTTTACGGCATGAAATCTTGCATGCGCATCATCTTTAACTCTAAAAATAGATTGAATCGCAATATCCTTTGGTAAAAAGGAGTTGAGTTTAAAACTAAGAGCATCTGCATCAATCGTTTCTTCAATATCAAAATGAGCAAACAATTGTTTTGCATGTACACCTGTATCTGTACGTCCCGCTCCAGTTACACTTATTTTCTGACTCAATAATTTTGAAAGTGCGTCTTGAAGTGTTTCTTGTACCGTTACCGCATTAGGCTGAATCTGCCATCCGTGATAAGCGCTACCTTTATATGACAACTGAATAAAATACCTCAAAAAAACTATTACTTTTACTAAATTTAAGAATACAAAGGTAAAGGTTTTATCTCCTAAATAAATCCTAAAAAATTAACAGTTATAGCATTGTATATACTTAAAGGATTTCATTAAATACCTGCTGCATTTTATCTAAAACTAATTATGAAAAAAATCTTACTCTTATCCGATACGCATAGTCATATTGATGAAAACATTTTAAAACACGTTAAGCAAGCTGATGAAGTTTGGCATGCCGGAGATATTGGAGATTTAAAAGTTACAGATACCATAAAAAAGTTAAAACCACTTAGAGCTGTTTATGGTAATATTGATAATGCAGAAGCTAGAGCAGAGTTTCCTGAGCATAATCGCTTTATGTGCGAAGATGTAGACGTATGGATAACTCATATTGGTGGGTATCCTCCAAACTATAACATTAGAGTAAGAGAAAATATCAAGCTTCATCCGCCTCAACTTTTTATATGTGGGCATTCTCATATTCTAAAAGTAATGCCAGATAAAAAACTTAACACATTACATATGAATCCTGGGGCTGTTGGTAAGCATGGATTTCATAAAGTAAGAACTATGCTCAGATTTACGATAGATGGCAAAAAGATTGAGAACCTAGAAGTTATTGAGTTTTCGAGATAGTAACATCGTAGTCTTTATTTATGAAAGTTTTGATAAGCTTTTTTCAATCAAAAACCTCGAAGCTTTCACTTCGAGGTTTTTCGCACTAATACTACTAAGATTTCAGGTGTTTATCGCAATCTATCTACAGATTTTACGAGATCTTCGTCCTTTTTAATTGCCTTATTTGCTAAGGCTAAAAACACGATAGAAAAAATAGGAAGAATAATCCCAATACCTTTCTCAGAAACTTCCGTCTCTCCAGATACATTTAGAGATTGATATACGAACACTCCTAGTAAAATAAAGTTTAATATTATATTTAAACGTCCCAAAACAAATTGTGACTTTCTATTTTTGTATCTAAAAATCGATATCAAAGATAACAAAGCTGAACCTAAAAACAAGGCCAAATACGTATAGTTATCTTTAGCATATACAAGCGTTTGATTATTATCAGTATACAAATCAAAAACAAAAATCAGACCTGCAGAAATTACCACAGCAACTAACAAATAAAGGGTTTGAATACGCTGAATCATTATTTTTTCACTTATTGAAATGCAAAACTAGTAGTTTATTTTAAATGATACAGTAAATTTTAAATAAAAATCGTATTATTGCAAGTGTAACGCAGTCGCAAAGCGACAGTATTACATTTCTTCAGATTCAATTTCTCATTTTCTTTTAGACATTCCATTAGAAAATTTTAATTAATCAAATTCTATATTATAATACTATACACACATACTAAATGTTTGAAATTTCACAGTTAAAAGCAAAAAAACTGCCTGAATTACAGGAGATTGCAAAACAACTCAAAGTCCCAAAGTACCGCTCTTTAAAAAAATTAGATTTAGTTTATCAAATCTTAGACTATCAAGCTGCAAATCCTGCTGCTGTTAAGGCTGTCGCAAAAGAGGATAATTCATCCTCAGATGAAAAAAGCGCACCAAAACCTCAACGTCAAAAAAGAGAGCGTGTAGAAAAACCTCAGCAAGAGAAGAAAGAACAACAGAAGCCAAAGTCTGACGATAAGCCTTCTGAAAAAAGTAAAGACACTAATACTGATTCTAAACCAAAGCATTCTAAAGATTCTAGAAACGACCAAAATCAAAATCATCCTCAAAAGAAAGATGATAATCGTCGTAATCAAAATCAAAAGAATGAGAATAAGCGTGGCAAAGACAACCACCACAGAAACAATAATCAGAATCACAAAAACAATGGCAACAAAGATAACAGAAACCGTTATCGCGAACCAGATTTTGAATTTGACGCCATTATTGAAAGTGAAGGTGTATTAGATATTATGCAAGATGGATATGGTTTTTTAAGATCTTCGGATTATAATTACCTAACATCTCCTGATGATATCTATGTGTCACAATCTCAAATCAGATTATTTGGTCTTAAGACCGGAGACACTGTTCTAGGACATGTACGTCCTCCCAAAGAAGGTGAAAAATATTTCCCACTAATTAAGGTTAGTAAAATTAACGGACAAAATCCTCAAGTTGTAAGAGACCGGGTTGCTTTTGAGCATTTAACGCCATTATTCCCTAAAGAGAAATTTAACCTTGCAGAACGCCAAGCTACTATCTCTTCACGTATTATGGATTTATTTGCACCTATTGGAAAAGGACAACGTGGTATGATTGTATCGCAACCCAAGACTGGTAAAACCATGTTACTAAAAGATGTCGCAAATGCAATCGCGGCTAATCATCCAGAAGTATATCAGATGATTTTGCTTATTGACGAACGTCCTGAAGAAGTAACAGACATGCAGCGTAATGTACGTGGTGAAGTTATTGCCTCTACGTTTGACAAAGAAGCTCACGAACACGTAAAAATTGCTAATATTGTTTTAGAAAAAGCAAAACGTTTGGTAGAATGTGGACACGATGTTGTTATCTTATTAGATTCTATTACACGTTTAGCACGAGCGTATAATACGGTACAACCAGCTTCTGGTAAAATTTTATCTGGTGGTGTAGATGCAAATGCATTGCACAAACCAAAACGTTTCTTTGGTGCTGCACGTAATATTGAAAACGGTGGTTCTTTAACTATAATTGCTACTGCTCTTACTGAAACTGGTTCAAAAATGGATGAAGTTATTTTTGAAGAATTTAAAGGAACTGGTAATATGGAGTTACAGTTAGATCGTAAGATTGCTAACCGTCGTATTTTCCCTGCTATTGATTTAACATCATCTAGTACACGTCGTGATGATTTATTATTAGACGAAACAACAATACAACGTATGTGGGTGATGCGTAAGTATTTGGCAGACATGAATCCTGTTGAAGCTATGGAGTTTATAAACGACCGCTTTAAACAGACTAGAAATAATGAAGAGTTCTTAATATCTATGAATGGATAGAGATTAATGAAACCTATTAGACTTAAGGCTTAAAATAGATATTTTAAGCCTTTTCTATTTTTAAATCCTTTCAATAAAGAACTTGTATTAATTATTGTCAGAGTAAAAGATTTAAGAAACCCCTAACCTATTAATACTATTTTATTTAATTATCTTTGCATTCTCATTTTACAACTCATATAAATGAAGATAGATAACGATTTTGATATTGATGCCATTGGCGATGACCACGTTAGTTCATCTAGCGATACACCTCTTAGAAAAGATGCTTTTGAATTAAGTGATTCTGAAAAAATTAAAAGCATAAAGTCTGATGTAAAGCACATTTTAGAAACCTTAGGGCTAGACCTTAATGATGATAGTCTTAAAGGTACACCCAACCGTGTAGCAAAAATGTTTGTCAATGAAATATTTGGAGGTTTAAATCCTAATAATAAGCCAAGCGCTTCAACCTTTGACAATAAATACAAGTATGACGAAATGCTTGTTGAAAAAAACATTACAGTATACTCTACCTGTGAGCATCATTTGTTACCTATAGTTGGTAAAGCTCATATTGCCTATATTTCTAATGGTTCAGTGGTTGGGTTATCAAAAATGAACCGTATCGTTGATTATTATGCCAAGCGTCCTCAAGTACAAGAACGTTTAACCATACAGATTGTAAAAGAACTTCAAGAAGTATTAGGCACAAAAGATGTTGCTTGTGTTATTGATGCAAAACATTTATGCGTTAATTCTCGCGGTATTCGCGACGTAGATTGCAGCACAGTCACCAGTGAATTTGGAGGAAAATTCAAAGAAAAAGATACACGCCGCGAATTTTTAGACTATATAAAACTAGATACACAGTTTTAGTTTGTTGTTTGCAGTTTAGTTGTTTAGATTTGTGACTTCAAAATACGTTTTAAACATGTCTTTATACGAACACCAAACCATTAAAATATACAACTCTCTTTCTGGAGAAAAAGAAACGTTCAACCCTATTAACGAGGGCTATATTGGCATGTATGTTTGTGGCCCCACAGTGTATAGCAA
>CAZBMY010000108.1:0-7591 GCA_964492855.1 uncultured Flavobacteriaceae bacterium
ATTCTTCATTTACAAACAATGTAAAATCTCTACTAACATCATCTGAGCATGTAGGGCTAGTATCTAAAAACCCATCTTCAAAACGTTCTACAGATAAATACACCGTAAAATTAAAAGCACCTGTCTCTTCAGGAACACCAATTAATTCTATACGTCTTGCGAAGAAAACTATATCTACACCAACAGGCAATTCCCCAATAACATCGAAGAAATAATCAAATGAATTGTCATTGGCAGCATTGTCAACCTCAGCCGTAATACGCTCTCTATAAGGCTGATTTAATGTTGCACTAGAGATTGAAGTTTCGTTAATTTCGGGCTCTAAGCCAAATACACATTCTAGAGCTTCATCGCAAGATAGAAGCATTAAAGACGTAACTACTAAAAGAAAAGTAAATTTTGATTTCATGATTGATGATTTTTTCAAATACCAATCACAAAAAACATACCAAATTATTTAAAGCTTGTAATGGTTCATTAGTAATTTTTCATAAACTCTACCCGGGAGGACATGTTTTAAAACTACAGAAAACTTTTGCATAAATACACCTACTTTATAATGAAGCTTAGGCTTAGGTGTCGTAATGATTTTTAAAATTTGATATGCTACTTCTTTAGGGTCGCTACCAGAGTCTACATGGTCATCAATCATTTTTAAGGAGTAGCCATATTGCGTTTTATAGGGCGAATCTTCTAATACTGGTGCGTGGTAACGCCCAGCTGCAATATTAGTTGCAAAATCACCAGGAGCAAGTGTACACATTTTTATATTAAATGCTTTTAACTCCATACTAAAAGCTTCAGTAATTAAACCCAAAGCGCCTTTACTTGCACTATAAACACCACGGTATGGTAAACCCATGTAACCAGCTATAGATGTTACATTTATAATCAAACCACTATTCTGCTTTCGCATGTAAGGCAATACTGCTTTTATGACGTTGATTGGTCCAAAAAAATTGGTTTCAAAATTACGTTTAATCTCTGCTTCAGGTATTTCTTCTAATGGTCCATTAATTCCTGCTCCAGCATTGTTGACTAAAACGTCAATTTTATTTTCTTTCTCTATGACTTCAGAAATGCATGCTGCAATTGTTTCAGGCTTTGTAACATCTAAAGCAACAAGAGGAAAAAGACTATCTGGGTAATTAGCAGGGTTTCTACTTGTACCATATACAGTAAAATCTTTAGATATAAGATATTCGCCTATAGACTTTCCTATTCCGGATGAGCCGCCTGTGATTAAAACAACTTTTGACATATTAATTTTGTTGAAGTGTAAAAATACAAAGATTGTAAACACCTTGACTTTAGGGTACAAAAAAAGGCAAGCTACCTACATCACACCGCTACGACCACTTACCTTTGCTGCGTTCCCGCCCTGGAGGATTCAGCAGGAGCTGGTTGTGTAGGACTTGCCGGCTGCAAAGATACAACCTTTTAATACTTTCACAATATTTTTTTAATCCTATTTTTTATAAATATCTTGCCAAAAAATCAATCTGATTCATGTTAAAATTTAAATATTTAGGAGTCATCCTTTTAAGCCTCTTTTTAATAAGTTGTGGAAGTGAAAAACCAACGCTTACAGTAAAAACATCTGCAAAAAACAATACTGTAACACTAGGAGAAAGCGTTAAACTATCTTTATACAACCCAGATGGTATTACAGTAAATTCTATTTCATATCTATTAGACGGAAATCCTGTTACTGAAAATTTAAAACTTAATAACAAATTAGGAAAACAAGATTTGGTTGCAAGAGTTGTAAGTGGAAATGATACTATTGTTGCTGAAAGTAATCTTATTGTATTAAATAATAAACGTCCTGCTTTATACACCTATGAAATCATAAACACATATCCTCATGATGAAACATCGTATACGCAAGGTTTAGAGTTTTATAATGGTGAACTTTATGAAAGTACTGGACAATATGGCGAATCTAAACTTAGGAAGGTAGATTATAAAACAGGAGAAGTCTTAAAAAATATAGATTTAAAAAGTGGGTACTTTGCAGAAGGTTTAACGATTTTGGATGGTAAGGTATACCAATTAACATGGCAAGCTAATACGGGAATCATCTACGATGTCAATACTTTTAAACAACTAGGCATTTTCCGTTATGGCAAAAGTAAAGAAGGTTGGGGATTGTGTAATGACGGAACATCATTATACAAATCTGATGGTACTGAAAAAATATGGACCTTAAATACCACTAATTTTACTGAAGATAATAAAATTGATATCTACACCGAAAAAGGAAAACTTGGACGACTCAATGAATTAGAATGGATTAATGGTAAAATCTATGCTAACATCTATGAAAGAAGCGGTATAGCTATAATAAATCCAGAAAACGGAGCTACAGAAGGCGTCATAGACCTTACTCCTATTACTAAATTAATACCCAACTACTCCTCTAACGATAACGTACTTAACGGTATTGCATACAACCCAGATACTGAAACCATTTTTGTTACAGGTAAACGTTGGGATAAATTATTTGAGATTAAAATTGTAAAGAAATAGCAATTGCAAATATTTAAAAAGGAGATTACTGTTTCTACAGACGATTTAGACCACCTTAATCACGTCAACAATGTGCGATATGTACAATGGGTACAAGATATTGCCGAAACACATTGGCTAAAAAATGCTTCAAAAAAATTATTAGATAGTTTTTATTGGGTTTTGGTCAAACACACTATTGATTATAAAGGCCCCGCATTTGTTAATGATACTATTTTGCTTAAAACCTTTGTATCATCTTCTGAAGGTGTAACATCCATTAGAAAGGTAGAAATGTATAATCAATCTACTAACAAAACTATCGTTACTTCAGAAACAAAATGGTGCCTTATCGATGTTAAAACAAATAAACCTACTCGGATAACGACAGAAATTGCAGAGTTGTTTAATTAACGTTTTCTTAGGTTAAATTTTATAGAAATTGCTGTAAAAACTAAAAATAATAAGCGTAATTGCAGTTAACTAACCCACTTTAACTATGCTAAAAAATAGTTTACTCATCATTCTTTTTATTTGTTCATACACCGCATTAGCGCAAGATATACGCGGAATAGTATATGACGCTGAAGCTAGAGTTGAAGGTGTAAATGTTCTAAACATTTCTCAAAAAATTGCAACTGTTACCGACGAGAAAGGTGAGTTTTTATTAAAGGCAAACGTAACAGACACACTATCCTTTCAGTCTGTTTTTTATAAACCTATACGCGTTATTGTAAAACCTAATTATTTTGAAGGTACTTATGTTTTTGAGCTTCAAAAAATTATTAATGAGTTAGACGCAGTTAATATTAAAGACAAACCTAAAGCCAAACTCTTTGGTGAAAAAGCGTTTAACGCTAATCTTAAAGAAGTCATTGCTACAGACAAAAAGAAAGCGCCTATAAAATATAATGCGGTCCCAGAATACGGACTTGATTTTATTCAGGTTGCTAATATGATAGGTAAACTATTTAAAAAGAAAAAGAAACCAGTACCAAATACCTTAAAGTACAACCAGTACAAGTTACTCTTTGCTGAAAACAATTTTTTTACAACAAAAATGTTAACAGAAGATTTAAAAGTCCCTGAACAGTACCATTCCCTTTTCTTTGAATTTTTAGAAGAAAAGCATATTCCTGAAACTAAACTCAGCTACAGTAAACGTTTACAACTCCTTGATGAGTTTACTATGCATAGTCAAGAGTTTTTACTGATTGTAGAAATGGCTGAAGACAAAGTAAAAAATTAAAATTTCTCAATTAAAACACAAAACTAAATCTTTGCAATGCAATACTAAATCATAAATTGAAAAGTTATATTTTTAGCGTTAAATTATATTTTCAGTTTATGAAGCGATTGCTATACTTTTTTATCTGCTTTGGATTATTAATCTTTTGGAGTTCTTGCCGTAACGATTTTGAATTTTCGCCAAGCACAGGCAGTCTAGAGTTTGCTAGAGATACCGTTTTTTTAGATACTGTTTTTAACAATATTGGCTCTAGCACTTATAATTTAAAAGTATATAATAGAAGTAATGATGATATCGTTATCCCAACAATTCAATTAGAACGTGGTGTAGGCTCCTTTTATCGGTTAAACGTAGATGGTGGCACAGGAAATGAGGGTACTGCCGAGGAAGGGAAAATATTTGAAAATGTAGAGTTATTAGCTAACGACAGTCTTTTTATCTTTATAGAAACAACCATAGATATCTCTACACAAGCAACTATGGATAATGAATTTTTGTATACCGATAAAATTCTTTTTGATGCAGGAAACAACCAACAAGATGTAGATTTGGTAACCTTAGTTAAAGATGCCGTTTTTATATATCCAGATTTTCAAGGGAACAGTACGACTTTTGAAAATTTAAATTTTGACGTTGATGGCGATGGTATCATTGACGAAACCGTACTTCCTGGTCGGTTTTTAACCAATGACGAGCTGACATTCACCAACGAAAAGCCATACGTTATTTACGGGTTTGCAGCAACGCCTGAAGGCTCAACACTGAATATTGAAGCAGGTGCAAGAGTACATTTTCATGCAGATTCTGGGTTATTAATTACAAATAATTCTACCTTAAACATTACTGGTACTGCTAGTACTGATCAAGAGCTTTTAGAAAACGAAGTTGTTTTAGAAGGTGACAGATTAGAACCTTTATTCTCTGATGTTCCAGGACAATGGGGAACCATTTATCTCTTTAATGGCAGTCTTAATAATACCATTAATTATACAACCATTAAGAATGCTACTATTGGCATTTTAGTCGAAGGAAATGATAATGCGCCAACTGACAAGTTAACGATTACAAATTCTCAAATATACAACACAAGTTCATTTGGTATTTTAGGTAGGGCCACATCAATTACAGGTGAGAATGTGGTGTTTAATAATTCTGGGCAATCTTCTTTTGCAGGTACAGCTGGTGGAAAATATAATTTTACACATTGTACCATTGCTAATTATTGGAACAATAGTTTTAGACAATTTCCGGCATTATTACTAAATGATTTTGCTCAAGTTGATGAAACTACAATAGCAACCAATCCTTTAACTGAAGCTAACTTTAATAATTGTATTGTTTACGGAAATGACAATCCTGAATTTATTTTAGACCAACAAGGTGATATTTTTAATTTCAAATTCACCAATTGTTTATTGCGCTTTGATAATGACAATCTAGAAGGTACAACTAATTATATTTTTGGTGACATGGCCTTCTATGAGAATAACATTTTTAATGTAGATCCAGATTTTAAAGCACCTTTTGAAAACTTAATGCAAATAGGCGAAGATTCAGGTGCTAACGGTATTGGAGCTAGTAGTTTTGCGCTTCAAGTCCCTTTTGATTTATTAAATACATCTCGTACAGCTTCGCCTGATGCTGGTGCTTATGAAAGTGTTGTTTTTGAGGATTAATACATTTTAATTTACCTACCATTAATTAACACTCAATACACTAAAAATAGTTTTGTTTTTAGAGCTTGTAATTATTTTTGTTACTGTTATTATAACCGAAATAATATATATGGTTAATATGAAATCAAAACTGAAGGCGTAATCAATCCAGAAGTTGATAATACCAAACTTTACCAAGATTAATTTATAAATTAAGAAATTGATAACTAAACGCTTTACAACTCTAGATAAACGCAATTTAGAATTATTATCGATTTTAAATCCATTGAATTTTAACAAGCTAACAACAATAACATATGCAATGGCTGAATTTGCTACTGTACTTACGATATAATTAAATTTTGCGTCCATAGTTGATGATTTATGAAGCAAACATAGTTGTTATTCATTTTGAGTAATAAAGAAACTGACTGAGTTGTTCTATTTATATGATGAGTTGTTAAATAAAAAAACCTTCCAAAATAAATCTTGAAAGGTTAAGAATATTATTATGATAGATTATTTAAAGCGCATCATACATTACAACTTTTAAACTAGGGTCTAACTTTTTTAATTCTTCACTTACTGCTTTTGCATGGCCAGACCCTACAATTAAAACACTGCGTTTCACATTGTTTTTACTTAATACGTCTAAAATATTTTTAGCCATATTTACGTTTCTATCATCCCATTTTTTTTGCTGCAACTCATAATCATCTCCACTAAATCCGTCGTATCGTAATGAATTAATTCTGTAATAGGCATCGAGGGTTTTTGGTTTATTCATGTGTCTTCCCAAAGAACCTGTAAGACCTCCAAATATATTCCCCCAAGTATCACGTCGCATTGCTTTTTTAAATGCTCTTTTTCCTTCCTCATTCCCTGCTTTCATGGCACGTTGCCAAGCTGGCCAATAGCCTTCATAACCCGCATGACTATCCACACCGTAAACAGACTTTAAGTCTAATCTTCGCATTAACTGAAACGTTAGATCAGGATTCTGATTTCCATATGGTTTAAACTTCTCCGTAGCGCCATGTCTTGCAAAATACCCATACATTCTATGATTACCTTGATTTCCAACACTTAAATAATAAGCCTGCAATTGTCTATACTGTGTACTGTCTAGCTCTTTGTTAGAGGTTTGTTCTAACTTTTTAATGTAATTAATGTCATACGTAAAAGACGCTTTCTTTTTAAGGTAAGCTTCCTTAAACTTAGAATTCCATTCACCCATTGCAGCCGTATCACCAGTTTTAGAATATTCAGCCATAATTAATTCTGGTTGATATTTCATAATCTTTTTAACCATAGGTTTGTATGCACGCTTAACTATTCCTGGGAGTTGATGCATATCCCCTACTATAAGAATTTCTTGTTGGTCTTGTGCAAATGCACTAGTAAACTGAAGTAATAAAAAAGACAATACTAATTTAGATAAATGTTTCATGATGTTTCTATTTTAATGATGCTTCAAAAGTCTTATACTTTTAGTTTAAAAAGAAAGCAAATCTGTAAAATGCGCAAACACCTCGGCTAAATAATCCATACATCTATTAATGCTGATTAGAATAATGTTTACCGATAAGTTTTCGAAGTTTGTAGATACTATTTACGAATACGTGTTTATTTCTTTAGTTTCGTAGTATGAAATTAAATATCAAAAAACTGGCACTTTGCTTCATCATATATTATTTAGTGACTGATGTTATTAAAGAAATCATAGAATCTGACTCTGTCGGAAATGCATTTCAATATCACATTCAGCCTCATATACTAGCGCTTACACTTTCAATAGGATTAATATTTTTTCTTTACACACTATCCTCCTATTTCATTTTCTTTAAATGGCATAATAAAAAACCGTTTTGGCAAAATATTATGGCTATATTCTTATCAGCAATACTCATTGTAGGTTTAAGATATACGCTTGAAGAAGTTATTTATAGGCATTTCTTTGGTTTTGGGAATTATAAGAAAGGGGTATCATTAGCATATTACTTTTTTGATAATTTTTATTACGTATTTCAGTATTGTGCATTGGGTGTCATCTTTTACTTTTGGCAATATTCTAAGCATAAGGACGAACGTAACAGCCAACTTATTATGGAAAATCAACGCATGGAGCTAGATTTACTTCGTTCACAAACAAATCCGCATTTTCTGTTTAATACAC
>CAZBMY010000109.1:0-4386 GCA_964492855.1 uncultured Flavobacteriaceae bacterium
ATGTTTACTAAGCAAAGTAAAAGCGAAATGCAAGATCGCGTAGATTTTGTACTTAAACGTGTTAAACTGACTGATGCACATAATAAAATGCCTAGCGAAGCGTCTGGCGGTATGCAAAAACGTGTTGCTATAGCTCGGGCTATTGTAAATAAACCAAAATATTTATTTTGTGATGAACCTAACTCTGGCCTTGACCCAAAAACAGCCATTGTCATAGATAATCTAATTCAAGAAATTACTGATGAATACCAGATAACCACAGTAATCAATTCTCACGATATGAATTCTGTTATGGAAATAGGCGAAAAAATTGTGTTTCTTAAAAATGGACTTAAAGAATGGGAAGGTTCTAAAGACACTATTTTTAAAACAGATAATGACGCCGTAACGGATTTTGTATATTCATCTAACTTGTTTAAAAAAGTAAGACGTATGTACATTGAAGAAAATCAGTGAAATTAATTTCTTCGGATTACTATTGTATCTGTCTTAATAGCTTCTTTCAACCAAAGGGTCAACTCCTTTTCTTTGATAGCCATTAAACTATCATTAAGAGAACTCTTCCAAACAACATTTGCAACCTCAATAGTGTCAATATTTATAAAGTCTTTAGACCCTAACATTTTGGCATAACTGAGATACTTTAAATCATTAAATCTAATTTTTGCATCTTTTGCCAACGTAGAAAAAGAGACATCATCTGTTACATTTCGAGATTCGAGCTGTTGGTTTAATCCAGATATATTTTCTTTTAAATCTTCAATTTGTTTCTCCAAACCAGAAATAATTAAATCTTTTTTATCTAACTCTCTAATGGCTCTGTCATAAGCATTTGAGATTTTATCAAAACTTCTACTTTTGTTACCTAAGACAATTAATTCAAAATCCTTAATCGTCTCATATTCTTTTAATTCATTATTAAAATCTTCGATGGATGCATCAGGTACTTCACCATTAAAATATAAAGTGATTTTTTTATCTTCCCAATTAGGTGTTGCGTCTTGAAACCATAAAGTCCTTTTTGGTTTAACTTCTTCTTCTATAAATTTTTCAAAATCTGAAGTTAATCTTGTTTCTCTAATAAAATCAATAAAACTAACCGTTGGCCAAATCATAACTGCTATTGCTACTAAAGATGCTAACTGAGCAATACGTTTTCGTTTTTTAGAATTAGCATATTTAAGCATTGGAAAGCGTAAAATTTTCAATACCATAAATGTTGCCAGAGCAATAAAAATAGTATTAATGGTAAACAAATTCATTGCTCCAAGAAAATTATCAAAACCACCTTCAATACCTCGTATCCAATTTGCCAAACCATATCCCGCTGTACATAGAGGAGGCATTAACGCTGTAGCAATGGCTACACCAAAAATTACCGAAGCAATAGTTCCTTTTTTTGTGCGTGCAATAATTAGAGCTGCTCCTCCAAAAAAAGCAATTAACACATCTCTTATATCTGGTTTTGTTCTACCTGCTAATTCATTAGTAATTATTTCTGCTGAAGGGAAAAATCTAAAGAACAAAAAGGCAGTCAATAAACTTAGTACTATCATAGTAACTAAGTTTATAAGAGATTTTTTTAGTGTGTCAATATCATTGATTGCTAATGCCATACCAATACCCAGTATTGGACCCATTAAGGGGGAAATTAACATGGCACCAATAACCACTGCTGTAGAGTCGGCATTAAGACCAACTGAAGCCACCATTATAGAGCAGACCAAAATCCAGGCAGTAGCCCCTTTAAAAGGAATATCAGCTTTTATGGCAGCTACAGTTGCATCTCTATCTGTATCATCTCTAAAATCTAAAAGCTCGGTTAAAAATGTTTTAATACTTACAAATAGACCTTGTGCATCTTCTTTTACTGCCTGTTTTTTTTCTTCAACAGCTTTCTCTTTATCGACGAACTGTTCTTCAGAAAAATTGAATTTATTTTCTTGTTCTGCCATTTTATAATGGATTAATTAACCGTATTCTTCTCCAAAATTAGCTTTGACATTCTGGAGTACTTTTTTAATATCTTGTTCTTTTGCTTTGGGAAAGATAAGTAAAACTTCATCTTTATCCACAATGATATAATCTTCTAAACCATCAACCACAACAATTTTATCCTTCTTAGTACGTATCATATTCCCAGAAGCGTCATTTATTAAGGTCTTTGCATTAACTACAGCATTTGCATCTTCATCCTTATCTAACTTATCGTAGAGGCTTCCCCACGTGCCTAAATCATTCCAATCAAAAGTAGCAGGAATCACATAGACATTATCACTTTTTTCCATCACTGCATAATCAATAGATATGTTTTCGGCCTTAGCATAATTCTCAGTTATAAAAGCACCTTCTTTTTCAGTATTATAAGCTTCATATCCGTTTTTAAAATGTTGAAACAACTCAGACTGATTCTTTTTAAATGCTTCTAAAACGCTTTTTACGCTCCACATAAAAATTCCGGCATTCCATAAAAAATTACCTTGGCTTAAGAATGATTTTGCTGTTTCATAATCTGGCTTTTCTCTGAACTGATTTACAGACTTTATTGAAGACTTACTATTCTTATCATACTCTATATAACCATAACCTGTATTTGGAAATGTTGGTGTAATACCTAATGTCATTAAGGCATCATTTTGCGAGCAAAAATTAAAAGCTTGAGCAACATTATTAGTAAACGCAGCTTCATCTTCAATCCAATGATCACTTGGTGCTACAATCATAACAGCATCAGGGTTTTCTTTCTGAATTTTCAATGATGCATATAAGATACAAGGTGCTGTATTTCGCATTGCAGGCTCTAAAACCACTTGACGCTTTGTAACACTTGGTAGTTGCTGAAAGACCAAATCATTATAGCGCGCATTGGTCAGGATGAAAATATTTTCTTCGGGGATTAGCTTAGCTAAACGATGAAACGTTTTTTGAATAAGCGTATCGCCAGTTCCCAACATGTCATGAAACTGTTTTGGAAAATCTTGAGTACTTACAGGCCAAAAACGAGAGCCTACACCTCCTGCCATTAAAATGGCATAATAATTTTTATTGTTAACGTCCATATAGTCTAATATTAGTCCAACAACACTACCTCTGCATTAGCATTAAAAAGATATAGCTTACCTGTTTTTATTTCTATGCATTCGTATCGTTTTCTTCTTTTTTCTCCTCTTTTAAAAACCCTATCATTATAAAGTTTAAAAGATTGTCCCAAAGGTACTTCAAAAACATAATATTTTCCGTTTGGTGGGTCGTATGACTTTAAAGCTACGGCGAGATGCGTATCTGTATCGCTAGAGGCCTTAGGGTTTTTAAAGTGTTTGGCTAGAATTGGTAGAACTTCATTTGGAAATATATCGGGTCTTAAAAAAGGTAGCATTAAATGTTGGAATGTCTTTTTCCATTCTTTTCCGTGTGGTTTAATAAACCGCCCGAAATTTTGATAAGCCTCTAAGTGAGCAATTTCATGAATTAATGTAATTAGAAACCGGTACTTGTTTAAATTAGAATTTATAGTAATTTGATGTTTTCCATTAGGTAATTGTCTGTAATCTCCGTGTCGTGTTTTTCGCTCTTTTTTTATTTTAACTACAAGGTTTTCTTCATTTAAAAGCTTATCAACTCCACCAACGGCAGCTTCAGGTATATACGTATGAATTTGGTTTTGCATCTGTTGCTAAGATAAAAATTAGTCTTAAAATTCTATGTATTTATATATGATATAATCTTAATCATTGTTCTTATAGTTTTACTATTTTATTTCATTACTTTTAAAATGCTAATTTTTTATTTTATGAGATTTAAAAAACCACTCCTGACCTTAAGCTTAATTATTGTATTTTTCATCACTTCTGTTGCGCAAACCACAGGTCCAAAAAAAGGATCATTAGTTATAGTAGGTGGCGGTAGAATGGATAAAAATGTGACTAAAAAATTTATGGAACTTGCTGGTAACGACAAAGCTAATATTGTCATAGTACCAACAGCCGCAGGAATGGCTACTTATAATCAAGACTCTAGAATAGCAAATTTATTCAGAGAGATGGGTGCTGCTAAAGTGACTGTGATTCATACCAATGATAAAAACGTAGCAAATTCTGATGCGTTTACCAAGCCTTTAAAAGAAGCAACTGCTGTTTGGTTTGGCGGTGGGCGTCAATGGCGATTAGTAGACTCTTATGCTGGCACTAAAACAGAAAAGCTCTTTTGGGAGGTCTTAAATAAAGGTGGTGTAATTGGTGGCTCTTCTGCAGGCGCAACCATACAGGGCTCTTATTTAGCACGAGGAGACACAAAAAATAATCAGATAATGATGGGAGACCATGAAAAAGGGTTTGGCTTTATTAAAAATATTGCAATTGACCAACATGTGATTGCACGCAATCGTCA
>CAZBMY010000109.1:4486-7583 GCA_964492855.1 uncultured Flavobacteriaceae bacterium
ATGATTAAATTTTTTCGTAAAATCCGTCAAAGCATGATTAAAAAAAATCAAGTATCAAAATATATTATTTATGCTATTGGTGAAATCGTCTTAGTTGTAATTGGGATTTTGATTGCTGTGCAAGTCAACAGTTGGAATCAGGTCAAAAAAGAACTAAAAGAAGAAACATTTTATCTGTCTAAACTAAAGGAAAGTATTTCTTTTGATATAGAACGTTTTGATACTAGGATTACAAATATTGATTCTACAATAACTGAAATATTAACTATTGGAAAAGAATCAGAAAACCCAGAATTAAAACAATTTACCTTTAATATTACAAATACTTTATTTAGAATCCCCGCAATAACTCAAGAAACGGCCACTTGGGACAACTTAAAAACTACAGGGAAATTGAGTTTAATTCGAAATCAAAGTTTGGTAGATTCTATATATACTTATTATAATGATTTTAATAATCAAAGTACACAATGGCTTAACTCTATAAAGACTTACACCAGAGAAGTTAACAGTGAGTTTGTAATGAATTTCGGTGATTTACAATTTCCAGATTCCGAAGATGTATTTAATGGCTACAAAACCTATTCTAAAACACCTCTAGATTATGGAAGAAGTATACGTTTTAGAAATATTTTACGTTATCGAATTGGCGCATTGCGAGCACTTAAAGATAATTACATTGACGACCGAGAACGCGCCAAACGTATTATAGCAACTATTGATAACGGATTATAAAGTGAATAATTACGGTGTAGAATTAGAGACTTGCAACACTTTACCGTTATAGTATGTATTTCCGTTTAAAGAAAAATCAGCAATATATTCTGCCATCTCTAGTGCTGATATTGGCGCTTCAAAATCCGGAAAAGCCTGTTCTAGCATTTCGGTTTGTACAGCGCCTAATGCCAGTACATTAAACTGTGGTCCCGTTTCTTTATACTCCTCAGCTAATAATTCTGTTAATGTAATTACGGCCCCTTTACTAGAACTATAAGCTGCTAAACCAGGAAATTTCATACTCCCTTGTATACCACCCATAGAACTAATAGTTACCACATGACTTGTTGGTTTCATATATGGCAAAACAATTCTTGTCATTTCGGACACTCCAAATACATTAGTTTCATATACTTTAGCAAAATCATTGAATGTTGTTTCTGAAAAAGGTTTGTTGAGTAATTTTCCTGCATTATTAATTAAAATATCAACACCATTCCACTCCTTTTTAATAAAGTCTTTCACCTTTTGATAATCCTCATGATTACTTAAATCTAAAGGAAAGGATATTACATTATTTAAATTCAAATTTGAGATTGGCTTATCATTTCGAGATAAAGCCAATACATTATGGCCTTGGTTGGCGAATAGCTTTACCAATTCAAACCCAATACCTCGACTTGTGCCTGTAATAATGATATTTTTAGTCTTCATTTAAAACAATTTCTTTAGTGGTGACGTTTACTAATTTTTCTAAGCCCGGAATCATCTTATTTGTAATACTGCTCATAAATTCAAAATCCATTTCATCAACCTCATCTCCTACTTTGTGGTAGTAATCAAAGTTGGTTAAATCACACGACGAAATGGTATGACTTGGAATATTAAATTCTTGAAAAAACGCATAATTATCTGAACGCTTAAATAAGCTATACTTTTTTGACACTTCCGAAAAACCAATAAGATTCGACTCTTGATATTCATTAAATCTAGCAGCAAAATTAGACTTATCAAACCCTGTTAAAAACACTTGGTAGTCTCTATCTTTAAAAGGTACGCCTAACATTTCAAAATTAATCATTGTATATAAATCTATGTCTTGAGATTTAAGGCGTTTTGCCAAGTGAGCAGACCCTCGGAGGCCCATTTCTTCTGCAGAGAAAAGTGCAAAAATTATACTTCGCTTATTATTTTTATTATGGGCGAAGTATTTTGCAATCATCATCGTTACAGCTGTGCCCGTAGCATTATCATTAGCGCCGTTTGCTATTGAATCGTTTTCAACTGATTTCCCAAAACCAATATGGTCATAATGCGCCCCTATAACAATGAACTCATCTTTAAGATTTTTGTCAGTCCCTTCTAAA
Organism: uncultured Flavobacteriaceae bacterium; assembly: GCA_964492855.1. Classification (GTDB taxonomy): domain Bacteria; phylum Bacteroidota; class Bacteroidia; order Flavobacteriales; family Flavobacteriaceae; genus Winogradskyella. The sequence continues at coordinate 6,571 of CAZBMY010000109.1, forward strand.
TAACCTACAACATTATAGCCTGTGATACTATCTTTGCCTCTAGACTTAAATTTAAATTCGTCTTTAAAGTCATTAAAATAAGGCTTAACACCATATGATTTTAATTCTTTCTCAATATAACTCGCTGCTTTATCTATACCATTAGTCCCTGTATTTCTTCCTTCTAAATCATCAGAAGCAAGAAAGGTTACTATCTGTTTAACTTCTTCAGTAGTTATAGTAATAGAGCTCTCTTCTTTTTGGGCTTTACAACTCAGCGTTAGTAATGTCAGTAAGAATAAAAAGTTGAGTTTTTTCATATTGAATTTGTTTAAGTTTTAAAGATAAAAAACCTGACTTGAAAAAAATCAAATCAGGTATATCTTTTAAAAATCTATTAGTTAATTTAAAGGAAAGGAAAGACCTATCGAAAATGCTCCTAATACCTGCTCTTGACCGGGATGTATTAAATATGCTAATCCTAAATCTACGGCATGGTTTTTACCAAGTTCTAAACCAAAACCTATAGGTATATGATATGCCAAACCTGATTTATCTATATCATCAAATACAGTAAATGTTCTAAACTCACCTACTGAAGTCCCTATTCCTAATTCTATATAAGGAGCGACATAGGGTATTGGTGCTCTTAATCTAAACTTACCTCCCAAAAACACAGCTGTAGTTTCAGCAAACTCCATAGATGGATTGCCATTAAAATCTTCGCCATCAGAATTTGTAGTTATAAAGCCAAAGTAAGGTTTAAGTTCAAACCAAGATTTTACAGTTAAAACATATTCCCCTTGTATAAAAAACCCTTCTCCTCCAACATCATCTATACTATTATAAGGCAGTGTTATACCGTATCCTATTTGCGCATTAATCGATTTTTCTTTGATGAATTGTGCACTACATATGTTTGTCATCACAAACATAAAAACCACAAAAGCAATTTTTCTCATAGAATTACACTAACATGGTTACAGGATTCTCAATATATCCTTTTAATGTTTGAAGAAATTGAGCACCTGTTG
>CAZBMY010000110.1:0-7556 GCA_964492855.1 uncultured Flavobacteriaceae bacterium
ATATACTTCTTCGGCGTGGTTCCGTACTTCTTTTTAAATGCTGCTATAAAATGACTAGCGGTACTATAACCCACTTTTAGACCCACTTCATTAACGTTATAATTGCCAGATTCTAAAAGTTTTCTGGCGACTTCCATTTTATAATCAAAGAGAAAACTAAAAACCGAATCCCCATAGATTTGTTTAAAACCTTCTTTGAGTTTTTTAAGACTCAAACCAATGGTATCTGCCAATTCTTGTAATGTTGGGGGCTCAGCCATTTCTGCGATAATAATATCTTTGGCCTTTTTAAGTTTAGCTACATTCTCTTCATCTACTAAAAATGGACATTGCTCAATATTAGCGTCTTCACTTCTATTAAAAAAGAGACTTAGCATTTCGTATGCTTTTCCTTTAAAGTATAATGATTTGATTGAGCTATTAAGATTAAAACTTAGTAGTTGATTTAAAACTACTGACATTGAGGGTGATATAACCCCATCTTTATAATATTTTTTATCTCGATTATCGTCTGATAAAAACGTAACATAAGACGCCTCTTGTGAAAATAATCCATGAAATTTCTCTAAAGAAATCACCAAAGATACCAACCAACAATTGGGTTGTACTTCTAAATGAATGGGTAAATCACGTTGCGGATTGTACAATAATAATGATGTATCTTGATGAATAGGCAAACGATATGTCCCTTGATTAAAGACAAAAGTGGCCTCTCCTTTTGTACAAAAATGAAACTGTATATAACTACTATCAATGCGACGTTCTACAACCTCAACAGCCTCATTATCATTCTTGTAACTCAATACAAAAAAGCCATCTTCTAAAAATGTTTCATCAAAAGAACCTCCAGCGATACTTTTTAAGTTAGATTTCTCAATTTTCATTTGTTTCTTATTTAGATTCATTCTAAACAATAGTGTTGTAAACCCTTGTGTTCACTACAAAAGTATGACAATTATCCTATTTTAATAAAAAATAAACTCAAAAAACTAGAAACGATACTTTAAGTTCTTTGAGCGTTATTTTTATGCAATTAACAACTATATTTTTGTCCCGAAAACTTTCGGGATTAATTCCTAGTTAGGTAAAACAGCTGAATGCAACAAAAACAAACACACTTTTATGCTATTGGCCTCAGTTATAAAAAAGCTGATGCTGAGGTACGCGGACATTTTAGTTTAAGCGATGCTGCTAAAACAACTGTGTTGAAGCAAGCTAAAGCTAATGGTATAGAAAGTTTGTTGCTAGTATCAACATGTAACCGTACAGAAATTTACGGTTTTGCAGAACGCCCATGTATATTAATTGATTTGTTGTGTGAAAACACCAAAGGAACAGTTGAAGAATTTCAAAATGTTGCTTATGTACACAAAAACAATGATGCTGTGTCTCACATGTTTAGAGTTGGTTCTGGTTTAGATAGCCAGATTCTAGGTGATTTTGAGATTATCGGTCAACTTAAAGCTGGTGCAAAACGTTCAAAAAAAATCGGTTTACTAAATTCGTATACTGAACGTTTATTAAATTCTGTCATTAGAGCTAGTAAAAGGATTAAAACAGAGACAGAATTATCTTCTGGTGCAACATCTGTATCTTTTGCTTCTGTACAGTATATTATGAATACTATTCAGAATATTTCAGATAAAAACATTCTACTTTTTGGTACAGGAAAAATAGGACGTAACACCTGTGAAAACTTAGTTAAGCATACTAAGAATCCTCACATTACGCTTATCAATAGAACAAAAGATAAGGCTGAAGCCGTTGCAGGAAAGTTTAACCTCTTAGTCAAAGATTATAACAATCTACAAGAAGAAGTAAACAACTCCGATATTGTAATCGTAGCCACTGGCGCACAAAATCCAACAATTTATAAATCACTTATTCAGACTAAAAAACCACTATTGATTCTTGATTTATCTATTCCGAAAAACGTGAATGAAAATGTTAGAGAATTAAATAATATCACCTTAGTTCACTTGGATGATTTAGCAAAGATTACTGACGAGACTTTAGAAAAACGTAAAGATTATATTCCTGCAGCTGAAACTATTATTTCTGAAATCAAAGCTGAATTTAATGCTTGGTTAGACACATTAAAATTTGTACCAACAATACAAGCCATAAAACATAAGTTGACAGATTTAAAAAACTCTGAATTCTCAACTCATCGTAAAAAGCTCAGTGATTTTAATGAAGAACAAGCTGAATTAATTTCGAATAATCTTATTCAGAAAATAACCAATCAGTTTGCACATCATTTAAGAGAAGATAATAACTCTTCTGATGAGAGTTTAGAACTCATCAAAAAAATATTTCAGTTAGAAACTACCGATAATGTCTAGAATAATTCGCATTGGCACACGCGACAGCCAGCTCGCTATGTGGCAAGCAAAAACCGTTCAATCTCAATTAGAACATTTAGGTCATAAAACCGTATTAGTCCCTGTAAAGTCTACAGGAGATATTGTTTTAGACAAACCTTTATACGAACTTGGTATTACTGGGATTTTTACAAAAACTCTAGATATAGCAATGCTTAATGGCGATATCGATATTGCTGTACACTCATTAAAAGATGTACCAACAATTTTACCAAAAGGTATTGTACAAGCAGCTGTCTTAAAACGCGGAAACATAAATGATACGCTTGTTTTTAAAAAAAACGAAGAGTTCCTTTCTGCTAAAGATGCTGTTATTGCCACTGGCAGTTTACGTCGCCGAGCACAATGGCTTAATCGCTATCCAACACATACAATTGTTGGACTGAGAGGAAACGTAAATTCTAGACTCGAAAAATTAGATAACAACGATTGGAATGGTGCCATATTTGCTGGTGCTGGTTTGGGTCGTTTAAACATAACACCTGAAAACTCTATCAATCTACATTGGATGATTCCTGCTCCGGCACAAGGTGCCGTTATGGTTGCCGCTTTAGAAGATGATGAAGAGGTTAGAGAAATATGCAAGGCGATTAATCATCCTGAAACTGAGATAGGCACGACTATTGAACGCGAATTTTTAAATCGCTTAGAAGGTGGTTGTACTGCGCCAATCGGTGCTATTTGTTACGTAAATAAAGATGAAGAAGTTCACTTTAAAGGCATTCTTTTAAGTAAAGATGGTTCTCGTAAAATTGAAGTTACCAAAGTTGTCCCTTTAGGAAAACACGATGGTATTGCAGAATTCTGTGCAAATTATGTTATTGAAAAAGGCGGAAAAACGTTGATTGACCAGTTACAACGCAGCGACAAAACGACGAATATCTACTCAACAAAAACATTGACGGAAGACCAGAAATTGTTATTTCATAATGATGTAGTGTCTGAAAGTAATGATGCTATAAAAATAAGTCTTAATAGAATTCATAAAAAAGTTGTCAAAAACGAAATTCAGAATGTTATAATCACAAGTCAGAATGCTGTTGAGGCATTATTGACTAACTTTTCTGCCATAGAATTACAATTTAAAAACATCTATTGTGTGGGTCGCCGCACCAAGCGAATGATTGAAAAACGTATTGGTAAAGTCGTACACATGGCACCAAATGCTAAGAAGCTTGCAGACTATTTGGTAGACTATATTGAAGGAACTGAAGTTACGTATTTCTGTAGCGATTTGCGTTTAGATGATTTGCCAAATATTCTAACTGAAAACAATATTGCCGTTAACGAAGTTGAAGCTTATCAAACCAAATATGACGCTGTAAAACTAGAGAATAGTGTGGATGGTATTATGTTTTATAGTCCATCTACAATTGATAGTTTCTTAAAACAAAACCAAGCAAATGGCATTGCATTTTGTATTGGAGAAACAACTGCGAATGTTGCAAAAAAACACTTTGAAGATGTTAGGATAGCTAAAGTACCAACGGTCGAGAGTGTTATAGAACTGGTAAATGAATATTATGCATGAAAGCCTTTAGCTGTTGGCTCCTAGCCTTTAGCTATTAGTAGATAGAACAAATGAGAAACTTTAGAACACTAGATATTTGGAAAAACGGAATTGAAATTGTTAAGCAAATCTATGTTCTTTCTCAACAGTTACCTACTGAAGAAAAGTTTGGATTAAGAAGTCAAATCACAAGAGCTTCTGTTTCAATCCCTTCTAATATTGCAGAAGGTTGTAGTAGAAATAGTGAAATAGAATTTAAAAGATTTCTTGAAATTGCAATGGGTTCACTTTTTGAAGTTGAAACGCAGTTAATTCTTTCAAAAGAACTAGGGTTTATTCCTGAAAATAATTTAAATAACATTTTTGAACTTCTAGCTAAAGAAGCAAAAATGATAAATAGTTTAATAAACCGAATAAAAAACAGCTAAGAGCCAAAGGCTAGCAGCTAACAGCTAACAATGATTAAAAACGATTTATTTTTAAGAGCATTAAAGGGAGAAACTGTAGAACGTCCTCCAGTATGGATGATGCGTCAAGCTGGTCGTTATTTGCCTGAATTTATGGAAATAAAGGCCAAGTACGATTTCTTTACACGCTGCCAAACTCCAGAATTAGCAAGCGAAATTACTGTACAACCTATTCGAAGATATGGGATGGACGCTGCTATTTTGTTTAGTGACATTTTAGTTATTCCTCAAGCGATGAATATCGAGGTACAAATGAAACCCAATTTTGGACCCTATTTGCCAAATCCTATTCGTTCGCAAAAAGACGTTGACAATGTTATTGTTCCTGATGTAACAGTAGAGTTAGATTACGTTTACCAAGCCATAAAAGCAACTAAAGAAAAGTTAAATGATAAAGTCCCTTTAATAGGTTTCGCGGGTTCGCCATGGACAATATTATGCTATTGCGTGCAGGGACAAGGTTCCAAAAACTTTGACAAAGCCAAAGAATTTTGTTTTACAAACCCTATTGCGGCACATGGATTACTTCAAAAAATAACAGATACAACCATTGCTTATTTAAAAGAAAAAGTAAAAGCTGGTGTTAATGCTGTTCAAGTCTTCGATTCGTGGGGCGGCATGTTATCTCCAGTAGATTATCAAGAATTTTCTTGGCAATACATTCAGCAAATTATAGATGCTTTAAAAGACGAAACGCCTGTTATTGCTTTTGGTAAAGGTTGTTGGTTTGCACTTGGTGACATGGCAAAATCTGGTGCTTCTGCTTTAGGGATTGATTGGACATGTTCGGCACGTAATGCGCGTTATTTAACAGGCGGAAATATCACCTTACAAGGTAACTTTGATCCAACACGATTATTTTCTCCGCCTTCAGAAATCAAAAAAATGGTTCATCAGATGATTGATGATTTCGGAAAAGATAAATACATTGTAAATTTAGGTCATGGTATTTTACCAAATATTCCATTAGATAATGCTAAAGCATTTATTGATGCAGTAAAAGAATATAAGTCTTAAATTGTAAAGACGTTTAGCGTAACACATTGTCTGTTTACGCGTCTTGTTTAATAGGGAACTATCTATTAATCAAAAAACAAAAAGATGATACAAAACATAATTAAAGGGCTTCAGGTTTACTCAGGTGCTTATGCATTAATTTCAAAATTGAAATTATGGAAGTACTTTGTTATTCCGATGCTGATAAGTTTGGTTGTGTTCATTCTAATTTTTGTATCCTCCTACACGCTTTCAGATAATTTAGGTGAATGGATAGCTAGTATTTGGGTTTGGGAAACAGGTAAGGCGACCATTACTTTTATTTCAACCTTAATCGCAGGCATTATAATATTTACCCTAGGGATAATTATGTTTAAACATATTATCATGGCGCTTTCTTCACCATTTATGAGTCCGGTATCAGAAAAAATAGAATCTTACTATACAGGAGAGCCTGCCATAAATATTACAAATGCGACATTCTCAAAACAACTTGTACGAAGTATTAGAATAGGATTACGAAACTTAGCTAAAGAACTTATTTATACACTCCCTATTCTTCTATTAAAATTTATACCTGTTGTTAATATTTTTTCAACAGCCTTATTGTTTTTAGTTCAATCTTACTATGCTGGAGTTTCAAATATGGATTATACATTAGAGCGTCATTTTAGCTATAGAGAAAGTATAGCATTTATCAAAAAACACCGAGGCTTAGCTATAGGAAATGGTATTGGATTTCTACTTTTATTATTTATTCCTATTATCGGAGTAATACTTGTATTACCATTAAGTGTCACCTCTGCATCTATAATCGCTGTAGACTTATTGTTTGATGACGATGAAGGCGAACATATTGGTTTTGAGCCTTTTGAAATAATAGAAAACAGATAATGATTGCACAATTCGATGGCTTTGAAATTAACCCTGTGCACAATGGAGATGCTTGGAAAATTTGTGACTTGTGTGTTGCTAATGCCGAACGGTTTAAAGCATATTTTCCAAAGACTTTAGAACAAAATCTGAATCCTACATTATCTCAGTATTTTGTAGATAAAAAGGTAAAAGCGTTTGAGGCTAAAGATGAATTTCTATTCACTTTAAAATATAATGAAACACGACAAATTGCAGGCCTGATTTATATTAAAGAGCTAGATTGGAACAAAAAACAAGGGGAATTTGCTTATTGCATAGGTTATAATTTTGAAAACAAAAACTTAACCTCTCGATCTGTTAAAGCACTATCAGATTATGCTTTTGAACATTTGGGCTTAGAGATACTGCAAATCATATCTCATAAAACCAATATTGGAAGTATAAAAGTTGCTGAAAAGAATGGTTACAAATGGGTGAAAACACTTAAAGAAGAATATACGCCTCCTGGTGAAAAACCAGTAGACATGGAATTGTTTGAATTATATAATGAAAGATAAGTTTTACGAATACATACAAATTTTACAAGACCGTATTACTTCAAAACTTGAAGCTGTTGATGGCGTTGCAAGATTTCAAGAAGACTTATGGGAACGACCAGAAGGCGGTGGCGGACGCACACGAGTTATAGAAAACGGTCGTGTGTTTGAGAAAGGTGGTGTTAATATTTCTGCCGTTCATGGCAAATTACCAAAAACCATGCAACAACATTTTGGTGTTGCAGACGCTAATTTTTTTGCCTGTGGTTTAAGCTTGGTTTTGCATCCTAAAAATCCAATGGTGCCAACTGTACATGCTAATTGGCGCTATTTTGAAATGTATGATGCAGACGGAAATATTGCAGACCAATGGTTTGGCGGTGGTCAAGACCTAACACCTTATTATTTGTTTGATGAAGATGCTAAACATTTTCACCAGATTTGTAAAACAGCTTGCGACAGACATAACCCTGAATTCTATCCAAAATACAAAGCGCGTTGCGATGCGTATTTTTATAATACTCACCGAAATGAAGGTCGAGGTATTGGCGGACTATTCTTTGATTATTGTAAAACTAACGATAATATGCAAATGGAAGACTGGTACAACTTCGTGACGGAAGTTGGTGATAGTTTCCTTGATGCATACGTCCCAATTGTAGAAAAACGAAAAGATTTAGACTACTCTCAAGAGCAACGCAATTGGCAAGAAATTCGACGTGGGCGTTATGTTGAGTTTAATTTAGTACATGACAAAGGCACATTATTTGGACTAAAAACTAATGGA
>CAZBMY010000111.1:0-7556 GCA_964492855.1 uncultured Flavobacteriaceae bacterium
GTCTAATTTTGTTATGCGCTTATGCTCCTCTAAATTATTTACCGAGTCTGAATATATCTTATAAATTGCTTGTGCTTTGTATGCCTCTTTATATTTGCCTAGATTATGCAAACAGTCTGCCTTAAAATTATATGCAAGTTCTAATTGCCTTTTTTTTCCTATTGATTTGTAAAAATAAATACAAGAGTCTACTGCTTTTAATGCATTGTCCCAATCTTTTAAAAGCCCATAAGTAGAAGCTAAATTTCCATAACGCACTCCCATTTGTGCGTAGTCCTTAGGATTAACTAGTTTCAAAGTTCTTTTATTAATTTCTAATGCCTTATTGTATTTCTTCTGGGCTTTATAAACACTCGCAAGATTTGACTCTACAATGAGAGCTCTTTGTTTAGTGGTATCTATTGTTTTTGATTTGTTAAACACTATTATTGCAGAATCTAGTTCTTTTTTCATAAATAAAATATGCCCCAACTTTGAATATGAGTATGCATATTGGTCTGGAGTACTTTTGTGTTTTTGTATTTTTAATGCCTTTCTTATATACTTTTCTGAAGCCGGCAAATCCTTTAGCTTTAAATAAATAGCGCTTAAGCCAGTATATGCAATTCCTAGATTAATAGAATCTTTAATTTCTGTGAAATAATCTACTGTCTGAAGGTGATATTCTAGTGCATTTGCGAAGTTCTCTTTAGTAGTTTCTGCATTTGCTAAGCTCCTTAAAACTGTACCTTTAGTTTTTTTGTAAAATGCAGAGTTTTTATCAATATTTTTAATGTCTTCTTCAACCTCTTTAACAATAGCAATTGCTTCATCCATATTAAAAAGAGCTACTCTTCCTGATAAATCTAGTTTAAGATTAATCCTTAAAGAGTCTGAAGTTGCTTCTTCTATTTGTAGCTTAAGTGCATCTACTATACTGTCTTTTACTTGAGCTTGCACAGTTAATAAACAAGTAAAGCAAAATATAAAGCTATAAATCTTAAAACTTGAGTATTTCATGAAGCTAGTGTTTTATATGTAGAAATTACTTTTTCTTTAGCTTATTACTTAAATGAAACACATAAGTCGCATTGAACCCAAAATGAAGGTTTGGGTCTTTAAAGTTGAAGTTATTTCGGGTTTGGGTGATAAAGGTATCTTCAACCATATTACGTGTATTGGTTAACATGAGTTGAATTAATATATCGCCAACTTCCCAATTTACGCCAATTGCAAACGGGTCATATGTATTAAAAGAATCAATAGGGTTAAGTGTTCTGTAATATTCTGAAACCAGTTCTAAATGCGGTCCTAATTTGTATCGCGCTCCAAAGCCTAGTGCAAAAAAGCTTGTATTGTCTTGACTAGATGTACCCAAAGATTTATGAACAAATGTAGGCGCTACTTGAAATGAGAACTTTTGTGAAAATCTTCGAGACACTAAAAGCTGGGTTGTAAATCCTAATCTATCTGAGAAATCATCTGCTATTGCTGGGTTTGGCATAGAGCTACTGTTATAACTCGCGCCTTGAAATAGGGTAATATTAAACGGGTTGTTCTTCTCGCCTTTATTTTGAGACACTAAGTTGTATTTTAAATACCCGTCAAAAAGGCCATCGAAAGTGGTGCCACCTGCCCCAAAAGATAAGCGATCTGTAATACCATATTCTAAAGCTATGCGAGTAGTCACTTTATCTGCAACAAAACTCTCAGAACGGTCTCCTGGGAAATTCCAAAATCGTGTTGCTGTAAACAATTCTAAAACACCTTGATTTCTAACTTCGGTAGAATGTCCAAAGGCTATGCGCGTCATCTTAAATGCAGGAGAAACATAATCTGAAGTTTCATTTTGCTCTCTATCTAAAATATCTTGTAAATCGTCTTGAGCAGTAATTATTTGAATACTCCCAAGAACTAAAAGACTTCCAATGACAGTGGTTTTAATTTTCATAAGGCTTATATTCAAATTTAAAATTAACTTCTATACTCTTTGCAATATTACCCGCTAATAATGGCGGTATATTAATGTTATAATCTTTTACAAAGGTCTCAAACGTACCAGACAGTATATAGCGCCCGTTATTATTTTCAATTTTTGTTTTTATCTCTATGTCTTTAGTGACACCTCTCATGGTAAAAGCGCCTTTTATTATTTTTACTTGTGTGCCTTGTAGTTGAGCATCAAAACCTTCAATTTTACCATTAAAAGTGGCTTTGGGAAAAATATCCGTTTCTATGTAACTTTCGTTAAAATGCTCTCGCATCAGTGCTTTTTCAAAAACAAAAGCATTCATTAGCATGTCTACAGCTATTGTTCCTTCTTCTAAGTCTATTATACTTAATACTTGATTGTTTTCTGCTTTTATATTTTCTACAGAAGTATAGGAAAAGAAAGAGACTTGCCCTTGCCTGGCAATTACTTTTTTTGAGTTAGAAGTAAAGCCTAGACCAAATAAAAGAAGGACTATTAAAGTAAGTTTATTCATTGTTTTTTGGTTGGAGAATTATACAATTTAAAAGAATAATATCATTTAATGAGCCTTTGAGAATGCCTTTAACATCAATTGCATCTCCAATACTTAATTTTTTGAGAGTTTGTTTTTGATTGTCTTGCATGTCGCATATGACTAATCTGTCATTACTTCTTCCTTTCAAGATAATTGTAGAACGCTCATTTAAGTAATTAATGTCTTTTATTTCGCCTTTCACTAAAACGACGCTTTCTATTAAGTTTGAATTTTCAAAATTAAAACTTTCATCATTAATCTGGTCTACAGCAAACTGTTTTACATCTGAGGATTCCGCAACAATTTTATCTGAGTTTTCTGTGCAACTCGTGATTGCTATAGTTAAGGACAAAAAAAGTAGTGCCAATACTTTAGCTACCATATATCTTATTTTAAACTTTTTAAATATCAATTGCATTGTTTACAAATTCAAGGACTCTTTTTGCTTAACCTATAATTACTGAAAAATAATGAGGTTGTTTGGAAAGTATAATAAAAGTTAATCAGTCACCTCTGAAGCATCGGAAGAGCGTAGTCAAAATGAATTGTAATTTAATACTCTACTTTTCTCGATTCCGCTCGAAATGACAAAAAATATAATTAGCCAAACAACCTCATTATAATAAAAACTAATCTATTATAGAAATAGTTCCAGTCATTGAACCATGAAATTCGCAGTTATAGAATAATGTATCAGGTGCATCTGCTGGAACTGTAAATGTGATGGTACCATTAGCAATACCATTATTGGTAACGCCATTATCAAAAGCGTTTCCTGTTCCTGTACCTTGAACTGATTTTATAATGAAAGGATGCCCTGGTGTAGCCACAGAAAACGTATAGCTTTCACCTCTTTTGAATGTAAAGTTTGGATTTTCTATATCGCTGAATCCATCACTACTAAATGTATAAGATGTTGCTCCGTTGTTGCTCACACTAAAAGTTCTTGTTGCATTGACATCTACAACTCTAATTCTTCCGTTCATAGACGCATGAAACTCGCAGTTATAGTATAAAATATCTGGCGCACTTTCTGGGACTGTAAACGTAATTGTACCATCTGCAGTTCCGTTATTAGTAACACCATCATTAAAAGCATTATCTGTACCTGTACTATTTACAGATTTAATAAGAAATGGGTGTCCTGGTGCATTAACACTAAACTCGTAAGTTTTTCCGCGTTCTAGTTCTAACTCAGGATTTTGCACATCTGTAAAACTAAAAGTATAAGCTGTAGCACCAACGTTAGACACTTGGAATGTTCTTTCAACTTCTGTCTGTCCTCCACCATTATCTTCTGGAGCCACCTCAGTATCTGTATTTACAATTGGCCAAACTCCTGCAGATGGAAAACCAACTCCAAAGTTATCGCCTCTATTATCGTCACCACCAAATTTATATAATGGCCAACCTCTGTAAGTGAGTTGTGGCTCACCAAAAACATCTATTGTACTAAACCCACTAGTACCAAATGTACTTGGTACATTTACAACATCCGTATGAAAAATAGGCCAAGCGTTATTATTTGAAAAATCAGAATTTGTAAAGGTATTAGTACCATTTTGGTCATTAGAAAAACGATATAATGTGTTTCCTCTGTCGTCTGTGAAGTAAAAGGTATCTTCATCTCCAGGCTGAAAACTGCTATTTAAATTGGTTTCGATACCATTAGCGTCTCTACCTACTAATTGCGCACGTACTATCATAATAGAATAATCTGGTTTACCAACAAACCAAGTGCCACCTGCGCCATCGCCATTGATTGCCCCAGCAACTAAATCATTAGAAAATGTATAAAGCGGCCAACCTTTGTAAGTGGTTTGACTTTGACCGTCTGCACGTGTGATTGTTCCAAAGTCAGAAGCCTCTAAGCCTGCATCTAAAGTTAAATTTTGTTCAAAAAATGCTGGCCATACATCCGCACAACCACCATTACAGTTAGATTCTTCTCCTGTTGCATCTGGCGCAAAAAAGTAGAGTGTAAAACCCTCAGCATTTGTTAATACGCTTCCGAACGTTGCATCGGTACGAAGTTGTACAGAGTTAACAACCTCTGGTGTAGGTTCTGGTGTATTGTCATAATCATCAGAACTGCAACTCAATGCAAATACGCTAACTAATAGGATAATAAATAAATTTTTCATTGTATATTTTTTTGATTAAAATTATTTGATGCAAATGAACGAGCTGTTTACTCGTTTTATCTTATAAATCTGTGCGAAAGGGAATATTTGGCTCTAAAGAGGAATCAATACTCTATACTTTATTAAAAAAATAATCCCCAAAAGAACCTACTCCTCAGGGGACTATTCAAATCAACCAATAAAAACTTAATCTTTAATATTTATTTTTAATTTCTATGGAATAAAGTATACATACTTAACAGCGACATAGAGATTTGGAAAGTGCCTCATCAATTCGTTCTCCTTTTTCTGGATATCCTAATCTTGATAATGTATTGAGTGCTGCTGAAAGCTTATCTGCTTTTAAAAAACTGAATGTAATTAAAGAGTCTTTAGGATACAGTCTAATGTTTTTTACATCTTCAATCATCTGTAATTCTTTTTTTATGCATACTGAGCAGTTTTTACAAAAATGCTGCTGTACTTCTATTCTTGCTGTTGCTATCATATTTTTTTGAATAAAAAGTCTTGAATTTAAACTGTTTAATTCCTGTCCCGATATATATCGGGACTAAAGGAATAACAAACTCAATAGTAACGACTAAAGTAATCTGAGTCGATTGTTTTTAATTAAAATACTCTTGATAAATTGAAGCCAAAGAAGATATTTCCATCACCCCAATCTCCTGTTGCTTGACCCAAGAATGGATTTGTATTCATAGGCTGAGCATTTGTAAAGTGCAGTTGAAAAACATGCCCTCCAGTCTCTAAATCAAAACCTATAGAAAAAGGATTAACAAACGGCGATGTCTCTGCTCTGTTAAGATGAACGCCATAATCAAAATTCAAAGACCAACGCTTAGTAAGTTTATGTCTTCCGCCAAAACCAATAACATATTGAGAATTGTCTTGCTCATTAACTTCTACATAATTGTCATGAAAAAATGTTGGCATTAATTGTAGTGAAAAGTTTTTATTAAACTTTTTAGAAATCAATAATTGTGTTGTGTAACCTAATCGGTTTTTGAATTCTAAACCTGGTAAAAACGCATCATCTAAAGATGTGTTAATTAAAACATTACTAGAGCTTACTACCGTTACTGGTGAACCACCTTTTTTCTCACGAATTAATCTTATTTTTAATGAAGATTCGTAAATTTTACGAAAAGAACTTCTTGAAACACCAATATTAATGGCATCAGTTACACCATAAATAAGATTAAGTCTTGTCACCGCTTGGTCTAGTCCAAAAAAGTCTTCAAATCCTGTTTCTAAAGAACCAAATCTGTGAGATACCACAAAATAAAGTTCCTTTTTTGATATCATTTTAGTAGACTCAAAATTTACGATTTTAAGACCTTTAAAAGCAGCTGATTTATAGTCTTCTTCTACATCAGCGTCTATTTCGTCAAACAAATCGTCTTGCGCAAATAGCATGACTGGAAACAAAAAAGTTAGTATATATAAATATTTCATTTTAGTTGGTTTATTTAATTAGTGTGGATTGGTCAATTTTTACAAGCTCTAACAACTCATCATAGCCTACGCAACGTCCTTTGATTGTTACGTTTTGGACTTCTTTTAAATCTAAGTTTTCGGCACTACTAAAATTTACTTGAACTACATCGCTTAAGACAATAGCATCATCTTCAATAGTAGTGACTTGTCCTGTTAGTTCAATCACTTGGTCTAAGTATGTGGTTGTAGCTAAGGTTTCATTGGCTTCAAAATGACCAAAAAAATCTTTAGCTGTCATGGAAACTGTTGCTTGTTCTTGTGCTATATTTCTGTGTTCACTATTAAAAACATAGTTATAAACACTTGCTGCAAGGACAATAGTAACAACTAATATACCTGTGATAATGAGTTCTTTCTTTTTCATTTTGCAAAGAGGTTAAAGTCTAGAGATACAATGATTTCCTTCGCTATTTTTTCTCTTACGATACTTGGAATTTCGATATCAAAATCAGCTGGGGCCACCTTGAATGACCCCTGCATGATTACTGAACCATTGGATTTCTCTACACTTAGTGTTGTGCGAACTTGTTTCTCTTTTCCACGTAGTTCAATTTTTCCCTCAATAACAACGCTAGCTGTATCATCATCTCTCAATTTTGAATACTCAAAATCCGATAGTTTTCCCCTAAATTTTGCTTTCGGATAGGTTTCCGATTCTATATAATTTTCATTAAAATGCTCTTCCATTAACGAATTTTTGAACCTAAAACTCTTCATTAAAGCCAATGCAGCTATCTCATTTGTTTCTGTATTCAATATCACAGTAACTGATGTGTTGGTTGCTTTTACTGGTTCAAACGTTTTTTCGGATGCTTCAAAAGTTATTTTTCCGTTTTTATCTATTAATTTTTGTGCTGTCACAGATGTTGAGACAAATAGAATTGCCATACATAGTATCTGTAAAAAGGCTGATTTTGTTTTCATTTTTAAAAGTATTAATTGATTTTATATTGCAAACTGTACTTTATTTTAAGGTTTATTCAATACCAAGAGTTTTTAAACCCTTGGTATTGAATTATCAACTAAAAACTTATTTAAGCACAGTAAAAAACTGTCTGTTATTAATTTTCTGGTTTGCCGTCATCAATCCATTGCTGGATTAAGTCTATCGTAGATTGTGGTAATCTTCCAGAAGGCGGCATTGCTCCTGGAGCTCCGCTAGATAAATTCATTCGATTAAAAATTCCGCTGGCTCTTTGATTAACTTGACTAAAATTAACAAGCGAAAAAGGAGCGCCGTTTGTTGGAGGACTAGCGTGACAAGCGATACATGCGGCTGTCATTATTGGTGCTATATCATCATCGTAATTAACAAGAGATTCTTCAGGAGTTTCTTCTCCGTCATCAGGATTATCAATATCCTCTACATTGACAAAATCATCTTCACTATCGTTAGCACAAGCTTGTGCTAACGATAGTGAAGATGATT
>CAZBMY010000112.1:0-7546 GCA_964492855.1 uncultured Flavobacteriaceae bacterium
ATGGCTAAACCAAAAATATTTAGAAAACTGTAGCCTTTGTTTTTAAGTAAACTTCTGAAGGCTATTTTTATGTAGTTAAGAATCATATCTATTACTTTTAATTGATTACAATTTATATAGTTAAGATAATGCCAAAACTATAAAAGATTAAAAATCAATGATTTAATATTGTATTTAAAAATAAACCTGTTCGGTTTTGATACAGTTTTTGTTCATTACCGAACACATAAAAATTTACTTACTCTGAACGTAATGAATCTATTGGATTGGCAATTGCAGATTTAACACTTTGATAGCTTACTGTTAAAAGCGTAATCATTATTATCATTATACCTGCAGAAGCAAATATCCACCAAGAAATTTTAATATGATAAGCAAAAGTTAACAACCATTCGTTTAAATAATACCAAGAGAGTGGGATAGAGATTAAAAGAGCTAAAACTACTAGTTTTAAGAAATCTTTAGACAATAGGTTGACCAAACTTGTTGTTGTAGCACCTAAGACTTTTCTAATTCCAATCTCCTTTATTCTTTGCTCAGCCATAAAAGCAGATAACCCATAAATACCCAAACAGGAGATAAAAATAGCAAGTAGAGCTAAAATATTAAAGATTGTACCCATTTGTTGTTCTCCCTCATATAAGTTTTCTAGATCAGCATCTAAAAATGAATATGAAAAAGGAAATGCAGGATTTAATTTAGAGTGTATACTTTGAAGTGCATTAAGACTAGCTTCTGTTTGATCAATAGTAGTGCGTATAGCTAAAAATCTTGGATTATTATCACGTTGTCTCAAAACTAAAGGTTCAATATTGTATTGTAAAGGTTTAAAATGAAAATCTTTTACAACACCTATAACATTTCCACTGATATCATTCAATACAAATTTTTGTCCGATAATATCATTTAAATCTCTACCCATTAATCGCATAAGAGTTTCATTAATCACAAAGTTTTTATCGTTAATAGTAAATTTTTCAGAAAAACCTCTACCAGCTAATACCTCTATATCAAAAAGCGAGATAAATTTATCATCCATACCTAAAGTTGGTATAACAAGACCGTCATCTTGTTCTTTTCCTTCCCAATCAATATCTGTTGTTCCAGTATCAAGATTAGTAGGCATATCATTAAAAACAGAGTAATTCTCCAAAAGAGGATTTTGTAGTAAAGCTGCCTTTAAAGCATCTTGCTTATTCTCAATTTCCCCTCTAAAAGGAACAATAATCATATTACTCTTATTAAATCCTAAGTTCTTTTCTTTAATGAAATTTAATTGATTATAGACTACGCCAGTACCAACAATTAAAACAGCGGAAATAACAAATTGCATTGTAACTAAACCATTTCTAAAAAATAGACTCCTTCCAGATGTCTTTAAGTTACCTTGTATTACTTTTATAGGGTTAAACTTAGACAAATACAGTGCAGGATAACTACCAGAAAATAATCCTGTTACTAAAATAATAGCTAATAGACTCAGCCAAAAATCAGTTTTAGTAATATCTATACTTAGCGCTTTTCCGGAAATTTCGTTAAAATATGGAAGCACCAAGAACACTAAACCGACAGCAAGTATTAAAGATATGAAAGACAGTAAAATAGATTCGCTTAAAAACTGTGCTATCAATTGACTTCTATGCGCACCAATTGCTTTACGAATACCTACTTCTCTTCCTCTTTTGGCAGAACGTGCAGTAGAAAGATTCATGAAGTTTATACAGGCCACAAACAAAATAAAAAGCGCCACAATAAAGAAGATACTTACATATTGACTATTTCCATGTCCTGCCACATCTAATTGTAAATCGGAATGTAAATGAATGTCCTCCAAAGGCTGAAGTCTAAACTCAAATATCTTTTTATTAAATCTTTCTTCTGCAATAGTATTAATTTTACTTTCAAGGTCAGACACTCCTGATTCTGAAAAACTTACAGCTTCATTCAACTTAAAATATGAATAGTAATTAAACTCTCCCCAAGTTTTATTTATAAAATCGCCATTCTGTTTTGCAATGGTTTCAGTAGAAGCAATAAAATCAAAATTAAAGTGCGAATTAGACGGTAAATCTTTAAGAACACCTGTAACTTCCAAGTTGGTGGAATTATTAAAATTAACAATTTTACCTAAGGCATTTTCATCTCCAAAAAACTTCTTAGCCATCGTCTCTGTTAACACAATTGTATTTGGATCCTTAAGCGCTAGATTTTTTTCACCTTGAAGTAGTGGAAAATCAAAAAAGGAAAGAAAATTTGGGTCCACATACATAAAACGGCTTTCCTCAAAAGCTTTATTATTAACTTCAAATAATACTTTTTGAAATTTTGTCGTTCTAACTACATCTTCAATTTCAGATAATTCTTCTTTTAAATCTGGTCCCATACCAGCAGAAGAAACAGCGGTTCTAAAATCTCCAGAATTAACAATGAATCTATAAATTCTGTTAGAATCAGTATGGAATTTATCATAACTCACCTCGTTCTGTACCCATAATAAAATAAGAATACTGCAGACCATACCTGTTGAAAGTCCAACAACATTAAGAATCGTAAAAGATTTACTTTTAAATAAATTTCTCCATGCTATTTTGAAATAATTCTTAACCATAATTTTTTGATTTTTTTGATTGATGTTGATTATTCTGAACGTAATGAATCAACAGGATTAGCATTTGCAGCTTGCAAAGTCTTAGCACTTATGACTATTAAAGCAAACACTATCATAGCTATTCCACTAACTAAAAATACCCAAAAGCTAATACTAGTTTTGTATGCAAAATCTTGAAGCCAATTATTAATACCATAATAAGCAATTGGAACAGCTATAACAAAAGCAATGGCCACAAGAATCAAAAACTCTTTACATAATAAGGTATTAATTTGCAGAAGTGTTGCACCCAAAACTTTACGTACGCCAATTTCCTTAACACGACGGTTTGTGGTGTAAATTACAAGTCCAAGTAGTCCCAGAAAACTAATCAGAATAGATAAACCTGTAGACCAATTTAAAAGCTTAGATACTTTGCGCTCACGATTGTAAAAATTAGCAACCGTTTCGTCCATAAATTCTAACCTATAATCTTCGGTTTCTGAGTATACAGAATTATACATGCTCTGAATTTTTTCTAAAGTACGTTTTAACTGCTCTGGCGATGTATTATTAAAAGCAATATGTACCGCTTGATACTGCGAAAAATATTTTCTGTACCAATCGCCTTTTAAAGCCATTGGTTTTATTTTAGATTTTAAAGATCGTTGATGAAAATCTGCCATGACACCAACAATAGGCACATCTCTATCATGAAGCGATACTGATTTACCAATGGCATCTTCAGGATTATTGAAACCTAATATTTTACTATAGGTTTCATTAATCACAAATTCATTTATAGTATCATTTAAAAAAGTGCGACCTGCCAATAGTTGTATCGAAAAAAGGTCTAAATATTCAGTATCTCCGAATATAAATTGCAATTCAGATTTAATTTGCTTTTCGCCATTTGTAAATGTGGTATTAGTTGAATTGGTAGAATTTGAAGCTGGTGGTTGACCACCGAGGCTTACTTTACTTATTTCCGGGATAGCTCTTAACTTCTCGGCATATAAAGTTTTTTTAGCAAGCTCACTTTCTGACCTTGGACTAAAAACAGATACAATAGCATCAGTTTCAAAGCCCATATCTTTACTCAGTAAAAAGTTAATCTGCTTACTAACGAGTAGCGTACCTATTATAAATATTTGTGCAATAGTAAACTGAAAAACGGTTAAAAATTTACGAAGTCCAACTTTTTGATGACCCATAGAAATTTGATTTTTTAGTACAGAAACTGCATTAACTCTAGAGAGCAATACCGCAGGATAAAAACCGGATAAAACTGTTACTATTACTAAAAGTAAACCAATGCAAATGATAATAATAGGCGTTTTAAAAAGTGAGAATGTTAAATCTGCTGCGACAAAATCAGAAAATATATGTAGTAATGCTTTTGAAAGTACTATTGATAATAACGCCGAAAACACTACCAACAAAAAAGTTTCGCCCATAAATTGTCCAATCAGCTGTTTTCTTGAGCTTCCTAATGTTTTTCTAACACCTATTTCTTTGGCGCGTTGTGTTGCTTGTGCTGTATTTAAGTTAATAAAATTTATACATCCCAATAGTAAAAGAAATATGGCTATCAGAGCTAAATTTCTTAAAAGTGGTTTACTTGCTTGGCTTTTTTCCCAATCGTAAGTCCCATAATCTTCATTAAAATGAATATCGTTTAAAGCTTGAAGTTTAAAATACCGTCTTTCGTTAAACTTTATGTCATCAGCATCAGTTTTATCCAAAGCAATTTTATCTAAAAGTTTTTGAACACCAACAACATCTGCATTTTCTTTAAACTTTACATAAAGCTGTGAACTAGAGTTTGTATTTATCCAATGACGTTTTGTAATCTCTGTTTTTCTAGTCGTTTGTAATAATGTTGGGTGCGATATAAATTCTTTAAAAACAATATCTGTTCGTTTCTTAAAATTTTCTACAATACCAGTAACCTTAACATTTATTGAGTCGTTATAAACTAATGTTTTACCTACGATTTCGGTTGGTGAAAGTTTTGGAAAATATTCTTTGGCTCTACTTTCTGTTAATACAACCTGATTTGGGTTTTTAAGAGCTTCAGTTTTATTACCTGCTAAAAACTTATATTGAAAAATATCTAAATAACTTTGGTCTGCGAAAATGACAAACTCTGGCCATTTTAAAGTAATATCATTTAATTTATTTTCAACCTTCGCTGGTCTTTCAATATAAAACTCACTAACCGTTTCAAAGTTTGAATTTTCTTCAATAGCCCCTTTTAAGGCTAATGTGATACCCGAATTATAATTCTTTCCATCAGGGTCTGTAAATTCGGTAACTACACGATATGTGCGGTCTCCATCTTCATGAAAATTATCAAACGTATAATCGTAATAAATCATAAGACCTATAACAAAGGAAGCACTTAAACCTATAGTTAAACCTATGATATTTATCAATGAGAACACTTTGTTTTTCATGATGTTTCTCCATGCTATTTTGAAATAATTTTTAATCATGATTACTTGATTTTGATTGATGACATTTTGTTATTCTGATCTTAATACATTTACTGGATTTGCTATAGCTGCTGTTATAGCCTGAAAACTAACAGTTACTAAAGCAATTATAATAGCTAAGGCTCCCGCCATAAGAAGCATCCACCATTCGATATCTATTCGATAAGCAAAATCTTCTAACCAATTTTTCATAACAAACCATGCAATTGGGGTTGCAATTAAAAAGGCAATGCCAACGAGTTTTATAAATTCTTTAGATAATAAGTTAACTATTCCGCTTACCGAAGCACCTATAATTTTACGGATACCTATTTCTTTCTTTCTTTGTATTGTACTATAAGCCGCTAAACCTAATAGCCCTAGACAACTTATAAATATGGCCAACAAAGCAAAGCTTAAAAACAAGTTCCCAAAGTCTTCTTCAGCTGCATACTGAGCTTCAAAAAGCTCGTCTAAAAAATAATACTCAAAAGTATCAGCCGGTTTCATTTCTTTCCAAACGTTTTCTATAGCGTCAAGTGTTTGCGCTGTATTCTGCCCTTCAACTTTTACAGTTATAAGATTAGTACTGACTGGGTTTAAACGCATTGTTAATGGTGTAATATCACTTTGAAGTGACCTGAAATTAAAATCTTTAACTACACCTATAACTTGTCCATTACTTCCCCATTGCTGATATCTAGCCCCAATAGCATCTTCAGCTTTAGAATAACCAAGTAGTGATACAGTTTTTTCATTAATAACCATAGCTTGTGATGAATCTGAAGCAAAGTCTCTAGAGAAACCTCTTCCTGCGATAACATGCATACCCATCATATCTAGGTAGTCTTCATCTACAATGTAGAGGTCTATATTTGCTACCTGAAGTTCACCATTTTTATTTTCTATCTCAGAATAAGCTGCCGGATTTCCAGAGCCTGGCACACTAGAGGTTAAGGCAGTACTTTTTACTGTTGGGATTTGAGAAATTCTATTTCTAATAGCTCTTGAAGACGTTCCACTTTCCGTAGGAATAACTAATGCGTGTTCTTTAGAAAATCCTAAATCTTGATTACGCATAAATTCCATTTGGTTATATATCACAATTGTGCCTATAATTAAAGCAATTGATATGGTAAACTGAACCACTACCAAGCTTTTACGCAATAAAATGCCACGACTCCCTTTTGAAAAACTTCCTTTTAGCACACTAACCGGTCTAAAAGATGATAAAATCATTGCCGGATAAATCCCCGCAACCAAACCAATTACTATAGCTAGTGTAAATAAGTACACAATATTAATAGGCTCAGTAAAAATCCCAGAACTTACTGTTTTCCCAGCAAGCTCATTAAAATAAGGTAAACTAAATGTTGTTAATGCTACTGCAATAATAAAAGAAAGTAAACAAACTAATACAGATTCACCAATGAACTGAAATCCCAGTTGATTTTTACCAGCACCAACAACTTTTCTTATACCAACTTCTCGAGCTCTTTCAACTGAACGTGCAGTAGATAAGTTAATAAAATTGATACTTGCAATTAGCAAAATAAACAAACCAATAATAGCAAATATGTATACATTATTAATATTTCCTGTAATATTACCGCCTCTACTAGATTTTAAATAAACATCTGCAAATGGTTCTAATATTAAAGTTACAAACATTTGAGAGGAACGCATTTGGTCTCCAGTTTTTCTCTCTAAAAACCCAGGAAATTTTGCTTGTAAGTCTTCAGCCGATGTGTTTTCTGAAGTAAGAATATAACTTGAAGGGTCATAATTTCCCCATTGTTCATCTCTGTTGTTTGTAGGTGTATTAAATGTAACCAGAGATATTAAAATATCTGCCTGAATATGAGAATTTTCAGGAATATTCTCCATAATACCTGTAACGGTTGCAGGGCTATCAAAACCCTCTAACTCTAAACTCTGACCTATTGGATTTTCATTACCAAAATATTTTTTTGCTATTTCTTGAGATAATACTAAAGTGTTAGGATTACTAAAAAGCTTAGTTTTATCTCCTTCTATTAATTTAAAATCAAAAACATCAAAAAATGCAGAATCAACTGCCAAAACATTTTGTTCTCCAATCTTTTTAGAGTCTTTTTCTACTACAAGATTAGTATTCATTAATCGAATAGATTTCAAAATTTCCGGAAATTCCTTTTCTATATTTGGAGCTACTGCCCAAGCAGCAATACTTGCTTCAATAGTCTCCGAAGGTGTTTTAATGTCCGCTACTACTCTGTAAATCGAATCGGATTTACTATGCATTTTGTCATAACTCAATTCAAAGTTAACATAGAGCAATACCAAAAATCCAGCCGCCATACCTATTGCTAAACCACTAATATTTAATAATGTAAAGCCTTTGTGCTTTAATAAATTTCTAAAGGCTATTTTGAAATAATTTTTTAACATGATTACTTGATTTTGATTGATGATATTTATTCTGTTTTGAGAGCATTAATTG
>CAZBMY010000113.1:0-7439 GCA_964492855.1 uncultured Flavobacteriaceae bacterium
ATTTTAAATAATTCATCAAAATTTTTAGTTAGTGGAATAAAAATTGAAGAAGTAGTTGAAACAGACATCTCATTAAATAAATTTAGAAATTCAACCGAAGAGTTGTTAAGTATTATTGCAAGAAGTCTTAGTTAAAAAAACACTCAAATTAATGAGTGTTTTGTAGTATTTAATTTTCTTCAAGCCAGATTTCTCTAGCTTTATCAAATCCACACCAACGATGGTTTTTATCGAATCCTCTTAACGTTAGTTCATGACGAATCATTCTATCTAATGGAAGTTGATTTTCAAGAATAAATCGTAAAATCTCACCATCCATTACAGCTAACATTCCAACAATAGTTTCCCAATGAGGAAGAAGATTTTCATCTTGTCGAATTTTATCCAATTGCTTATATGAAAGTTTTATATAATCTTTTGGTAAAATATTTAGAAAAGGGAAGCCCATTTCAGTAGCAGTTGCTTGTTCACAAACAGCCCAATTGTTTTTAGGACCATTAATAACGCCAAAAACAATATTAGCTATGCGGTATTTAAAATTTAACCATATGGCATGGTCTATTGCTTTTTGTTGGTTGTCGAACACATCTAAATAGTTGTCATTTTTCATAACAATTTATTTAGAAGGAGCTACCACTCTTCCGTTTAAAGAAATAATATCTTCTCTAGACGATTTTGGGTCTTTTCCTTTTTTACGCAATAAACGTTGAGTATTAAACAAGGAACGGCATTTAATATTAAATTCCGTATAACTTAAACGTTCTTCGTCATTTTTAACAGTTCTAGAATAGGTATTAAATAAATCAGCATTAGTAACTTGGTTATCTTTTGCTTTCATTACAATATCTAATACTAAACTTGCTATGGGATTTAATCCATTTTCAGTTTCAGAAAAATCAAATCCTAAATCTTCAATTCGTTTTCTACGTTCGTCATCTGCATACTTAAGTAAGACAGATACATCTTTACGATAGTCTTTTAAGCGTGCAACAACTTCTCGCTTTTCATCTTTTGCTTTTTCGATTTGCGCTTCAGTTTGCACCAAAAGCGCTTGGTCTGTTTTAATATTTTCAATTAAAACATCCACAATACTTGCGTCTTTCATTTTATTAAATTTTAAGGTTAAAATATTTATTGAAGTAGCCAAAGCTTATGAACAACAAGTTCATCTTTGGTAAATTGACCTTCAGCTACTATGCTTTTAATTTCAGCTTCAGCTTCTTTTTTTGTGTCAAAAAAATAGGATGGTTCGGTAGTTACAGCATATACATCTTCTGCTAGTACATCAGCAGTAAAAACGGCATATACCTTTTTAGCCTTACCAGTTTTAAGAAGCAAATTTCTATAATTTGACAGGTCATATTCATCCCAATTCTCAACAGGTTTTGAAGCTAGGTAATGGATTTCATTTTGTGTTTTGAAAAAAAATGATTCCACTTCTTCTTGTGAATAATTAGATATCGTAGTCATTTGTTGTTCTATTTTATGAATAGTCCAATCTAGTACTACAGTATCTCCATTAATTAATTCAAGGAGTTTATCTCTTTCCATAAACCCTAGAGCATTTTTACTCCATACATCTTTGTAGAGCCAATAAATCATTTTACGGAGTTCGCTATCTGTAAAATGTTTAATCAGTTCTTTAGATAATTTTGCATTCCCAGGTGTTTCTATAAAATTGGATAAGTCACTCAGAAAAAATAAGATTTGTTTATAAGTTCTTAAATTCATTCGTTTTCGTATTTAGGTTCGCAATGATTTTCGATAGTAGCTAGAAGATGATTGTAATCTCCGCTCTTAGCTTCGGTAATTACAGAGTCTATTTCTTCTTGCGTCCAGCCTTCTTTTTTGGCTTGTCTTCGAAAGACTCCCATTACCATAAAGGCATTTCCATTTACACCAATCAAATTAAGATTGACGGTTTTTTCAATTACTTTTTTCATGTTATTAAATTTTAGTTAATTATTCTAAAGGGAAGTTGGCAGTTAGCACTTCCGTTTTAGTTTTATTTTTCTTTGATTTTGTTTGATTTGCAGACACTAATTGTTCTATTGATTTAGTGTACCAACCATTACGTTCTGTAAATTCAGAAAGAATTTCTGAGGGATAACTACTTAAAATAAACTTACCTTTTATGGTTTGTAATAGTTCTAAAAGGGAAGTGAAGTCTTCAAGAGTGTAATTCCCATAATGTCCCATATTAGAATTAAAATAGGGCGGATCGATATAGTGGAACGTATCAACACTATCTCTAAGTTTTAAGATTTTTAAAGCATCCGTAGATTCAATTTGAGTACCTTTTAATCGGTCTTTGAGGTCTAGAGTTAAGAGTTCTTTTTTGTTTTCCCAGCCCATAGCTTTTGTACCTTTGGTATAGCAACCAAAAGAACCAATGCGCCCTGAAAACCCCATATTTGTAAGCACAAAAAATGCCCAAGCACGCTGTAAGTCTGTAAAGAAAACAGGGTGTTTATACATATTTAAGGCTACATTATAAACAACTCTTGAATAAGCTGTAACAGATATTTTTGACTTTAGTGCTTCAAAATCTTCATGAAGCACTTTATAAAAAATGGTTACAAAACTATCCGTGTCATTTATAATTTCATTTTGAACTTTCGGTTTTGAGAAGAAAATAGCTGCACCTCCTGCAAAGGCTTCAGTATATGTTGTGTGTTTTGGTATTAAAGCAACAATTCTTTTTGCTAAATTTTGCTTACCACCATAATAGGTAATAGGAGTTTTAATCATAGATTAGATGTAGGTTTACATCCAATTGCTATCAGAAAAGGATACAAAACCTTCAGAGGTTAAAATAATATGGTCGAGTAATGTGATGTCTAAAAATTTTGATGCTTCTGTTAGTTTATTTGTAAGTCTTTTATCAGCTTCAGAAGGTTTTAATTTTCCTGAAGGATGATTATGAGCCACAATAATTGCTGGAGCATTCGCCAATAAAGCCAATTGATAAATTTCTTTGATGTTTACAGAAACGCCTGTTGTGTTTCCAACTGCAATTTCACTTACTCCAATAACTTGATTCGCATTCGTAAGTAATAGAACCCAAAAGAACTCTTTATAATCAATGCGCTTTGGGTCTATTAAAGAACGTAGTACTCTTTCTGAGTCTTCAGAAGAGGCAACTTTACTTTTGCAATCAAAAATTGGTCGTTTGTAATGAATTTGAACTTCATTAAATGCTGTTTTCATGTTTTTAAGTTTTAAAAAGTTAGAGTATGGTATCTGCACTAAATGGCGGAGATGGTTTTCCATCAATCATCAGTTTTAGATAAATTGAATAGTTGGCTAGAGAGATAAAATCTTCTGTTTTAAAAACAGGATAAAATTCTTTAGCCATTAATTTTGCGTCTGTAATTCCTAAACGAAAGGCAACAATAGTACCTACGTTACCTAGAACACTTGCACGTACATTTGGGTCTAATTGAGATAAAAATTGATTCGCTAATACTAATCCTATTTTAAATTTTCTGACTTGAGCCAATAATTCGGCAATCAATTCAGTTCCAGAAATTGTCTGAAATTCGTCTATGTATAAAAAATAGGGAACTCGGTCTTTTTCTAAAATATCAATTCGAGAAAAAGAAGCAGAAGCTAGGGAAGTAAGTAATAGACCTCCAAGTATATTAGAAACATCTGCTCCTACTTGTCCTTTAGCTAAATTGATAATGAGTATGTGTTTATTATCAATGATTTGTCTTAAAGACAATTGTTTTTTGTTTTCGATTAAAATCTTTCGAACAATAGTATGACTTAAAAAGCCTCCTAATTTGTTCATTATAGGTAATAAATCGTTTGGTTTATATTTCGGAAATTCCTTTAACCAGAAGGTTTTTATGTCTTGGTTTTGAATATGGATTAAACATGCATCTCGATATGATTTCTGATGTAAAAGTTTTAGGATGTCCGAAAGCTGGGCTTTTGGCTGATCCAATAATGTAAGCAAAATCATTCTGAGAATATGTTCCATTTTCATTCCCCAAGCCGATTTCCAGTTACGTTGAAAAATCTCTAAAATATTTGAAGCTACCAGAGAGCGTTTAGAAGGCGAAACTGAACGTAAAGGATTATATCCAAGTTCAAGTTCAGGATTTGTAACATCAAAATAAATGATGGTTCGGTCTTTAAAACGACCTTGTAGCTTTTCATTAATCTCGCTAGAGGCGTCTCCATGTACATCAACAAAAGCAAATCCACGATTGGCTTCTGCATCTTGCATCATAAGACTTTTAAGGAGTGACGTTTTACCAGCACCAGATTTTCCAAAACAATAAAAATGAAACATTCGGTCTGCTTGTTTGATACCGAACACCTTTCTATCAGTTCTAAAATTAGAGCGAGCAAAATAACTGACGTCATACAAATTTGAATGATGCCAATACATAAAATAGGAAGAAGGGAATAGATAAATAAAAGGATATGAAATTATGCAGTTTAAATAACTGCGGAAAGAACTCTTGCTTTATTTTTTATTTATGGTACTATTTAAATTTCTTAATAAGGTCTTTTTTACGTTCAACTTACTACTATTATAACATATCTGTAGAAGGGAAACCATTAGGGTTTTTTGTAAGAGTGTCGAACTCTTGCTATTTTTTATTTTATGAAATATACTATTACAAGTAACTTAAATACAAAGAAACCTCGTTGGGCGAAAGCCTCGTCTTTTTTGTATGCTAAAGTATTTTAGCGTATGGAATGGACTAAAGGAAACAACGCGTGTTTATTTATTTACCTCTAGCTTTTTTTAGTAGTTGGGGTATATAAACGACCCGCTAGATTTCCTTTTGGCGGGTCTTTTATGATTATGACTATTAAAAATGCTATACAGATTTATTTAGAATGGAAACAGACGCATACAAGTGCTGCTTATACAACTTATAAAGTTAGACTTGAACAATTTGAGAGCTTTATAAAAAATAAATCGAAACTAAAGGAAATTGATGGAGATGATATTATTGCTTTTCATCGAAGTTTAGAAAACAACTACAGCTTAAACACTATTGCATACTCCGCGAGAGTATTAAAAAACTTTTTTTGGTTTTGGCACGGTAGAGGAAAAACGACATTTAACCCAAAAGAGATTATTCCTATTCGTTATGTAAGTGCAGACAAAGACATTGTTACCGCAGAAGATTTAGACGATATGAGTGATTTATTGGAAGTAAACAATCTCCAAGATTTGCAAAAGAAGTTAATTATTCATTTGCTTTGGGATACAGGAATGCGTCTTAGCGAACTATTAGATATTAAGATTGATGATATCAACGAACAGGGAATTGATGGCTTGAGAACTGCTAAAGTACGAACTCGAAAAAGTATGCGCTATAACCTCGTTATTTGGGGTTCAGACACTAATGATTTAATGAATCGTTATCTAGGAATAAGGCTATGTATGGACTGCGAATCAAAGAAACTATTAGTTAATCCAAAAACAGGAAAAGTATTTACACCAAGAAGTGTACAACGTTGGATTACAGAATTATCAGAAATGGCAAACTTGGATAAAAAAATTACACCTCATAGCTTCAGACACGGAAAAGCAAACTATATTTTAGACCAAGGCGGTAGTGTTAGAGATGTAAGTGCTTTATTAAGGCATGTTAAGCCAGAATCTAGTTTCCAATATATGCAATTGTCTAGAAAGCGATATGAAGATGTTGCTAGAAGATATTTAACTACATTTTCTACAAACGTATTTCAAACAGCTTAAAACAACTTTTAGAGGTTGTTTTTTGTTTTGTTTAAGTATATAATTACAGTCAGTACTTTCAGCTATTAAATACTTAAATTTTTAATAATAATCGTTTTATAAAGTTCATACTTTGTATTTAAGTTACTATTAAGTTCATTAAGGGTTACGTTAAATCTCTTCAGGGCATATAGCCCTTTAAAAAATAGGTTTCTAACGTCGTAAAATACCCTTTATGCGACATCGATTTATATTAAAAAGCTTTTGTATGCTTAATTTAAGCTAAGGTTGTAAGTACATAACAATTGAATTTTAGTATGACTAAATTTTATAATGTCGTTACTCGTAAAACTATAAAGAACGACAAACATATTTATCACAAAGTAGGTGTTGTAAAAGTAACAGAGAATGGTGGTTGGTTTTTACAGTTATATCATCAACCAGATACTGATTACATGATTTTTGCAAATCATAATGAGAACTTACCAGTCATTAATATAGAAGGTAATGAGACTGAATAATACTACACCAGTTCCAAATAAATTTTTCGATTCAGATATTGGAAAATTAAGTGGCTCAGGTGTTAGAGTGTATCTTAAGATTTTAAGAAATGTTTTGGGTTGGCGAGATGAAAATGGAAATGTAAAACAACGTGATTGGATTGCGCACTCTCAGTTTGAAAAAACAGGTTTGTCTAACCGAAGTGTTACTAACGGAATTCAAGAACTTTTAGAACATCAACTAATTAAAGTATCTGATTATTTAAATAACGACTTAACCGACCCTTTAAAGCGGAAAAAAGCAAAAAGAGTATATTACTCATTAGTACTGGAAAACTCAGAAAAAACTACGTTATACAACGAAAAAACAAAAGAAATACCAACGCAAAATATGCTTATAACAAAAGAAATTTCTTTACCAAAGTATAACGCAAACGAACGAATTCCAGACCACATAAGAATCGAACAAATAAAACAAGAGCAACAACGTAAACAAATGCAAAGAGATAGCTGGTTATAGCTATCTCTTTGTTTTTATTTGAATAAAAGCTAACGCTTTTAATTAGTTCTTGCCTAACATCAAAAGTTCATTAACTAATACTTCAGTTACATACCTCTTATTACCATCATTATCATCATAACTTCTTGAAGTTAATTTACCTTCAATTGCAATTTCTTTGCCCTTAGTTACATATTTCTCAATAATGTCTGCTGTCTTGTTCCAAGCAATAAGATTATGCCATTGCACATTCTCAATTTTCTGACCTGAAGAATCTTTATAATTATCATTTGTAGCTAGAGAAAACTTTGCTATTTTATTTCCAGATTCTAAATTAATAATTTCAGGGTCTTGTCCTAGTCTTCCAATTAATTGTACTTTATTTCTTAATGAGTTCATTATTTCTAATATTTAAAGGATTGTATATTCTTGGGTCGTAACCCATAAAATTTATTATTTTTTGTATGTTGTTTTTTGATGGGGAAGTGTATTCCATTTCCCATTTATGTATTGTGGAATCATATACTTCAAGTTCCATTGCGAGTTCAAATATTGTATACCCATGTATCATTCTATACTGACGAATATACTGCCCAATGGAGGTTGGGTTTTCTGGACAGCCCTTAGGACGTGGCGCAGGAGCCTCCAGAAAAATTTCGCAAATGGTCAACGACGTTATGCCATTGCGTGTCTGTCACTTTTTCGCCTTGCGCATTTTTATAACTTTCAT
>CAZBMY010000114.1:0-7326 GCA_964492855.1 uncultured Flavobacteriaceae bacterium
ATATTAGTTAGTACATCTGCATATTTCCCTCTATCAAGTTTACAATTAACGAAAGGGTTAGATCCATCAACAGGCACTTCTATCTTATTGTTTTTCAGATTCATAAACTATAATATTTTAAAAGATAAATATACTTATAAAACCCAAAGCATTATTAAAACAGAAGGCAAAAGCTTTCGCTTTTGCCTTCTGACCATCCAACCTAAATATTAATGAACCTCTACTTCACTAATAACTTTATTGTTTTGTAATCACCATATTGGCTTTGCAACTTACAGAAGTATAATCCTGGGATTAAGCCTTCGTTTTTTAGAGTAATGCTATTTTTACCAGATATAGCAGCAAACGTAGTCGCATACACTTCTTTGCCTAAAGTATTATAGATACTGCAAGTTACGGTCTCGTTTTGTGCTAGTGTAAATTGTAGTTCTGTTTGCGTATCCATTGGGTTAGGCACAGCTCTTAAATCTGCAGTATCGCTAGAAAAATCATCAACAGACAATGCTGTATTTTGCGATAGTCTTAAGTTTTCTAAAGTCATCGTTTTACTTGTTGGTATACCATATTGAGATACCATTGTAAACACTATGGTTACGACATCATCAAATATGCCGTTAGTTCCTGTGTTAGATGCGAAATCTGCAATTGACAACACATATTCTCTAGAGGTCTCTGATAATGCAATCGTTGTTTTGTACTGCGCTTCCCAATTGGTAATGCTTTGTTTTACAAATGCAATTTCTAAGTTGCCTGTACCCTTTGCATTTAAGTTTAAGCTACTAAACGCAGTTAAATCAACAGCTTTAAATCGTGGTGTTAAAGCTCTATATACCCCAACATAAGAGCTAGTTACGGCCTCTAAATCTACGTTACGCTCTATTGGGAAATCTCCGTCTTCAAAGGTATAGTCATTGGCAGTAACCTCGTAAGTAGTTACAGTTGTACCTTCTTGAGAATCATCGACTCCCCATGGTCCATCAGACATAAATAAATCGTCTGGTGTTGTCACTCCATCACCAATTCTAAACCCAATATCAAACAATAGTCCTGTCTCTACTCTAAGATTGGTTAAGTACTGCCCGTTTAAATCAATATCCATATTAAGGTTATCAAACTCTGCGGTTTCAGAAGTTCTGTAACCTGCATCAAAATTAATGCTTTGCGTGGCATTGTTATTTATAATCTGTAAGTCTAACCCCCTATTTTTATACTCTCCTTTTCGTACAAAAACTACCGGTGGTTCAGAATTATTATAATCTGAAATTGGCTTTTCTATAGCTAATAGGTTTAAAACCTCAGCACCTAACAGGTATAAATCATCTACCGTATTTGCCCATATCTGAAAATTATAGAACGTTACATTGTCCTCATATTTATCTAAATTCCAATGACTCTCCACAGCAAAATTAACCTCATTATTAACCACTTTTGCGGATAAGCTTAATACAAATTCATAAGTGCCATCAGGATTTTTAATTACAGATTTTATAAACTGTTGCTCATTAATGTTTATCGTAGATACTGTGATTAACTCGCCACCTAATAATCTATCACAGATATATTTTGTATGCTCATAAACGCCATCTTCGGTCTTTAATGCTAATATGGTTGCGATTGGTGTATCGATATTCATATAGTCTACTGCAAAAATTTCAGTAGCATTAGTAATTTCTAATAAATCTGTTGGGGAAGAATTTATAGCTTCGGTTTCGCCAATAACACCTACGGGAATAAAATCTTCTAGAGTAAAGGTATTGTTGGCATTACGTTGTAAGTAGCTTTGAGGCCTTTCAAACCTTGGTGCCGCACTTCTATTGAATTTGTACCCTGTCTTTGCACGGTTAAAATTACGTTTGTTGATTTGCTCAGACAGACGATTATTACTTTCTAAACCGCTCCTGTTTCCTCCCGAAACAGGTGGTTCTATAACTTCACAAGACCCAAAACCAGAACATGAAGGGTCTTCACAATCAATGAGTCCATCGCCATCGTCATCGATACCGTTATCGCAATCTTCTTGTATTACTGGTGCTGTAGGACAACGTGCCCCATCATTACTTGCACTTGATGGTCCGAAAGCAAATAAATTAGACACCATATCCTCTGAACTATTTACATTTTGAACAGCCTGTATAACATAAATGGTTCCTGTTTGATTAGCAGATACATAAAAACGACCATCTGCATCAAAATACACAGCGCCATAGGTGTAGTTATTACCATCTAATATTGGCACAACTCCTAATGATGTAACTTCGCCACTATCTGGGTTTATTCGATATAGTTTATTAGAACTTTTCTCTACAGTATACAACTGATTATCTACAGCATTGAACGCCCAATCGTGAATATTAATATTTAGAGATAACACCTCAGTTGCGTTGTGCTGCACATAAGTAGAAGATTCTGGATCTAAATCTATTTTATAATAGGTTGTTCCGCCACCTTTAAGAAAATACATACCTGAAGCATTGACGTCTCCTACATATCTATTATTCGTCGGCAACTCGTCTACATAAAACGTCGTTATTGAAAAGTCTTTACCAATTCTTACAATGGATTTAGCTGGCGATGATAGTGACCCCCATATATAACCATCTGCAGGATTATAGGCTGCTGCATTAATATTTCCTGGTGTAACATCTGTTGCTACTTGGTAAGAACTTCCAGATGCTAAATCAATGGCATAAACATCGTTATATTGAAACAAGTAAGCGTTATAATCGCAGTTAAAAGGTATTCCTTCTTGAGCTTGACCTATAAAACCTATGGCCAATACAGCTATTATTCTTAATTGATTTTTAAAATTGTAAAGTTCTGATTTCATTCTATCTCATTTAATACTATGAGACAAAATTACCTTACTGTTGGGCTTAATTTATTGATTTTCGATTGATACGATAAGAAGAGCGATAGATCACAATTTACTGTAGACGAATGGCTTTAAAGAAGATTAAGTCGCTTCATAAGCTCGGGACGATTAGAACGACTGACGGGTATAACATCTTTCTTTATCAATACACTATTGTCTTCAATATCAATGATTTTATCAACGTTAATGATAAACGAACGGTGTACTTTAAGAAACAAACTATCTGGTAGTTTTTCCTCTATTTTTTTAAGTGTAGAATGTACCGTGTAATTTTTTTCCTCAGTCTTAACATGGATATAATCGCCTTTGGCCTCAACCAAATAAATACTTGGGATGTCTATCTTAATTAGTCGTCTATCAATATTAACATATAAGTCATTGCCTGATGTTGTTTCTACTTTCTCTGTCGAAGATAAAGACTTAGAATCCGCTACATTAGATGTTGCCTCAGCCTTATGAATCGCCTTTTGAAATCGCTCTGGAGTAATTGGCTTAACTAGATAATCTACTATACAATCGTATTCAAATGCTTGAATAGCAAAGTTAGCATCTGAAGTAGTGAGAATAATTTTTGGGGGATTTTTCAAAGTCTCAATAAAATCAAATCCAGTAAAATCTGGCATATGAATATCCAAAAAAATTAAATCAACTTCATTTTGGTTTAAATACTTAATGGCTTGAATTGCATTTGGAAATTCCTCTAGCACATTTAAACTTGAAACATTTGAGCACAATTGAGATATTATAGCTCTCGCCGTAGCTTCATCGTCAATAATAATACAATTCATAAAGTTAGATTATAAGGTCTCTAAAAAATCTGTCATGAGCTGTAAAATGGATTCAAATTCATCTTTACCGTTAGTACTATTATCTATGAGATTATTCTCATAATTTGCCGCTAACTCATAACTATTTACAAGTCCTAAAATACTAATTTTATGTTTAAGTTTATGTACGTTTTCTGCGGTAGCTTTAAAATCTTCGGCTATGATATTATTAAAGTAAACTTGTTTCTCTTGAGGAAACTCTAGCTTAATGATTTCTATTAGCTTTTTTTCAAAAGCTTTATCACCACCAGACATGCTTTCTATGTATGATAAATTTGGTTTTTCCATAGTTACTTTTTAATTGTAAAGTAAAAGGTTGTGCCAATATTAGGCTCAGACTCTAACCAAATTTCACCTTTATATAAATCTACAACCTTCTTTACAATAGATAGGCCTATACCTGTAGACTCTTTATTATTGTGTAGTGCATGGAAGATTTTAAAAATCTTATCATGATGCTCTTTTCCTATGCCAACACCGTTATCTTTAATAGAGAATTGATAATATGACTTTTCTTCTATCACATCAATTTCTATAAGGCCTTTGTCCTTGTCATTAAACTTAATAGCATTACTTATTAAATTTTGAAACAGTTGTTGAAATTTTGTCTTCTCGCCAATAACAATTGGAAGTTGATTTAAAATAGTAATGGAAATATTTTCTGGCAGATAAAGTATTTGCTTTAGTTCGTCTATAAGTGCATTTAAATCTACATCACTTTTATCCTTAGACTCTGAACCAATGCTAGAATACAGCAAAATATCAGAAATTAATTGTTCCATTTTCTCTAAAGTGGTCTCAATTAATCCGAAATTCTGTGTGGTAATAGCGTCTAACTTTCCTTTGTTATCTTCCTTTATCCAACTCACTAGTGCATCTATACTTCGAAGTGGCGATTTTAAATCATGTGAAACAATATGAGCATACTCTTGCAACTCATTATTACTTTTCTCTAATTGACTCAACAGCAGAGCATTATGTTCTTCTGCTTTTTTACGTTCTCGAATACTCAAGGCGGTTCTTAGTTTTATAGCAACTAAGCTCCCAATACTCTCTAATGCCTTTACATGCTCTTTTGTGTAGTAATTTTTGTCTTTATGCTCAGAATCTATGACAGCAATTACTTTTCCGTCTCTTATAATAGGAACTGTAATTTCAGAGTGTCGGTTAACATCATCTGCTATATAACGATTATCTTTAGTAGTGTCTTTTATAACTTCCGATTTCCCTGTTCGTACAACATTACCAACAATACCCTCTCCAATAGGCAGAATCATTTTATTAATGATATGGTTGTTTTCACCTAGTTTATTTCCATAAACAGCGATTTGTTCTAATGTGTTATTTTCATGGTCTACCAGATAAATAACACAATCGTTTGAATCTAAATACTCAGCAATATTGTTTACGATTTCCCATGCAATTTCATTTATATCTGTCTTACCAAGAATAGATTTTGTGAGGTTATTAATCATATCTATGATTAATGTTTTCTCACGTTCAGAAGTAATATCTTCAATAAGAGCAACCTGAAATTTAATATTTCTATTCGTGTCTCTTACAGCATTAACGTTGGTCTTTGCCCAAATAACAGAACCATCTTTTTTCTTGTAGCGTTTATTAACCACAAAATTATCTAGCTCTCCTGCATTCATTTTTTCGATAAATACTTTTGATTCTGGGTAATCTTCTGCCAAAGATAGATCCTTAATAGTAAGCTTACTTAGCTCCTCCTCCGTATAACCGAGCATATTTTGAAATATCTCGTTTGTTCTTTTAATATCTCCTTCTTCGGTTAGCGCAATACCAATTGAAGAATTGTTAACAATAACATCTAACTCTCGCTTTTGTTCTTGAACAATTTGATTTATTCGTTTAGTTTCTGTAATATCTCTTACAATACCTTGAGCAGCCATTGGTACACCATTCTTATCTAGAACTAAA
This sequence comes from uncultured Flavobacteriaceae bacterium, assembly GCA_964492855.1. Lineage (GTDB taxonomy): Bacteria > Bacteroidota > Bacteroidia > Flavobacteriales > Flavobacteriaceae > Winogradskyella. The sequence continues at coordinate 5,644 of CAZBMY010000114.1, forward strand.
CTTGCATTAATATGAACCCATTTTACTTCTTTATTCTTGGTATAAACTCTTGCCTCATAGTTTTTAAAGAAACCTTTATTTTGTAATTCTAAAAAAGATGCCATCGCATACTGATAATCATCTTTATAAATTAAATCAATTACATTAATAGATTCTTCGTCAACATTATGTCCAAATAATTCTGTTGCTGCCTCATTAAATTTTAAAACATTACCATTGATATCCATTATTACATAGGCATCAATAATGTTTTCAAATACGCCTTGCAATTCTGAGGTCGTCTTATTGTATAAATTTATTAACTCAGCGTGAGAAGCCTCTAGCTTTTTATTAACGTCATAGAGTTCAGCAGACTTTGCCTCAAGAATTTCTTCAGCAGCTTTCCTAGATGCCTTTTCTCTGGCTAATGCTCTTTTAAGAATATCTACTTCCTCTAAATCCATTAGTTTTTATTGATAAAGAATCTTACTTCTGTGCCTTCATTATTAAGTTTCTCAAATTCTACATTTGCCGAAACATTAAAAAGCTTAAATGTTTCTAACATTAATCCTTTACCTAGCATATACAATGCTTTATCAGACTTATAGACCATTACCATTTTGGTATCTGTACGTTCTTCTAGTTCAAAAGTTGGTAATTGTGCTTCTGGATAAATTTTTTGCACCTCCACGTGTATATGATTTTCTATAGAAGCTAACAGGTTCATCGGGTCTTTGTAGTGTTCTACCAAATTTGGGTGTGCCTTTATTAGCGCTTTGAACAAATGTTCGGAATAAACCATAAGAAGATTATCTACCGAGATATCTGTATTTTGACTTAAATGTGAAATTAACTGTAGCATCTCCGAAAACTCATAAGTTCCTACGGAAGTGTATATCCCTCCGGAGTCTAGCTCTGACTGAGAAATAATTTTATCAACCATTCCTAAACCAAATTTTTCTTCTACTAACTCTAAAAACTCTGTAAATATGATACCTTTCATTATGCTGTAATCAATTCGTTAATACTCCAATATGACAATAATTTTTCTATTTTAGAAACATAAGCCTCATATTTTAAAGGTTTTAAAATATAACCTGCTATACCTGTTTTGTAACACTCTAATAAATCACGTTGGTTATTTGAAGTAGTGAGAATAATTGTAGGTATATATTTTAACCTTTCATCTGCTTTTAAAATTTTCAAAAATTCAATGCCGTTTATTTTAGGCATATTTAAATCTAGTAAAATGATATCTGGAAGGTTGTCTTTATGTTCTAGGGCTTTAAGTGCTTCTTCTCCATTATTAGCTTCGATTATTTTATGATTTAAATTTAGTGTGCTAGAAGCTCTATTGAGCTTCATCACTTCAATCATATCATCTTCAATAAGCATTATTTTTAGGGGTTTCATAATTAGAGTTAATTTTTAATAATGCAAGTTAAATCATGTGATATCTTAATATGCGTTATTTCGGTTGAATGATAATAAGTGTCGACGGATGGCAGTTATGTGTCGACGAATGGAAACTAAAATTTTAGTCAAAAAACATTACTTCTGTTTGCTAAAATGTGCCTTAAAATCAACAGGTTTGTGAATGACTTTTTTTGAAGTTGGATATTTTTTAAGTAAACTTTGTGGTCGTATTGGACGTTTTTCAAAACCGCCGCCACAATTAGGACAGACCTCTTTTAGTTTTAATAC
>CAZBMY010000115.1:0-7306 GCA_964492855.1 uncultured Flavobacteriaceae bacterium
AAATAGCATACATATTTCCACCACTTAGTTAACGTATTACGGTTTTTCCGTAATTAAAATTTTGTTTTTCATCAAGTTTTAACAGAAAGTGATTTTATATTTAGTTAGTAGTGAAGCTATATTTGTACTATTAATTAATTAAATCCCTTGAAATTATGAAAAGTAAAAAACTAATTTTAGCTATAGCTATCTTCGGTGGAATGTTATTTACTGCACAAGCAACAAATATCATTGATTTAGATGGACAAACTAAAACAGAACTTAAGAAGAAGAAGAGAACTATTGGTGGGGTCGGATAGACCTAGCAAGAAGTCTATAATTTTAGGTACGTTGATTGCTACATTTATTGGAGCATCACCGTACCTTTTTTATTTATATGAAAATGTGCCAGACACTCAGGTATGGACTACTGGATGGTTTACATATGATAGTCATGAATGGGAAAGTGCAAACTATGCCATGTGGATTTTCACAAACAAAATAATTCCATTCTTATTTGTTTTAATTTGGTTTTTTACCTGTCGTCATTGGTGGTATCATGTTTTAATAGTGCCGATGACCATGTACATATACCAAATAATAAATATATTTAGAGATAACCTTGGAGATATAGATAAGTTTGAGCTAGTGTATTTAATTCCTGTTATGGCTCTAATAATCCCATCTATTTACCTTTTAAGAGCTCAAATGTTTAATAAACTAAATACTGCTGATAAGACTATGGAAGAGTTAGAGGCTGAGTTTATGATTAAGCCAACCACACTTTGGGGTAAGGTTAAACAGTATTTTTAATTAAATCACTTATGGTTTTATATTTATTTGTAATTTGATTTACTAAAAACAAAAGCCTAATGGATAAATCTCTTTCTCCTTTTACTAAAGCACAGCTTTTACCTCAAGAAGAAACTTTAGAAATATATAAACAAAAAGGTGAGCTATTTATTGGTATCCCAAAAGAAACACACTTTCAGGAAACACGTGTGTGTTTAACTCCTGATGCGGTTTCTGCACTAACTGCAAACGGACATCGCGTTATGATAGAATCTGGTGCCGGAAAAGGCGCTAATTTTAAGGATAAAAATTATAGTGATGCTGGCGCAGAGGTTACAAAAGATACGGCTAAAGTATTTTCTTGTCCAATTCTACTTAAAGTTGAGCCGCCTTCAATAGATGAAATAAAACTCATAAATCCACAGACTATATTGATATCTGCATTGCAACTAAAAACTCAAAGCAAGGCGTATTTTAAAGCTTTAGCAGAAAAGCGTATTACTGCTTTAGCATTTGAATTTATAAAAGATGACGCTGGCGCATACCCTGCCGTTAGATCTTTAAGTGAAATTGCTGGAACTGCTTCTATTCTTATTGCTTCAGAATTATTATCTAATGTTAATGGAGGTAATGGCTTATTATTTGGAAATATAAATGGAGTTCCACCAACTGAGGTAGTCATTTTAGGCGCAGGTACTGTTGGCGAATTTGCAGCTCGTTCTGCTATTGGGCTTGGTGCTAACATTAAAGTATTTGATAATTCAATCACTAAATTACGTTGTCTTCAAACTAGCCTAAATCAAACTGTTTACACATCAACAATGCAGCCAAAAAATGTATTAAAAGCACTTAAACGCTGTGATATTGTAATTGGAGCTGTAAGAGGAAATAATCGTTCTCCAATTGTAGTTACACAAACCATGGTAGATAACATGAAGCCTGGTGCAGTAGTCATTGATGTAAGTATTGATATGGGTGGCTGTTTTGAAACTAGTGAGGTAACGACCCATGATCATCCAACTTTTGAATATAATGGGGTAACACATTATTGTGTCCCAAATATTCCCGCTCGATATTCTAGAACAGCTTCAGTATCAATCAGTAATATATTTACACCTTATTTATTAGAAATCGGAGAAAATGGAGGCATAGAAAATACACTAAGATTTGATAAGGGTTTACGAAATGGATTGTATTTTTACCATGGCATTCTGACCAGTAAATCTGTTGGAGAATGGTTTGGACTAGATTTCAGTGATGCAAATCTATTGATATTTTAGGTTGTGCTTTTTGTCTTTATTTAACTTATACTAGAAAATGAAATTTATACATCGTTTAGGTTTTTACCTTGGTGGTTTTGCCATTGGTTTAATTATATTACTATTTTTTTTAAATGGAAAAGATGCTTCTTGCGATTATGGGCCAAATGCCAGAACTGTAAAAAATATAAGCTCTAAAAAGATAGCCTATTCCAAAAATACAGCTACTGAATTATCTAATAAAAGTATAGATTCTACAATAGTAAAGCAATTGATACAATTTGGAGATGTTAATTTCTCTGAAAGTAATACTAAAGCAGAACCCTGTAAAGTATATCAAATAGAAAACACATATAAAGAACGGGACATTATTATGCGTGTGAAGAATTGTAGTTTAGTAGCAACTATTGTTGATTTTAAAATTATAAATTAAATCCTTCTGCGCTTACGCTCACTTTTAATTAACTCTAACTCTCTATTGGTTTGTCCAGCCACAGAAGTATTCTCCTCTGCTCTTCTTATTAAATACGGCATAACATCTTTTACAGGACCAAAAGGCAGGTATTTAGCAACATTATAACCAATCTCAGCAAGGTTAAAACTTATATGATCACTCATGCCGTATAATTGACCGAACCATACATTATTATCTGATTTATCAATATTTAATTCAGCCATTATGTCCATTGCTAAGTAACAACTAGCTTCATTATGTGTACCAATAAATATAGAAATATCGTTATTATGTTCTAAAATATAGCGCAAACCATTATTAAAATTATCGTCTGTTTTTTTCTTAGTTTTACAAATAGGAGATTGATATCCCATAGCTTCTGCTCTGCTTCGCTCCTTTTCCATGTATGCACCACGGACAATCTTTAGTCCAATTTTAAAATTTTCAGTTTTAGCGCGTTGGTGAAGTGACTTTAAATATTCTATTCTATCCCAGCGGTATAATTGCAATGTATTATAAACTATCGCTTTTTCGATATTATAAGTACGCATCATTTCTTCAACCAAATCATCAGCTGCCGTTTGCATCCAACTTTCTTCGCCATCAATTAAAACCTCTACATCGTTTTCTTTAGAAGCTTTACACACCTTATGAAAGCGTTCTACAATTCTATTCCATTCTTCTGACTCTTCAGGAGATAAACGCAACCCTTCTGATTTTTTTTCATACAAATAAAAACGACCAAAAGCAGTAGGTTTAAAAACAACTATTGGCATTGCCTCTCGCTCATTACAAAATGAAACTATCTTTAGAATTTTCTCTAAAGCCTCGTCAAATTGCGCTTCACTTTCCTTGCCTTCAACTGAATAGTCTAAAACCGAACTAACGCTTTTTATATACATTTTATCAATAGCGGGTAAACAATCTTCTTCATTAACGCCACCACAAAAGTGATCAAACACAGTAGAACGAATCAACCCCTCAACAGGTAAACTTGCATTAAGCGCAAACTTAGTTACTGCAGTTCCTATACGCACAAGCGGTTCTTTAGATATCATTTTAAATAGAAAGTAAGCACGCTCAAGCTCAGAGTCTGTCTTTAAACTAAACGCCGTCTGTGTATTATTGAAAAGAGTTTTGTTTGTCATTAATCGGTGATTTACCACAAAAATAAATATAAGATTCATTATTTTTTGAAAAAACAAACTATTTTCACAGTCTTAATTTTTGATATCATAAATCATGCAATCTATACGAACCAAAAGCGCTGCTGTTTATTTTAATTCTGAAGTTTATACAGAACTGAATAACTATATTAAGCGTGAGAATCCCTCAAAAATATTCATATTAGTAGATACTAACACTCATGATTTATGCTTACCGCAGTTTATGGCTAATTTAAAATCTGGTGATATTGAAACTGAAGTTATGGAAATGCCAGAAGGCGAAGACCATAAAACTATAGATATTTGCATGGGCGTTTGGGAAGCGATGTCACAATACAATGCAGATAGAAATAGCCTGTTAATAAATCTTGGAGGTGGTGTTGTAACTGATTTAGGCGGGTTTGTTGCCAGTACCTACATGCGTGGTATAAACTACATTAATGTTCCTACATCGTTGTTAGCTATGGTAGATGCATCTGTTGGTGGTAAGACTGGTGTAGATTTAGGAGTTCTTAAGAATCAGGTGGGAATTATTAGTGAAGGAGACATGGTTTTAATTGATGTTTCATTTTTGGGAACTTTACCAAAAAATCAGATGATTTCTGGCTTTGCAGAAATGCTTAAACATGGACTAATTACAGATGCCAAATATTGGCATACATTGACTCATTTAGAAAATTTAGATATATCGGACCTTGATAAGTTAATCTACGATTCTGTTGTTATAAAAAACAACATTGTAATGCAAGACCCAACCGAGAAAGGTCTTAGAAAGACATTGAATTTTGGACATACTTTGGGTCATGCTATAGAAAGTTACTTTTTAGATAATGACAGCAAAACAACATTTCTTCATGGTGAAGCTATAGCCATAGGAATGATTTTAGAATCTTATATTTCTACGAAAACACTTGGTCTTTCTCAAAAAGAACTCTCTGACATCTCGGAAGGTATTTTAAAGACATTTTCAAAAATTAAATTTGAAGCACAGGATTACAATCATATTATTGAGTTAATGAAGTATGACAAAAAAAACAGCCACGGCATAATCAAATTCGTTTTATTAGAATCTATAGGTAAGGCTAAGATAAATTGTGAAGTTCCTAATTCTATAATAATCGAAGCATTTGAATATTATAAAAATCTATAATTAGGCATTTACAAGGGCAAAAGCACTCAATATTGCAAATGTAAACGGCAAAACAATCATCAGAAAAACAAAAGCTGCTATTCCACTTTTTATAAACGTAAAAAACCAATTACGTTTATAAAAATTCAACATTGCTATATAAAAATACAAGAAAGTAGATAATGCTATTAAAACATTAATAGCTGTTGGTATTTCGACTATAAATCTATTTACGCCTAATAAAATTGCAAATACAGTAAACAAAAAGGAAAAGAAATAGAAGCTAAATACTAAATGATAAGCATAAGGTCCTCGTCTGTAATAAAATATCTTAAGAATTAATGCGAAGATTGGTAAAAGAAAAAACATCGCAATAGGTATGGCATCAACAAACCGTTTAATAAGCAAACCAAAACCTTTACCATCAGCTAAACTCACTAAAGTTTTATAAAACCCTTTTGTTAAAAAATTCGCGTCATCCTCCATCCCCATCTCTTTGTATATGGCATTTTCATCTAAGCCAGCACCACGTAAGGAGTCTAAACGTTTTTTATTAATACCTAAATTCATACTAGACGGACTAGTAGTATTCTTTAGAGAATTTGATATGGAATCAACTAATTTTTGAGTTTCATTTTGAGGCAAATTAATAGAGTCACCATTTACCATTAAGGGCTTTTCTAATGCAGATTTCATAATAGAGTCTAGCGATTTTTGCTGTTTATCATCTATTATTCTAAACCCATTAGAAGTTGATAATTTTTCATTTGTTTTATTAGCTTCTTCAATAAAATCATTGACAGTAAATGAGAATAAAAAGAAAAAAATAACAGACACAAACAAATACATTTGAGCCGGGTGCAAATACAATAAGCGTTTTCCTTCTAAAAATCTATTAGCTAAATGACCAGGTTTAAATAGTAATGGAAAAAAACTCTTTAAAAAACGAGCGTCAAACGAAAAGTAATTACTAATAGTATTATAGAACAAGACACCCATTGTGAGTTCCTCATTTGTTTTTTGACCACAGTTAGGACAAAACTTGAAGCCTTCATCAAAAGGTTGTTCGCAATTTTGGCAATTTAGTTCGTTGGCTTTCATTCTTAATCTTAGTTAGGTTAAAATTACAAAAACTAAACTAGTTCTATATATTAATAAGAAGACTAAAAATTGTATTTGTTTCAATTCAGAACTAATAAAAATAAACAACTGATAATCAGTACATAAATAGAGCAATCGAAGTTTGGCACGCTGTTTGGTTATAGATAATTGAGTTTAATTTTAAAACCCAATAATTATGAAAAAAATACTATTTTTTATTGCAGCCTTAGTAACGGTTAGTACTACTGCAATAGCTACGAACAAAACAGTTGAAGCAGAAGCTTTCTCAAATAATTTTGTGAGAGGCTATGGTAATTCTTTCATATTTGTTGAAGGCGGAATTGAATTTGCTGTTTTTCCTGACGGACAGTTTGATTTTTATGCACAAAACTTTGGGCCAAACATTAACGTAGGATTTAATAGTAGAAATGTAAGCTTTAGTTTTAATACAGGTTTTAACTACGACCCTTATGTACAGTATGATAGTTTTGGTGCAGTGGTGCAAATAGAAAACACACCTGTTTTTTACGATTATTTTGGACGTGTATCTCAAGTAGGAAATATAGTTATAAACTATAACAGATTTGGAAGAATTAATCGATTAGGTGGTCTAAATATATTCTGGAATGGTAATGTATTTTTAAGACATTCTGGATTTATAAATCGCTTTAATAGAGGTTATGTATACAGACCATGGCATAGATATTATTCAGTCCCAGCTTTTAATTTATGTATAGTAAATACAAGGCCGTATAGACAGTTCTACAATCCGATAAGACATGTATACTACAGGCCATATAGAAATAATGCTAGGTTGGTAAATATCAATGGTCGTAGAGGTAATAATTTTAGTAGACAAGGTAACAGTAACTTTAATAGACGTTACGCACAAGCACCACGAAATGCAAGAGAACGTTCTATAGGGAGACGAGTACAAAGTAGAAATGAAAATATTATTAGAAGTAGAAGTACTAGAATAGCCAAAGCTACAAGTGTAAACGGAAGACGCAATACATCAGTAGCTAGAGTTGAATCTCCAAGAAGGAATACGTCGGTAACAAATAGACGTAATACAAGTAACAGAGTTTCGGAAAGAGTAGCTTCAACTCAAAATAATAAAGTAACGAGAAACTCTAGAAACAGGGTAAGTACAGAAGCTCGCACAACTAGAAGCTCAGGTAATAGCAGAAGTACTGTAGGTAAAAGAACGAGAAGTAACACTAATACTACTGCTAGAACCTCAAGAGCGCGTCAAGCTCCAAAAGCAAGAACTAGTGTCGAATCTAGAAGTAGAAATACTGTAAAACGCAATACTAAATCTACTTCTGTAAAACGTAATACTAGTGCTTCTAGAAGCTCTAGTAGCAAAGTGACAAGGTCACGCTCAAGAACAAGAGGATAAAATATTTTTTTGATTGGTTAGTTA
>CAZBMY010000116.1:0-1510 GCA_964492855.1 uncultured Flavobacteriaceae bacterium
CAACACCACCTATTTTCTTACCAACAAAGCGTTCGATGTCTTTACGTAAAATCCATTTGTTTCGTCTAGAATTTGCTATAAATGCTTTTTCTTGAAGTTTTGGTGTATTTAGAAAATACATTGGATTATAAATCCCTAATAATTTTAGAGTTTCTTTTCCAAACTGGTATTTACCCAAGTACCCAAAGGTATTGACGGTAAAATAATCACCTCTAGACTCTTTAAATGCTAAAGCCTCTTTAAAAGCTTCAAAAGACTTACCTAAATAAGGTGTAAATACTTTTTCGTTTTTAACTTCTGGTTTATTTTCAACCATAGCTATCTTCTTCGGCACATTAAAATCTAAATCTAACCCTATTGTAGAGTATTGCTCAGGATTAATTATAGTCGAAGGATAAAGCGCCAATGCAATAAGAAAACATACTGCAAAAGGTGCTATAACGTTAGATACTATTTGTTTGTTCATAACAGTAAATTTTAATCAAAAACCAATTAAAAAACAGGTCTCAAAAAATTCGCTGCAAAGATAGTATAAATTAAACAATACTGAAAACCAACACCTTAAAGTCGTCTAAAAGTAGATAAAGTGGGCTTTTATGCCATTTTTTCCGTTGAACTCCAAGGTTGGCATAGGCACTTTAACGGTATTAAAAACACTAAAAAGAGTTTTTAAGACGTTAGAATTTGTCTTTATTCGAGTTAAATCGATATCAAAACTGAGGTAAAATTGACGGTATCTGTCTTCGTTAGGGAACAGAAAATTATCTTCTTTTCCAGACAACATGCCGTTAGCGCCATAACCCATTGCAAGATTTAACCAACTAGGAATAAAATCTGTTTTAAAAAATGAATTAAGGTTAAAACTCAACCAATATGTTTGCCCATTGTAGTCCTTAAGAAACTCTTCTGTAAATCCGTTTCCTAATTTGTCGGGATTCTGGGATGCAAATTCTGTTCTACTAAAAGAATATTTTAAAGCAACCCGTTGTTCATTCCATAATAATTCTTGTCCAATATACAAACCTGTACCGCCAGCATTTGCAAGCATATCTCCCCATGAAAATCCCCATTCTTCAGAAAACCCGTCAAAGACCTCAACAGCTGTTAAAAATGAAAGACTTAATCCTCCGCCATAAATAAGTTGATTTTTTTTAGATACACCTGCCCAATTTAAAGATTCTGTCCCTAACCTACTCAACTGATAACCAGCATAAACGTGACCAAACTTATCCATTTGCAACCATTGACTATTGTCATTCGTGGTCCGGAATTTAGTGCGTTCAAAGTCTGCATACCATAGCTGATCTAAGCCTACTAAAGTTATAGCTGCTAAAGACGTCTGAGAAATAACCATGGCATTGCGCCTAAGCGTATTTAAAGTATCGCTTGGTTTTAAAAATTGATTAATCCCAGATTGGCCAAAACTGTTGACCGAAATCAATAAACAGATTGATATACAGGTGAGAATATATTTCAAACTACTTTCTAATCCCTTGTTGGTCTAAATACC
>CAZBMY010000116.1:1610-4110 GCA_964492855.1 uncultured Flavobacteriaceae bacterium
AGCCCAGCAACTCGAGGTTGTTCAGATTTTTGCTTAGACTCCTCATAAACCAAAGAAGCCAAAGTCATTACTTCATTAGGTGATAACTTAATTGCTTTCGCTTTTGCTAAGCGATTTGCATTCCAATAGTTATTATATTCTTTTTGCATTCGCTTTACAAAAGCATTTGCGGAAGTATTCCAAAATACTTCATAACTATTAGGCAAGTACATCCCTAAAGCGGTTTCTGATTTAAAACCTGCTTCCTTTATAAAATCAGGATTTGTCATTGCCTTTAACAAACTAGTACTATCTGCATCAATCTGCATTGAGATACGACCAGCTAAATCTTCAAATGAATTTTGATTATTGAATGATACTTTTATTGGTATATTATTACTTCTAATAGAATTAATAATATCATTATTATTCATTCCTTTTTCAACTTTATACTTACCAGCTCTTATGTTAGAGGTATATTTCTTTTGTTTTGCCAGAGCATCAAAACCATCAATATCATCTAATAAAGGCATTAGTTTTGTTCTAACCTCGCGATACCCATCATCATTAGAGATATAAATATACTTAGTGTCCTCATCAAATTTTGTATTTGGACTAAACATAGCGTTGTAAAAGTAATACGCTACAGCTCCAAAAATAATTAAACCTAGTATTGCAATAGCCCAAAGAATTTTCTTTATGTACATATTATTCGTTTATAAGTTGAAGCAGGTACTCACTTGTATACCCTTTACTTGAAAAATTCCAATCCTTTTTAAGCCCTATAACTTTAAAATTTAGACTCTCAAAAAGCTTAAGGCTAGCTGTATTATGGCTTGAAACATTACAATACAGTTGATGTAAATCTAATTTTGAAAAACAATAGCTAATCAACAACTGCAAGGCTTCACGACCTAAGCCTTTACCTCTATTCTCCTCTTCAGTAATTACAATGCCAATGCCTGCGCGTTTATTTTTGAAATCAAAATCAAAAATATCTATTAAACCTAGAGCTTGTTTTTCATAATTAGAAATTACAAGTCGTAATTGCTTGGCTTCATATATATCTAGGTGTGCATTTTCGAGATATTGTTTGATTAAAAACCTTGAATATGGTGTATTTGTATGGCTAAGATGCCATATACGTTCATCATTTTCAATTTGATATACAAAATCTAAGTCCTCAGGTTCTAAGGCACGTAAAAAAACATGTTCTCCTTTTAGCGTTACCATGTTATTTCACCTTTAAAAACTTGGGTTGCAGGACCAATTAGCCAGATATTATGGTAATCGCCTTTTTGAGTAACATCAAAAGCGATTTTTAATTCGCCGCCTTCAGTAGTTAATGTAACACTATCAGAATTAGTTTTTCCAGATTTGTGCATCGCTAGTGCTACGGCAGTCACACCCGTACCACAAGATAAAGTTTCGTCTTCTACGCCTCGCTCGTAAGTACGTACCGCAAACGTATTTTTTGATATTTGACTTACAAAATTGACATTAGATCCTGCTTCATTATATGGTGAACCATATCGAATTTGCTCTCCTATAGATTTTACATTAAAATCTTTAAGGTCATCAACCATCTGCACATGATGCGGAGAACCTGTATCTAAAAACAAATGTGTATCAAAAGTTTCTATTGCAGATACATCTTTCATTTGAAGACTTATAATACCGTTATCAACTTCAGCCTTGTGCATACCATCGATAGCTTCAAATGTAGTCTTAACATCTATAACACCAAGGAATTTTGCAAACGCAGTAATACAGCGTCCGCCATTACCACACATGCTACTTTCATTTCCATCGGCATTGTAATACACCATTCTAAAATCTACAGTTGGATGATTCTCTAATAATATTAGTCCGTCTGCTCCTATGCCAAAACGTCGATCACATAATTTGGCAATATTCTTGCTGTTAGTTTTGTCAAATAACAGAGACCTATTATCTATGATAACAAAGTCATTGCCTGTGCCTTGATATTTATAAAAATTCACTGTCATAATTATAGGCAAATATAACAATAAAACACCGTAAACAAAGGTGTTAAATCATAGTTAAAGTTGAATTTAAAAATCAATATTTATATAAATTTAATCGTTAAATAGTAATACTTAAAACTGAAAGACATGAAGAAGATTTTGACATTAGTATGCGTTTCGGCATTAGGAGGCTTACTAACACTTGGCGGCTACAAACTTTTTGTTGAAAAAGAAAACGTACAGGTTGCAACGCAAACAACAACACCTCAATTACCAGTTTACGTTCCTACATCAACAAATAATGCCGTATTAACCAATACAGAGCGTCCTGATTTAATAACAGCTGCAAATAAGACAATAGATGCGGTTGTGCATGTTAAGAACACACAGATTAATAGAGGTCCACAAAGCTGGTCAGATATTTTTAGTGGAAAACAAATTGAACGAAAGCAGCTAGCCGGCGCGGGATCTGGTGTCATTATTTCGCCTGACGGCCATATCATTACCAATAATCATGTGATTAAAGGTGCTGT
>CAZBMY010000116.1:4210-7262 GCA_964492855.1 uncultured Flavobacteriaceae bacterium
TATCGGGCGGACAATCTTTCATACAAACAGATGCTGCTGTTAATCCGGGGAATTCTGGTGGAGCTTTAGTCAATATTAATGGAGACCTTGTTGGTATTAATACAGCAATAACTTCACAAACAGGATCTTATGTTGGTTATTCATTTGCTGTACCAAGTAATATTGCGCGTAAAATTGTCGAAGATATCATGGAATTTGGTGATGTACAAGATGGTATTTTAGGTGTAACCGGTGTACCATTAGATGGTGAAACTGCTAATAAGTTAGAGATAGACATTACAGAAGGTTATTATATTACTGAAATTGAAGAAAAATCTGGAGCTGCATTAGCAGGTTTATCAGAAGGCGATATTATTAGAAAATTAGATAACGTAAAAATCAATAAGTTTTCGGATTTAAGCGGATACTTAAGAACAAAAAGTCCTGATGATATTGTTAACGTTGAAGTACTACGTAACGACACTATTAAAACTATTCCTGTTACGCTCACAAATAAAGAAGATTTATATGTGGAGTTTATGAATATGCAATTGAGAGATATTCCTAAAAGACTCAAAGACGAATATCCTCAACTCTCCGACGGAGGAGCAATAATTATTGAGAATAAAAATAAATACTTTTTTACCGAAGTTGGTTTGAGAAGAGATTTTGTAATTACTGGCATAAATGATATTGAAATAAAAAGTACTGATGACTTAAATAAAATAAAGAAAAAATATGGTGATGACATTTTTAAAAATTTAAATAAGTTAGAATTCTTAGATGGAAATCTTAAAAAACGAGAAATCATTTTTAGATAATTATTCACAAAAACCACATAAACAAAACCCTTTGAGATGATAAATTTTGAAGGGTTTTTATTTTTGTTAAAATGCGCTACGAAAACGTTTGAAATATATTATTTTTGCCGAAAATTTTGGAAGATGATTTAAACAAAACCGCTTTCAAAATAAAACAACAAAAGACACAACACAATGCCCGTAAAAGACAATTACGAAAAAGAATTAGCATTTCAGGCGGATAGACGCCGTGCTACTGTAGAGTTCATTAAAATCTTAAATGATTTATGGTATGACAAATCCATCGAATTGGTAATTTTTAGAAACCCACTTATCGACAGAACAGTAAGTGATATTTTAAATTTACACGAATATGCAGGTGAATTTGTTCAGAAACCAATTTCGATTTTTGATTCTGTTGAGATTGCAAAAGCTATTAACCAACTAGATTTACCTCCAGCAAAACTAGACATTGGTAAACTGACTTACGAGTATCATTTAGAAGACGAAAAATTCAGCAATGCTTTAGGCTTTGTTGCTAACAAATTAAAAGATGCAGAAAACAATAACGGCATAGAACCAAAAGACGTCGTTTTATATGGTTTTGGACGTATCGGACGATTAGTTGCTAGAGAGCTGATGACTAAAACTGGTAAAGGAAGTCAAATGCGATTACGTGCTATTGTTACGCGTGGAGCAATTGACGCTACAGTTTTAGAAAAAAGAGCATCGTTACTAAGAAATGATTCTGTACATGGCGATTTTTCAGGAACAGTATTAGTCGATGCTGAGAATGAAGCGTTAGTAATTAACGGAACCACTGTAAAAATCATTTCGGCTAATGCTCCAGAAGATATAGATTATACAAGCTATGGTATTAAAAAGGCTTTAATCATAGACAACACTGGTGCCTTTAGAGATAAAGAAGCATTAAGTAGACATTTAAAAGCAAAAGGTGCTCAAAAAGTGTTATTAACTGCACCTGGAAAAGGTATACCTAACATTGTTCACGGTGTTAATCATTTAGAAAATAATCCCGATAAGATTAAAATATTCTCAGCAGCCTCTTGTACCACCAATGCAATTACACCTATATTAAAAGCTATTGAAGATTCTTATGGTGTAAAGTCTGGGCACTTAGAAACAATCCATGCCTATACTAATGACCAAAATTTAGTAGATAATTTTCATAAAAAATATAGAAGAGGTCGTGCTGCAGGATTAAACATGGTTATTACCGAAACTGGGGCTGGTAAAGCCGTTAGTAAAGCATTACCATCTTTAGAAGGTAAACTAACGTCTAATGCTATTAGAGTACCTGTACCAAATGGGTCTCTAGCAATTTTAAATTTAGAATTAGACCGCGAAACTTCTGTTGACGCTATGAATTCTTTAATGAAAAAATATGCATTAGAAGGTGATTTGGTTGAACAAATTAAATACGAAATGAGTGATGAATTAGTGTCATCTGACATTGTTGGTAGTTCTGCACCTTCAATCTATGATAGTAAAGCAACAATTGTAAGACAAGATGGTAAGAATACTATTGTTTACATTTGGTATGATAACGAATATGGCTATAGTCATCAGGTGATTCGCTTAGCAAAGTATATCTCTAAAGTAAGACGTTATACCTATTATTAGAATAACGACATCCAAAGCTTGGATAAAAACGTATATCAATAGCCTCTCAATATGTTGTGAGGCTATTTGTTTATATATATTATTAAGATGCTTCTTAAAATTACTATATTGGATGTGTCAAAAAAACTAACCTAGATAAAAATGAAATACATGGCCAAGACTCTATTTGCTCTTACTATGATGTTATGCCTGACAACAAGTGCACAAGTCACTGAAGAAGAAGACCAACTTAAAAGAAATGAAGGGACCGTAGGAGACCAGATTGAATATATTATATCTAAATCTTACACCTATCGTGGAAATAGCAAAGTATACAAAAATGTACAATACCACTGGCTGACAGAATTAAAAGCAAGCATATTAGATTCATTAAAGGTAAAGGACAAAAACCTTGCTGATACCAAAGTCGTAGTAAAAACTCAAGCTGAAGAAATAGAAGATTTAAAAAACAATCTTGCCAATACAAAATCTACATTAGATGATACTAATGCAGAAAAGGACAGTATGGCTCTATTTGGTATGCAAATGAGTAAAGGTGGTTATAATATATTGATGTGGAGTATTATTGGTGGACTTCTAGCACTTACCTTATTATTCCTTTATCGTTTTAATAGTAGTAATTCTGCAAC
>CAZBMY010000117.1:0-7153 GCA_964492855.1 uncultured Flavobacteriaceae bacterium
TTATTGTAAGTACTACACCTCTAGATATCTGTTTAGGTGATGACGTTACTGTAGTTGCTGAGAGTTTCTTTGACCAGCCTGCTGGACAATTTGGCGAAGGCGGTGAATTCAATTTTGCGCAACCAGATGGTTGGAGAGTTGACGGGATGGATGGCTTCTTCCCTGCCAGTGGAAATAATACTAGTCAACCAACTTGGAAAGAATCTAACTCTAACAATAACAGAACATTTAGTGGTATTAATTATGATACAGAGGATAATACTAAGTTTGCAATGGCTAATGGGTTTGGAAACACAACTACACTCGAAACTCCAGTATTTAGTACTGTAGGACTTACTGCAGCTGAAGCTATTTTATCATTTGATACTTCCTTTTATTTCTGTAATGGAGGCCAAGGTATTATAGAATTGTCTTTCGATTCAGGTGCTACTTACTCAACAACATTAACTACAGTAGAAGGTTTTAATTTTACATCAGGTAATACTACAGGTGTGATATTAGAAAAAGGTAAGGGTAACGAAGGTTGTATAGGTCGTACAAATCCTAGATTAACAGTTGCTACTATAAATTTAGGACAATATATAGGAGAGACTGGTTTGAGAGTGCGATTTACTTTTCAAGGTGGTACAGCCTCATGTGGCACAGTACAAACATCTACTTTTCCCAACCCTAATAATGTTTCATGTAATGGTGGAAGGTCACAGTTAGCTAGTGGATGGTTGATTGATAATGTTGGTTTTAGATTTGCACCAGTTGTAGACGAGTTAGAATATACAGATGAAAATGGTGGCGTTATTGCGACTGGTTCAACAGCAACTGTTCAACCTACGACGCCTGGTATAAGACAATATGGTGTTACCAATTTAGTTAATGGTTGTAGAGCAGATAATGTGGATGGTACAAACTTCTTTAATGTTAATGCAAGTTTAGCTTATGCAGGGCAAGATATTACGCCTCTGGCTAATAATTGCGGTGAGAATTTTGTACAACTAAAAGCTTATGATAATAGACTTAGGTCTCGTGAAAATTTCCTAAACGGAGCATACGAAAACGGACTTTACGATGTGCCTGTCGATGATGCAAGTGATTTTAATGGTACTGGTGCTACAGGTCGCTGGACAGCTAGAACTATAAGTACTTCATCATGTGGATCTATACTAGCTTTTTCAAGTGTAACTGAACCTAATGCTACATTTAACGCAAGCCCTGGTACATATGAACTTACATGGACACTTGATGGTAGCGGATGTTCAGATACTGTTATGGTTACAATTAATGACTGTGCAACAGTTGACTTTGATGGCGTAAACGACCATGTTGATTTTAGAAATAATTATAACTTAAATAGTGAATTTAGTATTGAAGCTTGGGTTAAGCCAGAAGCGACAACTAACACTACGCAAACCGTATTTTCTCGTAAAAATGTTTCTGATAACACTGAAGGTTATGCTTTAAACATAGTAAATAATCAAGTGAGGTTTAACTGGTATAATGGAGCTTCTAGCGGAGTAGTAACTTCTGGTGGAGATACTATAGGTACAGATAGATGGTACCACTTAGCTGTTACTTTTGATGGAACTAATTATAGACTCTACATAGATGGCATACTTATAAATACAAATGGTGGTTCTGCTCCTGCAGATGTTCAGCAAGGTAATATTTCAGCTATTTTAGGTGCTATGGATCAAAACACGTCTT
The DNA here is from genome assembly GCA_964492855.1 of uncultured Flavobacteriaceae bacterium. Classification (GTDB taxonomy): domain Bacteria; phylum Bacteroidota; class Bacteroidia; order Flavobacteriales; family Flavobacteriaceae; genus Winogradskyella. Next base: position 1,699 of record CAZBMY010000117.1, read on the forward strand.
CTCCTCCTGGTCCTCCAGTAAGAGACCGCGTTAATTTTTATAATGGTTGGATAGATGAATTTAAAATATGGAATAAGGCTTTAGATGTTAGACATATTCGCCAAATGATGAATCAAGAGATTGATGAATTTGGTACAAATGACGTTGGAGGCGTAATTATACCAACAAAGATATATGGTACTGATACAGACGCTGATGGTGTTGAAGACAATACATTAAATTGGTCTAATCTAGACGCATATTATAGAATGGAGATTGTTTGTGGTGATTTATCACCACACTCTGGAGTTGGAGTTGCTGGTAGATTAAGAAATATACAGACTAGCCAGCAACAAACTGCACCATTACCATATGAATCAAATAATAACGGTAATTGGGCAAACATTAATACATGGGCACAACCTACTGTTTGGAATACGCCAAATAGTAATGGTATTGACGGAACGCCAATAGATTGGAATATTGTAGTAACTAATCATAATATAACAACACAATCAAAAGATTTAACCTTACTTGGTTTAGTTGTTATGACCAATGAACTTACTGTAACTAGTCCTGGTACTCAAGATGAAAACAATTTAGGTACAGGTCTTTGGGTTACAGATTATTTAATGCTCAATGGTGAAATAGATTTAGTTGGTCAATCTCAACTTGTTCAAAAAAGATATACTACAGAGCAATTTAACGAGAGTATTTTGGCTACAAATAGTGGTGGTCGTTTAGAACGTGATCAACAAGGAACAACTAACTTATTTAATTATAATTATTGGAGTTCTCCTGTAAGTTTAATTAACACAAGTGCAAATAATGTTGATTATGCAATGACTAATGTCTTAATGGACGGTACAGACTCTAGTAATCCTGCTACAATACAATGGACAAATAGTCCTAATGCTGTTGGCTCAACATCTCCTATTACGTTAAGTACAACATGGCTATATGTATATGAAAACTATTTAATAGATTCTTATGCATCTTGGAGATACATTGGCAATGCTAATACATTTAGCCCTGGGCTAGGTTTTACCATGAAAGGTAGTGGTGTAGATAGCCCTGATGTACCAGACGGTATCATAACAGGAGGCTCACAAGTCAACGGTATTCAAAATTATGTCTTTAGAGGAAAGCCTAATAACGAGGATATATTAATAGACATAAATACTGGCTTTCAATCTCTAGTTGGTAATCCATATCCTTCAGCGATTGACACATGGGAATTTATAGATGATAACATTCCTCCAACTGCAGCTAACCCAGATGCTAATGCAAGTACAGAAGGTACTTTATATTTCTGGGAGCATTATACGCAAAACCAAACTCATATCTTAAGTGAATATCAAGGAGGTTATGCTATTAGAACAAAAGCTGGTGCACTGCCTGCGTACATCCCTGCCGGAATTAGTGGTGCTGGTACTGCATCAAAAGTTCCAGGACGTTATATACCTGTTGGGCAAGGTTTCTTTGTTACAAATATCCACGATTCAGATTCACAAGTAAAGTTTGAGAATGACCAACGTGTTTTCCAAAGAGAAGCCACTGGCAATTCGGTTTTCTTAAGAACGTCTACACCAAACGCAATTGATAAAGTCAATGAAGATGAAACTGAAGTATCTAGAGTACAAATCAATTTTACGTCTATGTCAGATGGAAGAGTAAGACCGCTTCTACTCGCTTTTACAAGTGATAATTCTGCAACTGATGGTAAAGACTATGGCTGGGATGGTTCACTTCAGTATTATCAATATAACGATGCCTTCTTTTTAATTGAAGATAGCTTCTATGTTATTAATGCTGTTGGCGAGTTTAATGATAGTAGGATGTTTCCATTAGGTTTTTATTTATCTGAACCTGGAGAAATTAAATTTAATCTTGAAAGTTTAGAGAATTTTGATGAAGATGTCTCAGTATATATATACGATTCTTTATTAGGCACTTATACAAAGCTTAATGATGAGGACTTTTCTATGGAAATGCCTGCAGATTATGTTCCAGACCGTTTCTTTGTAACATTTAGAAGCAATAATAGTCTTAGTGACGAAGACTTTGAACTTAAGAACGAAGCTTATATTGCTTATTTAAATCAATTTGATGATATCTACATTAAAATACCAAATCAAGTTGTTACAAAAATAGAATTAACATCAATGCTTGGAAGAAAGCTAAACAATTGGGACACTAACCTAAATGATTATCAAACTGGCGATGTATACAGAATACCTGTAGAAGATACACCTCCTACAGGAGCATATATCTTAACCGTTAGCACTGAGACAGGTAGTTATTCTAAAAAAGTAATTATTAAATAAAAATCCCCTTTACTAAAATAGTAAGTTTAAACAGTCTCATTTGAGGCTGTTTTTTTTTATTCAAAATAAATAAACATGCATTTCATCGATAAATTTTGCATTTAAAGGATTAAATATTATATTTGTAGTATAAATGTCCCAAACATTTTAAACTATGAACCTACTTAACCGCAGAAAGTCGCATGGACTTTCAAAACTACTATTGGTATTAATTCTAATGCTAAGTGTATTTACTGAGAGTTATTCACAAGAAATACAACGTATAAGAATCAATTTCACATCGCCAGCTAACGATGTTAGACAATTACTACTTGCATTTACACCAGACAATTCAGCTACAGATAGCTTTGATTTTGGTTGGGATGCCATAAATTGGAGTCAACACCCAAATGATTTAAATTGGGTTATAGAAGACTATAAATGCACAATACAAGCTGTAGGAGCTTATGATTTTAATAAATCTTACCCACTCTACTTAACATTAGGTAACACAGGTGATGTAAAAATAGATTTACATTCATTAGAAAACTTTAATGATTCAATAGATGTCTACATTTATGATAGTCTGCTTGATAGTTTTTATTTAATCAATGAAGAGAGTTTCATCAAAGATTTAGAAAAAGGAGAATACCCTAATCGTTTCTTTATAACATTTATAAACAGTAAAGTTCAGCAAGTATCTTTATCTAATAAAGACTTTGAAAAAGAAAAAGTAGATGTTAGGTACGTAAAGAATACAAATGAACTCATAGTTAATAGCTTATCTTCTTCAAAAATTAAAACTATAGAAACCTACAACATCAAAGGACAACTTTTAAATAATTACACTGTCAGAGATGAAAAAATTTTTAAAACTATAATGTCGTCTAGAATAAATCAAATTCTAATAATTAAAGTTACTACAGACTTAGGTGTTATAAGTAAAAAAGTGATTATTTAACCAATCTTTTCCAAATAATTAAAAAAGAGAGCATTTATGGCTCTCTTTTTTAGTTATTGATTATCAACAACTTATTACAAAATAATACACTTAATCTATTTTTTATGCATTTTATCGATGATTATTAAAATATTGTACTATATTTGCTTCAAATCATTTTAACCCCAAATCTGATGAAAAAAATTACCCTCACACTTGTATTAATCCTACTAGTAGGAATTCAGTTAGTTTCTGCAAATGAAAAATACAAACGCGTATCTATTACTAACCATAATCAAAAAGTACTTCACGAGTTAGATGCAATCGGTGCAGACATATCGTGTAGTGCTGAATTCAATGGTGAAGACTTAATTATTGAATTGTACGAATATCAATTAGAAATCCTATGTAATAAGGACATTGAATATGAAGTTATTATAGATGATATGCAAGCGTTTTATAGTAAACGAGCTATAGAGGACTTACCAAAAGCATCTGCCGAAATTGAAAGACTTAAGAAAACTCAGAGGCAGTCTATAATGCAAGAGAGTAACTTTCAAGTTACAGAGTTGTTCACTAACATTGGGCAATATACAGGTGAAGATGAAATTGATTGGACCATTCCTCAAAACTGGAACATAAATGATGTTGCCAACTATCCTAGTGAGTCTACGTTTTTTGGTGGATGTTTAACCTACGATCAAGTTTTAGATGAGCTTGATGATATGAGACAATATTCAATAGATAATAATCTAAATATTATTTCTGCAAGAACAGATGCATCGCCTACTGGTCAAAAAACTATCGAAGGACGAACTATTTGGATGATGAGAATATCTGATAATCCAGATGTAAATGAACCTAATGAGCCAGAAACACTATACCAATCGCTAATTCATTCTAGAGAGTCAGCTACTATTATGAGTCAGTTATACTTTATGTGGTATATATTAGAAAATTATAACTCTGACCCTGCAATTAGATATTTAGTAAACAATCAAGAGTTATACTTTATTCCTGTTTTTAATCCTGATGGCTTTGTGTATAACGAAACTGTAGCTCCTAATGGTGGTGGTGGACAACGTAAAAACAGAAATGTTGGTAGTAACAGTTGTAGTACTTATGCTAATGGTATTGATTTAAATAGAAACTCTGCCTATTATTGGGGTAATGGCGGTTCTGAGTTAACAAATGTATGTAGTGGCACTTATGCAGGTACTGGTCCATTTTCTGAAAATGAAACGCAAATAATGCGAGACTTTTTTAATGACAATCATAATTTTAAAATAGCATTAAATCATCATTCATTCAGAAATACGATGCTTCATGCCTATGCTGGTACCAATCAAACTAACCCAAGACCAGACGAATATTCAAAATACAACCATGACATGACGTTTTATAACCGTTACGGTCATGGTCCAAGTACCTCTATCTCATCGCTTAATAGTGGAAACATGAATGATTGGATGTTAGGAGGACCAGCAGGAACTAGTGCTGCAGGCGTACCTACAGGCACAGGTTCTGGGCAACACACTATGGCATGGACTCCAGAGAATGGTTCTGGTAGTGGAACAGAAACAACAGGAGGCACTTATGGTGGCTTTTGGCCACAGCCATCTGCTTTCTTACAAATTGCACAACGTGCTATGCGTATGAATTTTTTAGCGGCGTACTATAGTGGTAAGTATGCAAAAGTACATGACTTAACACAAAATGACATTACAACTACAACTGGTAATCTTACGTTTGGATTAGAACGTTTAGGACAAGAAGCTAGTGATTTTACAGTAACAGTAGCACCTGTATCTTCTAATATTACAATTAACACTTCAGCAATAACTGAAAGTTTTATTAATGGTGCTAATCCAAATTTCCCTGTAACAGAGACCAATCCTATACAAGTAGAATTAGAACAAAGAGAGTTAGATTTTAGTTATACGTTAGATCCAACAATACAAATTGATGATGAAATTACGTATAGAGTAACTTTAACTAGCAATTACGGATCTGATAATGTATTATATGATGTAGAAATTACAAAAAGATATAACCCTTCAATTCGTTTTAGTGAAAATTTAAATCCTACGAATTTAAATAATTGGACAGATAGTAACAACGGAATATCTTGGGCTACAACCACAGATGCCTTTCCTCCTAGTGCTTCTGGTAGAGCAATTACATCAACATTAAATGCGCCGTATTCTAATGGAGAAAATAAAACATTAAC
>CAZBMY010000118.1:0-5808 GCA_964492855.1 uncultured Flavobacteriaceae bacterium
GAACTTGAACATAGCTTTGTAGAGCAGCTTCAAAAGCATCAAAATATTGTGCATAAAGTCTGTCGTCTTTATACCAATAATCAAGATGCGCATAACGACCTTTTTCAAGAAATCACAATACAATTATGGCGTGCATACCCTAAATTTAGAGGTGATTCAAAATTTAGCACTTGGATGTATCGTGTCGGTTTAAATACCGCGATAACATTATACAGAAAGTCTAAACGTCGGATAAAAACTGATGATTTTGATGCACACCAGTTTAAAATAAAAGCTGAAGAATATGATAACACTGAAGAAGAACAATTAAAACTGTTGTACAAAGCTGTACATCAATTAAATGATATAGAAAAAGCATTAGTTCTCCTCTATCTTGAAGATAAAGATTATAGGGAAATTAGTGTAACCCTTGGTATATCTGAGGTTAATGCACGTGTAAAAATGAACCGTGTGAAGAAAAAATTAAAAGCAATACTTAATCCGTAACCTATGGATGAATTAGAATTATTAAAAAAAGATTGGCAGCGCAACCCAATAGAATATCCTGAGTTGAGCTATGATGAGATTTATAAAATGTCTCATGCTAAATCGTCGAGCATTGTAAAATGGATTTTTTACATAAGCCTTATAGAACTGGTTATAGGTCTACTTCTTTTAATCTTGAACCCAAAAGTGGATGATAGTGTAATAGCATATCCCGAATGGATAGAAACCATCACCTATTTCTCTATACCCGTTATTATCTTTTTTATTTACCAGTTTTATAAAAACTACAAAACAATTACTGCTACTGACAATGTCAAAAAATTGATACAGAGCATCTTAAAAACTAGACAAACAGTTAAATATTATGTGATTTTTAATCTGATTTTTGGAGCTATTATTGCTGCTGTCGGGATATATATAGGCTATGTAACTACACACGGAGGTGCTGAAGCATTCAGTGCAAGTGCTCATTTTAAAGAATATGCTGCTCTTGGAATAGCTATTGTACTAATCACAGGGTTTATGGTCGCTTTTATTTATGGTATCTATTACCTACTGTATGGCATCTTACTAAGACGATTAAATAGAAATTACAAAGAACTTAAGAAGCTAGAATTATAAATTGAAATGACATTACAACGAAAACTCACAGTATTTGCGTTTATTACACTATCATTTTTAAGTCTTTATATACTAGGTAATTCAACACTATTTCTTTCTCAAACGCAACGTTTCTCAACTCTTATAACGGTAGATGTTGTCTTAACAATTCCTTTGATATATTTCTTATTAATACGAAAAACTACTATTCCAAAACTTACTATTATTCCTATTACGATTTTAGGTGTCGTTTTAGCATCTTATATCATTCCTTACAATCAACAAACCTATTTAGGGCTATTTAAGACATGGATATTACCACTGATAGAAATCTTTGTTTTTGGCTTTGTTTTACTCAAACTTACTAGATCAATTATAGCTTTTAGAGTTAATAGACAATCTAGCTCCGATTTTTATACTATACTTAAAAAAACATGTCAAGAAAATTTACCTAAACCTGTTTCAACTTTAGCATTGACAGAACTATCAGTGCTATATTACGGGTTTATATCTTGGAAAAGAAGAAAATTAAAAGCAGACGAATACACATACCACAAACAAAGTGGAACTATAGCTTTATTAGTTGTATTGATACTAATTATAGCTATTGAGACCATTGCTCTACATCTTTTAATTGCTAACTATTATAACACCATTGCTTGGGTATTAACTGGTATTAGCATATATACTGCTGTGCAAATTCTTGGATTTACAAAATCAATCTTAAAACGTCCTATTTTATTAAAGAATAACAAATTATATCTACGTTATGGTATTATGAAAGAAACTGAGATTGACATTGACGATATTGATACTATAGAAATAACTTCTAAAGACTTAGAAAAAGATTCTGGAGTAGAAAAATTATCATTTTTAGGCAGCCTAGAATCACACAATATTATACTACATCTTAAAACAGAAAACGTATTAACTAGTCTCTACGGCATTAGAAAACCATATACGAGTATCGCACTTAGTATTGATGAAAAAGATGTCTTTAAATCTGCATTAGAAGCCAGATTAGAAAAGATTTAATTTCTCAAATTACCAATCTCTTAACTCTTTATTAAGGCGTTCTTTTTCTTGCAATTCTTCTTGAGAAATCACTTTTAAAAACGAAGGGTGTTGCTCTATAGCGTATTCAATCTTTTCAACAATATCAGCTATAGATTCATTTTCATAATCAATTTGAAGTGGTTGTTTAACTTCAAAAGATTGATAAATATTTTTCTTTTTAATTCGAAGCCCCTTCTTATCAAAAGAACGTCTAAAACCATCAATAACAATAGGAACTACGATTGGTTTATATTGTTTGATAATGTGAGCCGTTCCTTTACGAATAGGCTTAAATGGTGTTGTAGTTCCTTGAGGAAACGTTACCACCCAACCATCATCTAAGGCTTTTTTTATGGCACTTATATCACTCATCTTAACCTGTCGATTAACATCTTGTCCTTTAGATCGCCAAGTGCGCTCTATACTTATGGACCCAGTATATGCAAATATTTTTGGCAGAAGTCCAGATTTCATAGTTTCCTTTGCTGCAACATAGTACATGTTTAGCTTAGGATTCCATAAATAACCTACATTCTTTATATTGTCTAAACGTCCACTAAGACTTGCATTAAAGACATGAAACATGGCTATAACATCTGCAAAATAGGTTTGGTGGTTAGAGATGAAAAGGACATTTGTATCTGGTAAGTTTTTTATAATCTCAGACCCTTCAATTTGTAAGTCATTAAACCCTCTGAAACGACGATGTGTAAATAGTCCTAAAATTCTAATTAACCATTTTTTTACCCAAAGTATATGTCCAAAAGGATTGGTTTTAAATAAACCCATAAATATAATTTCTCATTAGTCGAACAACAAATGTACTAAAATTAGCTACTTAGAAGACTTGTTTTAATAATACTTTAATCTCACTAAGCATCATGGCAGTTGCTCCCCAAACTTTATAATCATTAAGCAAAAATGCAGGTACATTTACTTCAACATCATAACTTGTTGGAACTCTTGTTTCTATAATAGTGTTATCATCTAGGATATCGGTAATTGAAACTTCAATAATGGCTTCTACCTCATCCTCTTGTTTTATAAATAATAATGTTTCCTTTGAAATCCCTAAAAACGGATGTACCATAAAATTGCTAGGAGGAATATACAAAGGAGACAAGGTTTTTAGTACTTCTATCTTATCCATTGGCACACCTATTTCTTCTTCAGTTTCACGTAGTGCAGTATCCTTTATGTCTTTATCAGAATCCTCAACTTTACCTCCAGGAAATCCTACTTGTGCTGAATGTACACCTTTATAGGTTTTTCTTAAAATAAGAACAAGCTGTGTTTTATTCTCAACATTTGGGTAGAATAGTGCCATTACACCCGCTTTAGAAGCTGTCTTACGCTTTTCTTTGTACTTCTGAGCTAATTGTATTCGGTAAGGTGGCGATAGTTTTGCATGAGCTTCTTCGCCTAAAAGTGGAAGATGTTTTATATTTACAATTGATTCTAAAAACGTATCAAAGTCCATTTATGAGAATTCTACTTTTCTTTTTTATTTGTCTTTTATTAAGTTGTGAAGATAAAAAAACTTCAAAACAAAATACGACAGTTACTACTGACACTACTTCAGTAAAAAAATTAGCTAAAGAGAAAACAAAAACAGAACGCGAATATCCAAGACTAACTGATAATAATGCGATGCAATTTTTTATGGATTACGGTGAAGAAAACACCGAAAACAAAGTCCGTATAGTTACCGATTTTGGCAATATAGATATACTGCTTTATGACAAAACTATTTTTCACCGCGCCAATTTTATCTTTTTAGCAAAGCAAAAATATTTTAACTACACGCAATTTTATCGTGTTGTTCCTAATTTTATCATTCAAGGCGGAAGCAGCGATGGGTATGATATTGCCAAACGTCGAAAAAAAATTGGAAAATATTTACTACCACCAGATACAAAACGTGGTTACACTCATAAAAGAGGAAGTATTTCTATGCCTAGTAGTGAAATTGAAAACCCATATAAACTAGCATCTCCATATCAGTTTTTTATAGTTAATCGTAAAGGTGGTGCTCCCTTTTTAGATGGAGATTATACTGTTTTTGGTGAGGTCATTTCTGGCATGGATGTGGTTGATAAAATTAATGCTGTCGAAACAGATGATGGAGAATGGCCAATAAAAAGTGTTTATATTAAGACAGTAGAAATATTGTAATCTAAAAAAATCATTTTGTCGAACTATACAAACTCGGCAAAGACAGCTTAAAAATAACTGCCAATAATCGTACAACGATAACTACTAAACCAGCTATAACAAAAAGATAGTTTCTATCATCTAAAAACTCTAGCATCAAAAAATAAGTTAAACCTCCTAAAATACATGCCGTTGCATAAATCTCTTTTCTAAAAATAACAGGGATTTCATTGCATAAAATATCGCGGATTACACCACCAAAACAAGCAGACATTGTACCCAAAGTAATACATATAACTGGATGTAAATCTGCTGAAAGTCCTTTTTCAATACCAATAACAGTGTATAAGCCTATCCCAATAGTGTCAAACAAAAACAATGATTTGCGCAAATGCTTAATGTAATTCCTAAACACTACGGCAAACAATGCAGCTACCGAAATTATGGTTATAAATGTTATATCTGTCATCCAAAATACTGGCGTAGCACCAATAAGCACATCGCGTAACGTCCCACCTCCAACAGCCGTTACAAAAGCAACTATAAGAACACCAAAAGCATCCATTTTTTTATTCATAGCAACAAGTACTCCTGATATAGCAAAAGCTATTGTCCCTAAAATATCTATAGTTTGAATAAACATGACTTACATATTCTGAGTATAATAATTATAATCTTTAATTACTGTTGCAACAAAATTAATTGGAGTTTCCTTAGTTTCAATTTGCATCACTTTTTGTAATCGCGCACTTATATTTAAAACAATATTATGATTGCCCTTATAAACAGCTTCGTCATATAAGTTTTTTACAGTTTGAATATCTGTATCACTCAAAACCGTAACTTGACTATACGTTGGTACATAATCAAATGGCACCTCCTGCATTATGGTGTCCTCAATTGAAATCTTTACTTTTTCACTTACTACAGTAGTACCTGCTGCTATATCACCAATACGTTGCCCATTACCTTTAATAAGTATTGTTAATGTTGCTAGTCCTCCCAATGTCATTACTACATCTACAATTCTCAATATCCAACGCACAAAATAATTGGCAAAGCTTGGCTTTGAGCCATCTAATTTTACAACACGCGTCTTCATTGCAAATTTGCCTATGGTTTTTCCATCCCAAAATGTTTCTAATAATACGTAGTATAAAAAAGCGGGTAATGATATTAAAAGATAAACCGCCCATAGTTCTCCAAAATCTAAATCTAATGCGCCTAATAATAAATATGTAGATATGGTATAGAACAGTATAACTATACTATCAATTAGGTAGCCTAGCATTCTGTCTCCAATATGTGCAGCATTTTGATTTATGCCTACATTTTGGGCAGTTTCTATTTGAAATTCATTCATATTTTCTTTTCTTTGGTAGCCTAAAGAATGAGTGCATGCGCGAGGCTGCTTTTGTAAAGCAAAATAAAGATAAATGGTTAGAATTTGAAAGTGTTCTTTCAAATAAAACGCACATAGATCCAGATTTACTTTCTGATATATATATTGAA
>CAZBMY010000118.1:5908-7147 GCA_964492855.1 uncultured Flavobacteriaceae bacterium
GATGATTTTGTAAGAACATTTGGTCTAAGTGATGGTTATGTAAACATGACTTTAGAAAATATCGAAAAAGGCGACCCTATGGCTGTATATAAAGAGCAGGGTGAGTTTCACATGTTCTTAGGCATTACACTAAATAATATTAAAGTTGCACTTTTTGCTTTTGCCTATGGTATTCTTTTTGGCGTTGGTAGTCTCTATATTATGATGCGAAACGGCATTATGTTAGGTAGTTTTCAGTATTTCTTTTTTAAACAAGGATTACTCTGGGAATCCGCTCGAACCATCTGGATTCACGGCACCATAGAAATTTCAGTAATAATTATAGCTGGCTGTGCAGGGCTTGTTCTAGGAAATGGCATTTTGTTTACGGGCACACATACAAGATTACAGTCTTTTAAAAAAGGGGTTGTAAATGGACTTAAAATTTTAATCAGTACAATACCATTCTTTATAATCGCAGGATTTCTAGAAGGTTTTGTAACACGCCATACCGAAATGCCTGATTGGTTAGCTATACTCATCATAGCTAGCTCACTATTTCTTATTGTATTTTACTACGTCATTTACCCTATTCGATTACACAAGAAAATGACTAAAGAAACTACAAATAAAAATCAAATTTTATTACAAAACATTAACTAACTATATGATGAATAAGGCCTATATCGAATTTAAAAAACAGCGTGATTTTGGATTAATCCTCTCAGACACTTTTGGTTTCTTACGAAATGAGTTTAAACCTTTTATCAAAACTGTATTCACCATTTCCGGACCGGCTTTAGTTCTCTTTATGATAGCCATGGCCTTCTATACCTATACTGTTGGTGATATCTTCAATTTTGATATCTATGGTGGTAATGACATCGATTTGTCAAATTCGTTACTAATTATTTTATCTGCATTTTTATACTTAATAGCAATGGTATTAGCATTGATTTTTGTAAGCTCATCTGCGCTTCATTATATAAAATCTTATGTAAAAAATTCTGGAGAAGTGAATTTTGAAGACGTGAAACGTAATGTTTCTAAAACGTTCTGGGGCTATTTAGGTCTTGGCATTTTAAAATATATCTCATTATTCTTTGCAATGATGCTTTGTTTTTTACCTGTTCTTTATGTAATGGTGCCAATGTATATGGTGTTCTGTATTTATGTTTTTGAAACAAAGCGAGGTGCAACAGACTCCTATAGCTATAGTTATTATCTTGTAAATGAAGATTTTTGGCTCACTATTGGTAG
>CAZBMY010000119.1:0-7141 GCA_964492855.1 uncultured Flavobacteriaceae bacterium
GATATTATATCAAAGCGTTTCAATGAAAAAGAATATATTATTGATGCGGTATACTCAAGCCCAGCAAACCGTGCGTTTTCGACATGTAAGATATTTCAAGAAAATCTTAATTGGAGTGATAATAAGGTCAATATAATTAATGATTTATACGATTTTGGTGGAGAATCGGTATTGAAGTTCATGAACTCTCTTGATGATTTTCTAAATACAGTAGTAATTTTCGGACATAATTATGCATTAACATCTTTAATTAATATAATGGGCGATAGGTATTTAGATAATTTACCTACATCAGGTATAGCAGTTATTAAATTTAATATAACATCTTGGCAGTTTGCTAAATATGGACAAACAGAACTCTTTATGTTTCCTAGAGATTATAGACCCTAAAATTTTGTAAATATTTTAGTAGTTGGTTTTTTGAACGATTATATTTGAAGAAACAAAGTTAATGACCGCTAATAAAAACACCTACATTAATAGAGAACACAGTTGGCTTCAGTTTAATGCTCGAGTTTTACAAGAAGCTGCAGATGAAAATGTACCCTTAATTGAGCGTCTTAGGTTTATAGGCATTTTCTCAAATAATCTTGATGAATTTTTTAAAGTAAGATATGCAACTGTAAAGCGCATAGACCAAGCAGGTAAAGCTGGTAAAAATCAATTAGGAGGTATAAAAGCAGGTGATTTACTTAAGCAGATTACACAGATTGTTATAGAACATCAGCGAACAAGCCTTGGAATCCTTGAAAGTATTGAACATCAATTGCAAAACGAAAATATTTACATAATTAATGAAACTCAAATACAAGAGTATCATCACGATTTCATAAAAAATTACTTTTTCGAAGAAGTTAGTCCTGCATTAGTAACTATAATACTTAATAACGACGTCGATTTACCTTTACTTAAGGATAGCGCTGCTTATCTGGCAATTAAGATGGAACTTAGAAATGAGACCAATCAATTTGCACTAATAGAAATATCTAAGACAATGAATCGTTTTGTTGTTTTACCCGAAAAGGATGGTAAATCCTATATTATTTTGGTCGATGACTTACTGAGATATTGTCTTAAGGATATCTTCAATATTTTTGATTATACGTCCATATCGGCAAACATGATTAAAATTACACGTGATGGTGAATTAGATTTTGATAGTGATCTTAGTAAGAGTTTTATCGAAAAATTATCAGATAGTGTAAGAGATAGAGAAATTGGAGAGCCTGTACGTTTTGTTTATGACAAAACATTAGACGAAGATACGCTAATCTATCTCATGAATAAAATGGGTATAGACTCTAAAGATAGTGTTATTCCTGGTGGGCGTTATCACAACCGTAGAGATTATATGGGGTTTCCTAGTTTAGGAAGAAAGGGTCTGTTATATGATAAAATCATACCCCTAAATGTTAGAGGGTTAAGCTTACAGGAGAGTATATTTACTACAATTTCTAATAAAGACTATATGGTGCATACACCATATCATACCTTTTCTTATGTTGTTAAGTTTTTGCGAGAAGCAGCTTTAGACCCTAAAGTACGTACGATTAAGATTACCATTTATCGTTTGGCTCAAATATCTCATGTGGCTAGTTCTCTAATTAATGCTGCTAAAAATGGCAAAAGAGTAACTGTATCTATTGAATTGCGAGCGCGTTTTGATGAAGAAGCCAATATTAATTATGCAGAGCAAATGCAGAATGCAGGTGTTAATATGTTATTTGGTGTCGCAGGATTAAAAGTACATTGTAAAATGTGTGTCATTGAGCGCGAAGAGGATAAAAAACTCAAACGCTATGGCTTTATTAGTACAGGCAATTTTAATGAATCTACGGCTAAAGTGTATACAGACTTTACGTTATTGACATCTGATCAAAGAATTTTAAAGGATGTTAATAAGGTATTTAACTTTTTTGAAGTTAACTATCAAATCAAACGCTACAAACATATAATAACGTCGCCGCATTATACACAATCAAAATTATTTGCATTGATAGATGAAGAAATAGCAAATGCTCAAGCAGGAAAATCAGCTTATATTAAACTAAAAATGAATAGCATTAGTAGCTATAAGATGATTGATAAGTTATATGAAGCAAGTCGAAACGGTGTTAAGATACAAATGATAGTTCGTGGAATTTGTTGTTTAATTCCTGGAATAAAAGGAATGAGCGAAAATATTGAAGTTATAAGCATTATAGATAAATTTTTAGAACATACGCGTCTTTATGTTTTTTCTAATCAAGAAAACCCAAAAATCTATATTTCCTCAGCAGATTGGATGACTAGGAACATTGATAATAGAGTAGAAGTTAGTTGTCCTATTTACGATGAGAATATTAAGCAAGAGTTGCAAGATATATTTGATATTTATTGGAATGACAATATAAAGGCAAGGATTATTAATCAAGAGCAAGATAATAGTTATAAATCTAGTGACGATTCTGAAGCGCTTCGCTCACAATTTAAAATATACGATTATCATCAAAATCAATTAAATGCATAAATGTTAAGTATAAAAAAGTTTGCGGCAATAGATATTGGATCAAATGCAGTTAGGCTTTTGATTACAAGTATTATTGAGGAAAAAGATAAGCCTGTAATTTTTAAAAAGAATGCACTTGTAAGAGTTCCTATTCGATTAGGAGCAGATGTTTTTACCAAAGGACATATTTCAGACTATAATAAAGGTAGAATTTTAGACACAATGAAGGCCTTTTCTTTATTAATGAAATCTCATGAAATTGTAAAGTATAAAGCATGTGCGACTTCAGCCATGCGTGAAGCTTCTAATGGGCAAGAGGTATGTGAACAAGTAAAGAACAATTCAGGAGTATATATAGATATAATAGATGGAGAAGAAGAAGCTACTATTATAGCTGCCACGGATTTACATAAATTTATCAACCCTAATAAAACGTATTTGTATGTTGATGTAGGAGGTGGTAGTACAGAGTTTTCTGTGATTTATAATTCAGAAAAAGTGCAATCAAAATCATTTAAAATAGGAACGGTTCGTTTACTCAATGATAATGTAAAAAACGAAACATGGCGATCTTTAGAAGACTGGATTAAAGCTAACACTAAGATTTATGATAAGATAGAGCTCATAGGTTCAGGGGGAAATATTAATAAAATTTTCAAAATTTCTGGAAAAGATATAGGTAAGCCATTATCCTACTTTTATCTATCTAGTTACTATAATGATTTACAAAATTACACGTACGAAGAGCGTATTACAGAACTCAATCTTAATCAAGATAGGGCAGATGTAATTATACCGGCATTACGGATTTATTTATCTGCTATGAAATGGAGTGGTGCCAAGGATATACTGGTGCCAAAGATTGGATTGTCTGATGGTATTGTAAAGAGTATTTATTACGACACAATATCTAGTATAGACTTTTAAAGATCTAGCATATAGAATATAAAACAAAAAATCCAGCATATGTGCTGGATTTTTTGTTTATCTAACGTTTAGCTATATCTAACCATTCTTTATTCTTTTATAATGTAGAATTTAGAACGTCTATTTAGTTGATGCTCCTCTTTAGAACATTTTACACCATTAGAGCATTTGTTAAGTAATTGACTCTCACCATAACCGATAGCGCTTTCAATACGATTAGCATCAATGCCTCTAGATATTATATAATCTCTAGTTGCTTTTGCTCTTCGGTCTGATAATCTCATGTTATATCCATCAGGACCACGACTATCTGTATGAGATTCAATCTTAATAACCATTTCTGGGTGCTTTCTCATTACGTCTACAATATTCTCTAATTCGTACTCAGCATCAGTTCTAATTTTTGCTCTATCAAAATCAAAGAAAATAGGATTAAGCACAATTTCGTTAGCAACAATAAGAGGTTCAAGTTCTAGGTCAACAATATTGTTGACTTTATCACTTACATCATCAGTAGCCACTACTTCTTGATCTTGTTTGTAGTCATCTTTATTACCTACAACAGTATATGTACGTTGGCAGATAACACCTTCAAATTTATAAGTGCCATCTTCTCCAGAAGTTGTTTCTTTTAATAATTTACCATCTTCATCTAGTAATCTTACTTGCACACCAGCTAAAGGAGATTTTGTTCTTTTATCTAACGTAACACCTTCTATAACCTGCTCACACAAGTAGGCATTAAATCCATAAATATCATCACTACCAGCGCCACCTTCTCTATTAGAAGATAAATAGCCTTCTTTAGTTTTTGAATCTATGATATATGCAAAATCATCATAACCAGAATTATAAGGCTCACCCAGATTTTCTGATTCAGCAGAAGAATCATTTAGGATGTTTGATTTGTATATGTCTAATAAACCGTAATTTAATAGTCCATCTGATGAATAATAAAGCGTATTATCATCTGCAATAAAAGGAAAAGATTCTCGGCCAGCAGTATTGATTTCTGGACCTAAATTTCTTGGTTCAGAATATGTGCCATCACTATTAATGTCTACAACATATATATCAGAGGAACCAAATCCACCTTCACGATCAGATGAGAAATATAATTGAGAATCATCAGCATTTAATGCTGGGAAGGCGGTTCCAAAAACTTCATCATTAAAATCTAATTCTTCAATATCAGTCCAAACATTATTTTCAGATAATGTAGCCTTATAAATTTTTAAATGACTTGTTCCGTCTCTAGCGTAATCTAGCTTATTTCTTTTAGTAACATTATCTCTAGAGAAATACATAGTTTTACCATCATTTGTAATCGCAATTGAAGATTCATGATAAGCAGAATTAATACCTTGAGCATTTATTTTACTAACGTTTCCATAAGAAATGTCTTTTCCATTTCTACTAATGTCAGTTTGATAGATGTCAAGAAAAGGTTCTTTATTCCATGCATAAAGCTCACTGCTTTTATCTCTAGCAGAAGAAAAATACATCGTATTACCATTCACATAGGTTCCGAAATCTGAGAATTCAGAATTAATATCTAAATTTTTTAATTTTACAATGAGACGTTCATCAGTTTCTGGAGAAATTTTATAAACATCAAATCCTTCTTGAATATAAGATTCTCTTTCTGGATTTTCTTCTTGCATTTGCAACAACTTGTTAGCCCATTCGGTTGCTTCATCATAACGCTTAGTACTTACTAAAGATTGAATATATTTATATATATATTCAGAATCTAAGTCGTCTTCATATTTTTGAACAGCAAGCTCATACCACTTTGCTGAAGCTTCAGTTTTACCATTATTATAGTAAGAATCTCCAAGTCTTGTTAGTACTTTTAATGAACTATCACCTTTCTCTACTGCGAGTTCATAGAGTTCAGCAGCTTTTACATATCCAAAGTTGTTATAAAACCTATTGGCAAGTTTCTTCTGCGCAAAATTTGATAAAAAGCACAGAGAGAATATAATTAAGAATAGTCTTGTTTTCATAGTTATTGCTTTTTAGAAGTATCTTGGGGATTTTATTCTCGTATTCTTAAAGACTTCGAACATTAATAAAAATTCATGTGTACCTGTCGTAAAAGGTCTTATATCTGATAATGGATACTCATAAGCATAGCCAATACGTAATTGTTTAGAAATTTGAAAATCTACAATTCCGCCCAAGGCTGCTGCTTGTTCATTAATCCTGTAGCCTCCACCTAACCAAAACTTATCATAGAATAAGAAATTAGCTGAGACATCAAAAGATAGTGGAGCACCGTTTGTAGCTTTAAGTAACGTAGATGGTTTTAACTTTACGTTTTCACTAAGGTCAAAAACGTAACCACCAGTAAAGTAATAACTCACTCTTTCTAAAGCTTCAAAAGTACCTTGACCTGTATATTCATTATTCAATATTCTAGGAGCAGAGAGGCCCATATACCATCTGTCACTGTGCCAATATACACCAGCACCTACATTGAAATTTAATCGGTCTTCAAAACCAAAGATTAATGGGTCTACTTGGCCAGTACCAAAATCTGGACTACCTGTCGCTTGAAAATCACCATCTAGGTTATAAGCTGTAATTCCGGCTTTTACACCAAATGCCAATTTAGTCTTTACACCTGTTTGAATAGTATATGAAAAATCTCCATATACATATTGAAAGTTTTCGAAACCAAGTTCATCATTTATAATAGATAATCCAAGTCCAACCTTTTCGTTTTTCAATGGCGAATGTATAGACAGCGTTTGAGTTTGTGGTCCTCCTTCAAGGCCAACCCACTGACTTCTGTGTAATCCTACAGCACTTAATGTTTCTCTAGATCCAGCATAAGCAGGATTAATAGATATTGTATTAAACATATATTGTGTAAACTGCGGAAGCTGCTGTGCAAAGGCTACTGATGTGATCAGCAACATAAATGCAACGCCGTAAAATTTATTTAACTTCATAGGTTTCAGTTTTTACTTTATTATATTAATTACCAGTTACCATGTAAATAGGACCAGCAAATGGTTCTAAGCCACTATTTCTTAGTGTTATAACGTAATAGTATGTTCCGGTTGGTACAGTACTAGCATTTCCGACTGATGATCTTATTGCTTGACCACTCCAATCATTTTGATAGTTATCGTTTTTATAAACAACAGCACCCCATCTATTAAAGATTTGTACTTCTGTAACAAATCCACAATTTTCTATACCATTCACTTCAAAGAATTCATTTATACCATCACCGTTTGCAGTTACAGTATTTGAAATGTTTACATCATCTCTACCACAAGCTAATACTATACAATCATCATTTAATGTTATTACCACATCAACAGATGTCGCACATGTGTCATTTAGAGTATAAGTGAAAATATAATCACCTAAGTCTAATTCATTAAATGTATTAGGGTTATCGTCACCATCATTGTTGGCTACTGTAGTTGGATTAAATATACTTCCATTGATTGTTGCATCACCCGAAGTTACAGTCCAAGTACCAGATGTATCTACATCTGAATTTAAAGCATCAAATAAATCGAAGTCAACATCATCTCCAATACAGAATTCTGCATTTGAAGCACTTATATTAGGTAATGACACATTAATAACTTGAATAAACGTAGCTTCATTACAAGCATCACTCACTGTCCATGTTCTAGTAATTACAAAATCATTAGTAGTACTTGTCTGACTAGAGCTTTCAGCGAAATTAACAGTTAGATT
>CAZBMY010000120.1:0-7097 GCA_964492855.1 uncultured Flavobacteriaceae bacterium
ATATTTCAAAGTTTTCATTTTGTTGATTTAGGCATTAGTTCCAATAGTTTATTCTCACTTTCTTTCGTTCCAGGATATAATTCTTTGGGGTTTATTTTTTGATTAGCACCTCTGATGAAAGCTTCATTTTTGATTTTGCCTCCAAAATACTTCAGCTCTAAAAAATTAGGTTTACTTACATTATTTAACCAAAGATTAGAATTATAGCTATTATATATATCTGACGAGTGGAATAAATATCTATTAGGAGATATAGTTCTCCTATAGTTTTCTGCAGGCTTAGTATTTACTTTATTTATGTTTATTATGCCTTCGATATTTAATGCAATATTTGAAGTCTTATTTTTAATATTATAGCTTATAGTTTTAACATAAACCAAGCCATCAATTGTCTGATAATTAATTGTAAATATATTGTCTACACCAGGGCTATTTTTATAAGTAGACCGACGATGAAGAGAGCTAATACTTTTTAATGTTAATGATTTTTTTTCTAAAACAATCTCACCTCTCATGTCACGAAACTTGCGCCCTTTGATATTATTTACTTCTTTTAATGATTTATAGCTAATTACATAATGTTCTATGCCATCTATTATAATTGTATCGTCGAGGGAAAAACTATAGTTTCGTTTGCCTTTTCTTAGAAGTGGATGTGCAAATTCAAAAAACCTATAGCTTGTTAAAAAACCATCAGAAATTAGATTAAGCCCCAAATTGTTATAAAATTTAGTTTGCTTTTTCTGTTCTTTAGTACCAAATGCTTCAGTAAATTTTTCTTTGGTTCTTTTTGTTTCTAAGGGAATTAAAATTGGTAAGTTCCATACATCTTTATCATCACCAACCATAAATATGTTGTAATTCCCTTCAATATATCCTGGTAATGAATCGTTTAGTGTTACAACTTGCTTTAAGTTAGAAGATGCCCAATATGGGTCTTTTCTATAGGTGTTTTTAAATTTTTTATGTACTTTAGATATGATGTCTTCTGCTTCATTATCAAAACCAATTAAAACTTCATCAAGAACATTTACTAAAGGCGAAAGAATAATTTTATTGTTTTTAGACTCATTTATTTTGTGAGTAATTTGCTTATACGAGAAATGCTTTAAGGTTACAGAATTACTAATAGATATATCAACACGCAAATTAAATCGTCCATCTTTATCAGAAAAGCCAATTAAGCCGTTATTTTGTATGATAAGTACGTCTGATATTGGTTGGTTTGTACTTTCGTCATGTATAAAGCCTTCAAAATCAATAAACTTATTTTGTCCAGTTAACGAAATTGTAATTAAAAATATGACACAAAAAAAATTAATCTTCATATATAAATTTGACTTTATAAATTAATACATCTTCATCGCTAGTTTCTTTACTAATAGTAGCAATATAATCATCATTAATTTTACCTACCATTTTAAAGCCTTTTGGGACATCTAAATCTCCTATAAGATTGTAATTTTTGTAAATCTGAAGTCCGTCAGTTGTGGTATCTTTCCCTTTTGTGTAGCTTCTAAAAATCAAATTATCCTCAGGTATTATCTTCAGATGTTTGTAGTACCCATAAATTTCTAAATCTACAGCTTCGTTTTCTAATGCTTGTTCATAATTGTCTGTAAGCCTATAGCTGGTTTTCATTTCTCTTCCAGGTTCGCCAAATTTACCAAAAGCAAGTTTGCTTTTTTTGTCAATAAGATAAATATTAGAATCTGGAAAAAAGCTTAAATATACTTTTTCCTTATCAACTTCAAATTTAAAATGATTAAAACTAGGTATGTTTTGCCTTTTTAAATATATAGGAGGTCTCCTGCCGAGAAACTCTTCAATCATTCCTGTTTTTTTATTAATTAATGTAATAATTCTAGAGTTATTGTAAAATAAATCACTATCATAATATCCATTAAAGCTTGGATGTGATGCGCTTACAGCCATAGCCACATAATCTCTATCCCAATACCTCAATATATCCTCATATCCGGTTTCTAATTCATATGATTCAGGTAATGAAGGTTCTGGATTTTTGAGTACTTCAGTGTAGCTTCTTTTCAAATTAAAATCTATATTAACCTTACTTATTCTATTCCATGATCTGTCAAAATTATAAATAGATGTATCATAGGAACTAAGAACAGTATAAGTTCCATCTTTGTTTGGTACAATGTCATCTAAATCTTCTATTTCTGTTGGTCCTCCTCCTTTTCCTAAATGTGTATTTATTAAATTACCATTGGAATCTAAATTAAAAACATAATTGAAATGCGAATCAGAAAAATATAATTTGTTATTGTTAACCCATAAATTACCTACAAAGGAAGAATTGATTGAACTATCCATTTTTGAAGTTTTTAGTTCAATAGTTGCGACTTTAGATAAAGAATTCTTTGTAGCTAAGTTTTTGGCCTTACTATAATATTCTGTCGAGGTTATATCTTTGGTTTTATCTTTCGAGCAAGAAATTACCAAGAGAAAAAATAAAAGTTTAATTAGTGTTTTCATTATTTGGCTTAATAAGTAGAGGCTTTTTGAGTAAAAGCCTCTACAAGTAAATTTAAAATGTTAGCTGCAAACAACAGGTCCAGTATTAGGGATACCAGGTACATTAGTTGGACTACCTCCACATGGCTCTTTACCACATTTTCTTCTTAAAGAAATAAACGCTGAAGATTCACAACTACTACCTTTACATACGCATTGTTTCGCACCTATTACAGGGCCACCAGTCTCATCAATAGATGCTTCTTGAGCTTGAGCAGTGTTTATAGTAAAGATCAATGCAAATGCACATAAACCGGTTACAATAAAACCTAAAATTTTTTTCTTCATAATAAAAAATTTAAATAATTATAAGACAAAATCGTCATTCGCTAATTTAAAAAACAGATTGTTATTACTGATAACTAAAAGCTTAATTGAAGTAAGCCATTAACTTACTTTTTACTCAAAGCATTATAAACTAAAGGTATAAAATACAAACTAATAAATGTACCAATAAGCATACCTCCAATGACAGTTAATGCTAAAGGCTTTTGTAATTCAGCACCTAGACCATTAATAAATAAAAATGGTGTTAAGGCTAAAATTGTAGTTAAAGAGGTCATTAAAATTGGTTTTAAACGCAATTTTCCTCCTTGTTTTATGGCGTCTTCGACAGACAATCCTTTCTTACGTAGCAAATTAATAGTATGGATTTTAAGAATACTATCATTAATAATAACACCACTCATTACCACGATACCAATAGCAGCCATAACATTAATTGTGCCTCCAAATAGCCAGAGCAAAAATAATGCACCACCAATATCAATAGGGATTTCCAGTAATATGATTAGTGGTTGCCATAAAGATTCAAATTGAGCCGCCATTATAAAGTAGAGCAGTAGTAAGGCCACAATTACAACTATAATGAGTTGGGAATTTAAAGCTTTTAATTCTAGCCAACTTCCAGAAAATCGTACATTAAAATCTTTTGAAGACTTAAATTGGTCTTGGATTCGTCTTATGTCGTTTTCTATATTATCGCTGACATTTATGTTGTACCCTAAATACTCTCCATTTCTGTTGGCTTTAACAGCTTTGTATTGTTCAATATTATTAACTTTTATAAGGTTTTTCACAGGGATATTAACCTCATTTGTGTTCTTAACAAATAAAGTGTTTATGATATTATCGAACTCTTTACTTTCATAATTCAGTTTTATAGGAATAAAACGCTGAGCTGTTTTAAGATTATCTATAAAATTTTCATTAAAAGCTGTTTTTAATTCATTAACTAAACTATTATAATCAACATTGTAGAGTAATACATTTTCTTGAATAATCTGTATGGATGCTGTTTGTTTTAAAGGTATTTCTGAATTTGATTTATCGGAAATTAAATATTCAACATCTGATAATTTTTCTTCAGAAGGCACTTCTAGCGAAGACTTAGAGAAAACTTGAGCAGTCAGTTTACTTTTATCAGTACCAAATATATATTCGAAAATGGTTTTTGGTGCTTCAAACTTAAAACTACTTGAAGGATAGACCTTTTTTATGTTTGTAGATAGTTTTGATTTTATACTTTTTATTTCGTCAAAGGTCTTGGTTTTTATATAAACTGATGCTTCAGATAAACTTTTGGTATTATCACGCTGTAATAAATACTTCTGCTCTCCAGTCTGAGAAAAATGCAATTCAATTTCAGGAATGTCCTTTAGAAACTGTTGAATTCTATTTTGATTTTCTTTTACATTGATGTTTTCATTCCAATCTATAACTAAAATAGTTTCATTTTGATTTATCTCAGGTAATTGAGAGTAATCCATCGTTTTAAAAAAGAAAATGGCCATTACTATTCCTGAAATAGCCACGGTATAGACTATCCACTTTTTAGCAAAGAAATAGTTATAACCTTTTTCGTACCAATCCTCAATGTGTTGCGTTTTGGTGTTAAGGCGAAACCATTTTTCGAATTTAAAATTCCTATTTTTAAGTTGTTTGTAAATAACAGGTATTAAAACAATAGAAACTATTAGTGAGGAAAATAGACCTATAGAAACTGCTAAAGCTTGGTCGTAAAATAAAGCCCCAGTAATCCCACTTAAAAATAATAATGGAAGAAATACAGAACAAGTTGTTAATACAGAACTTATAAGTGGTGTTATAATTTCATTAGTACCTTCAATACAGGCATTTGCTAGATTATGACCTGACTCTAGTTTTTGGGTAATATTGTCTATAACAATAATGGCATTATCTATCATCATGCCTACACCTAGTATTAAGCCAGATAGAGATATGATATTAATCGATAACCCAAAAAGATACATTAATAGCAAACTAATGATTAATGATACAGGTATACTTATGGCTATAATTAAAGGTGATTTTATATCTTTTAAAAAAAAGAACATAATCAATATCGCTAATAAACTCCCAATCCATAAGCTTGATTTTAAAGTATCAATCGATAGTTTTAACAATTTGGTTTGGTCCTGTGTCGTTGTAAATTCTAGATTTGGGTAATCCGTTTTGAATGCTGTTGTGAGGGTTTCTAAAGCTTCCTTTAATTCATAAACTCTTGCATCAGCTTGCTTAATCATTGCCAAAGCAATAGCACGTTTACCGTTAATAAAAACAAGGCCTCTTTCTTTTTCTGGAACAACATTAACGGTTGCCAAGTTTTTAATTTGAAACAGCTTTTTATTTATGTTGAGGTATATGTCCTCGATGTCTTTTTTACTGCGAAGCGGATTAGAAAACTTAAAATTATATTGATAAATGCCGTTTTGCACCACCATATTACCAAACTCAAAATTATTTTGTTTAATGGTATTTATGAGCTGGTCAGCTGTAATGTTTAGGCTCTGAAGTTTATTGGTGTTTGGTGTAATAATAATTTCCGAAGCCGTTTGACCACTCATATCTGCCAATGCAATATCAGGGAGTTGTTCAATACGTTTTTTAATAACTGTTTCGGAAAACTCGCTTAACTCTAGAAATCGGTTATCAGGGTATTCATTTTTTAAAGATATCGCAAGATTAAGTACAGGTATATCTGTAACAGAAGCTTTAATAACTTTTGGTCTGTCTAAGTCTTTTGGTAGATAATTAAGAGAAGCATCTACCTTTTCATTAGTTTCTATAAAAGCATAATCCGTATTTGTGCCGTAATCAAAAATTAGTTTTAGAGTTGCAAAACCATCTCTAGTCTCAGTTTCTATATCCTTTAAATTAGCGACTTGTAATAATTGATTACGTAAAGGTCTTACAACATTAGTTTCAAGTTCTCTGGCTGTATTATTTGTATAGGAAAGTTGAACTGTAATTTCTGGTATGGCGATATCAGGCATTAAAGCTGTAGGGATGCGTGAAGAAGCTACGATACCTAAAAGTAAAAAAGCAAAAGTTGCCATAAATACAGCAACTGGTCTTTGGGTTAAGAATCTTACCATGCCTTAATTTAGTTAATTATTGGCATTATTTAGTTTAACTCTAGCATCATGCGCTAAATTCATATTACCTGAAATAATAATAGTATCTCCAATCTTTACAGCTTCTTTAAGCGCATAATTATCACTGTTTTCATCTAAGATTTTCACATAGTTCCACTTGGCTAAACCATTTTGGTACGTAAATACAACTTCTCTATTTGAGCGCAATACTAAGGCTTCTTTTGGTACAACTATAGCATTTTCCATGGCCTTACTTGTGGACACCCTAACATTCATACCGTCAAATAGAGAATTGTCATTGCTTTTTATTTTAGCATTGACTTGTATAAGACCGTTTTCATCCACCAAAGGGTTTATTTCTGTAATACTTCCAAAGTATTTTTTAGACGTATCAGCAAATGGAATAATTGAAACCTCCTGGCTTTTAGATAAAAATTGAAGCTCATTTTCTAAAACATTGAATACTACCTCAAGATTTTTAGGGTTTATTAGCGTACAAAATACATCTGATGATGTTATAAAATCACCCGTTCTTGTTTCAACACTTGCAATAATACCAGAAAAAGGTGCTTTTATTATAGTTTGGTTGTAAAGTATTTGGGCATTTTCTAATGCATTTTGCGCCTCAAAAAGACTGCTTTTTATTTTAAGGTTTTTTAGAATAGTTGCATCTATAGACTCATCGGTAGATGAGCCAATACCATAATTTATCTTTTCTTCTTGTAATTTGCTTTTTGCCTTCTCAACCTCTATTTGCGCTTTGTTTAGTTGGTTACTAAAAACCGCATTGTCCAAAATGGCTATAGTTTGCCCTTTACTAACTCGTTGCCCATTTCTAACCTTTATTGATGCAATACGTTCACTGGTTTTAAAACGGAGCTCTGTCTTTTGTAAAGCTTCTATGGTACCATTAGATATAATTTGTTTTTTAAAATCCACAGATTTAACTACATCAACCGCAACAGTTATACCTTCAGAGTAGATGTTTGATGCCGATTCTACATCTTGTTTGTCTTTTTCTTTGGGCGAATTACAGTTAAAAAGTGTAACAATTATTAGTAGAAACTTAATTTTTGATTTCATAAATCTAAGGTAGTAAATAGATTTAGTTTCACATGTCAATTCTGATTTTTAATCAATTTTTTTTGTTTTAATTATATG